>JANMHX010000079.1:0-2956 GCA_031375485.1 Gemmatimonadota bacterium | reverse complement strand
CCCCCGCCCCCGCGCCCCCCCCCCCCCCAACCTGGGGGCGCCCACCCTGCCGGTGGGCAATCCGGGGGGCGGGGTGGCTGGGCGTGGCGCCGGTGGTTCGGGCGCAGATCCCGGCGGCTGAGTATCGGGAGCGGCGGGATGCGGTGGCGGCCCGGATCGGGGATGGGGTCGTCGTGGCCTTTGGGGGCCGGACGCCGGTCACGGACTTTGGGCCGTTCTACCAGTTGGCTGGTTTTCGGTACCTGACGGGGTACGAATTCGCTGACGCCGCCTTGGTGATGGTGGTGCAGGGCGGCCGGCAACGAAGCACGATCTTCGTGAACCGGAGCACCCCCCGGCGGGCACTCTACTACGGGGCGGAGCCGGATTCGAGCACGTTGGCCGGCGAATTTGGGTTGGTGGCCCGGGACGTGGGCGACTTGGCGCGGGTGGCGGATTCTCTGGCGGGCGGTGGCTTGCCCTTCTATTCCCTCCGGGACTTCGAAGCCGGCGATTTTGCCACGCAGGATTCGCTGACGCGGGGCGGACAGTTCATGCGGGGGCTCGCGGCGCGCCATCCCGGCCTCAGCGTCAAAGATGCCCACCCGATCGTCGATCAGCTCCGGGCCCGGAAGAGCGACGCTGAATTGGCCCTGATCCGGAAGGCCGCCGAGATCAGTGCCCGGGGCCATCTCGACCTGATGAAGAAGGTCGAGCCGGGCATGCATGAGTACGACCTCCAGGCCATCATCGAATCCGCCTTCCGGCGGGGCGGCGGCGAACGGCCTTCCTACGGGTCGATCATCGGGGCCGGACCGAACGGCACCCAGCTTCACTATATGAAAAACCGGCGGGCGGCCCTCCCGGGCGAGGTGGTGGTGGTTGATGCCGGAGCCGAGTATCAGGGGTATGCGGCCGACATCACCCGCACGATTCCGGTGAGCGGAACCTACACATCGGAGCAGCGTGCGGTCTATCAACTGGTCCGGGATGGCCAAGCGGCGGCCGAGCGGAATTCCAAACCTGGGATGTCGATTCAGGCGGCCCAGGACAGTTCCCTCGATGTCCGAGCCCGGGGCCTTGCCGCCCTCGGCCTGATTGAATCAGCCACGGCCACCTTCGATCCACCCTGGCCGGTGGATTGCCAGGCGGCCCCCCGATCGTGCCAGCAAGCCTCCCTGTTTGCCATCCACGGGATCAGTCATGGCATCGGGCTCGAGGTCCATGACCCGCTGCAGGCCTACTACGGCGACAAGACCTTCAAGAAGGGCGATGCCTTTACGATCGAGCCGGGGATCTACATCAGCGAGAAGCAGCTCGACATTCTCCCCGATACCCCAAGAAACCGCCGGTTCATCGCCAAGGCCCGGCCGGTGGTGGCGCGGTATCTCAACACCGGGGTCCGGATCGAAGACGACTACGTGATCACGGCCGAGGGGCTCGAGTGGATCAGCAGCGGGGTACCTCGGGAGATCGAGGAGATCGAGGCGATTACGCGGAGGCGGGCGATACCTTAGGGGCTCGGCACTCGGCACTCGGTGCTCGGCACTCGGCTACAGGGCGGCGATCGTGGATTCGATCAGACGGGCGACGGTGGTGCCGGCTTGGGCGGCGGATTCCATGACCTCGGCGTGGGACAGCGGGGTCTTGCCGATGCCGGCGCCGGAGTTGGTGATGAGGGAGATGCCGAGGCAGCGGAGGCCCCGGGTTCGGGCGGCGATGACTTCGACGACGGTTGACATGCCGACGGCGTCGGCGCCGAGATGTTGGAGCATCCGGACTTCGGCCGGGGTTTCGTAGTTCGGGCCGAGGAGGCCGGCATAGACGCCTTCCGCCACGGGTATGCCGAGGGTGGCGGCGGTTTGCTGGGCCGCGGTTCGGAGTTCGGGGTCGTAGGCCGCGGACATGTCGGGGAAACGCGACTCACCTTCGCGGGCCGGGCCGACCAGCGGGTTTTGGCCGGTCAGATTCAGATGGTCTCGGATCAGCATGATGGTGCCGGCGCCGAACGACGGATTGACGCCGCCGGCGGCGTTGGTGACGACCAGCGTCCGGATCCCCAACGACGCGAAGGCGCGGACTGGAAGCGCCGCGGTATCGGCCGAGTGGCCTTCGTACATGTGGAACCGACCACTCTGCCCCACCACCATCTTGCCGCCGAAACTGCCGACGACCAGTTCGCCCTTGTGACCCTCGACCGCGGGGGCGTGAAAACCGGGGATGTCCCGATAGGCGATCCGGACCGGGTCGGCAATCCGCTCGGCCAGCCCGCCGAGGCCCGAGCCGAGCACGATCGCCACGGTGGGACGGCGACCGGCGAGGCGGTCTTGGATCGCGTCGGCCGCAAGCCGGACCGCGGCGGCCGAACCGGGGGTGATGGGCGAGTGACTGGTCATCGGCGAAGCATAATCGGACCCCGGCTATTCTCGCCGGAGCGCCACGACCGGGTCGACCCGAGTGGCCCGATGGGCCGGTCCGAGCGCCGAGCCTAACGCCACGCCGAAGAGGAGCAGCGGGACGACCATGAACGTGAGTGGGTCGAGCGCGCCGACGCCGTAGAGGATCTCACCGAGAAACCGGCTCAAGCCCATGGCTGCCGCGAGTCCGGCTCCGATCCCGATCACGGCCGGGACCATCCCCTCGACGATCACCAGACGGCGGACCCGACCCGGCTCGGCACCTAGCGCCAAGCGAACCCCGATCTCCTGGTTCCGCCTCGTCACCGAATACGACATGACGCCGTAGATCCCGATCGCCGCCAGCATCAGAGTCAGGATGGCCAAGCCGGCCATCAAGGTGGCGGTGAATCGCTGCTCCCGCACGGCGCCCCCCATGACATCCTCCAGGGTCGCGACCGCGGTGATCGGGAGGTTCGGGTCGCGCCGGACGATGAGGCCCTCGACGGCCTTCACCAGGCCCCGGGGATCGCCGGCGGTACGGACGACCAGGGTCATCGCCGACCGAGTGGCCCCCCACG
>JANMHX010000070.1:0-13532 GCA_031375485.1 Gemmatimonadota bacterium | reverse complement strand
GGCCCATGCCGCCGGCCAGGTGCTGCGAATGTTCCTCCTCCACCGCCGCGCCTGACGCCTGCTCACGGGGTCTTGATCGGGCCCGGTTTGGCCACCTGCTCCATCAGCTCCTTGTTCCACTCCCCGCCGTCCACCTTCACCTGGGCGGCGGCGCCAAGTAGAATGGCCTCGATCAGGTTGTGGTTCAGGTACACATAGGCGCCCGGCTGCCGGAACTGATACATCATCGCGCCGGCCGACCCACCTTGGATGAACCAGGTTTCGCGATTGGTGGCCGGCCGGTCGGTGAATGAGCCGCTCCAGAAGAGATCGGCATGTCCGCCGATCAAGTGCGGCCGGGTGTCCCGGTTTGCCTGCGAGTGAATGAATAGCACTCGCTCGCCGACCTTCGCGGTCAGCGCGGCGGGGCCGGTCAGGGCCCCCACCGCCCCATTGAACACCAAGTGTGTCGGCGTCAGGGTCTTCATGACGGTGATCATGTCGGCCATGCCGGCCCCCGGTACCGGATATTGGCGGAACTTCCCTTTGGCGTCACGGGGGAGGTAGTAGTCCTGCTCGCCGATGTAGTAGGCTCGGTCGTATTTGACCGGTTTCCCGTCGGCATCCTTGAGACCGTCGCGGGGCAGAACCATGATGGCCCCATTCATTCCCGACACCACGTGGAACGGAATCATCGGGCCGCCGGGCGCGCAGTGATACACGAAGGTCCCGGCCTTGGTGGCCTTGAACCGGAGCACCACCTGTTGGCCGGGGCCCAGGTGGGTCAGTTCGGCTCCGCCTAAGGCGCCGGTCGCGGCATGGAAATCTATGTTATGAATCAGCGTGTTGGTGGCCGGATTGACCAGCGTCAACTCGACTTGGTCATTCTGGTGGACCACGATCAGCGGGCCGGGCACGGTGCCGTTGAATGACATGGCCCAGATCCTAGCACCGTCGGGGCCGATGTCGACCAGCTTCTCCGCGACCACCAAGCGAATTTGAATGATCTTGGGCGGGCCGATAGCGACCTGATCGTGGGCCGGGACGAATGGCGGCGCCACCAGTTCCTGAGTGACCCGTTCCATTTGGGCTGGGTTCGTCGCGGGTTCCAACCCCGGGCTCCGCTCGGATCCCGGCCCCGGCGAGCATCCCATCGTCAGGGCGATCGCCAGCGCTCGGGCTTTGGCCTGCGCCATCACTTTTGCTTTACCATCCTGGCGATCGCGAGGACCAGGAAGACGGCCAACAGGACGCCGAGTATCGGCCAGAGACCATAGCCGCCCATAAAACCGTTGTTGTGCATGGGGCCCTCATCGCATCTGGTGGGGGGGGGTGGCCTTGGCGGGCATCGGCGACATCCCGGCACATTCCTTCAGAATCATGTCGGTATGTTCGGATGCTCTTGCCGGATTGGGCGCCGCGCCGTTGATCTCGGACTCTAGCGCGGTCAGGTGCTCACCCAAGGCCGTGAGATGAGTCTCCATGTGCTGCATTGGTTCCGACCTAGCCGGCTTGGGGTTGTCGGCCATCATCATCTGGGCCTGATGGTGTTCCTTCATTTGGTCAAAACTCCGCCGCATCTCGGCCACGGCCGGGCGAGCCAAGTCGAGGTTGACGGTGGCCGATGACGCGAGATGTCCCCGAAGCGCCCGGCCGAAGATGGCGATGTTGTCCCGGTAGGCCATGGCCAGAATCTGATGAGGTCCGCCCATCATCCCGCCCGGGTGCATGCCTTTCATGTCCTTCATGTCTTTGGTGCTGTCCTGATGCTGGGACATTCTGGCGGGTGATGCCGGGCGCTGAGCGACCACGCCAGGCACGATGACGACGCTGAGCAGTAGGGCTAGGTTGCGGGCGAAACGCTGGATGGTCATGATGCCTCTCAAGTTGGTCGCGCAGCCCGTGCAGGAGTGACCGTGGCAGCTACCGCGCGAGCGGATAGAGCAGGAACGCTACCAAGGGAAAGGCGGCTGGTGCCATCGATCACCCGGCTGAGGAGGACGTAGCTCCGATGGTTGACTCGGCTGGGCCGATCAATCGGTGCGGCGTCATCACGGTACCTCAGAGCCCGGGTGCGGGGGGAGTCCCGCACGCACGGGAACGCTACCGGTCCGACGCCGCCGGCGGAATCGATCGAACGGCTGAGGAGGACTCGCTCCCTACCGGGCCCCGAACGTCAGGGTGGCCCACTTCGACTGGTGGGTGACGCCGTCGGGCTGGGTCGGGAGCCTCCGCAGGTTGATGAACTTGACGTACCAGACGCCAGGGCTCGTGACCGGGATCGCGGCCACCCCATCCGGTCCCGACCGACGGCCCTGCTCGGCAACGGTCCCGCCGCTCGCGGTCCGGGCCCCGAAGGTCACATACTGGCCGGCTACCGGTTGGCCGTCGACCAAAAGCCGGACCCGGAGGGTTCCGCCCTTGGCGAGGCCGTAGGGATTCTCGAGGGGAACGATTTCTGCCGGATATCCGAGGACGGTCGCGAAGCCACCGGTCCGGGTGTCGCCCACTTGGACGATGGACTTGACGTGTTTCTCGTACCGCTCCTTCGCTTCGGTGCCCAACTCGCCGGCCTTCTCCCGGCGGGCCAGTTCGTCCGGCAGTCCATCCTCCTTCAAATACTCGTTGAACTCCTTGCCGTCCATTTCGATGGCGTTGGCCTTGGTCGACACGCCTAACACATAGGTGCCCGCCGCGCCGGCCTTGAAGACGACGTGACTGGTATCGCCGGCCGGATTCCAGGCCGTGGTGTCGATCCGAGTCCTCCCGCCCGGCCCCATGATGCTGATATCGGCCAGGCGCACCCGGGCGATGGAGTTCATGCTCTTGTCGAACGTGCCGTTGAGCAACACCGTCGGAATCGCGGCGTTCGGGGCCACGAAGTACTGGGCCGGTTTCAAGAACATGTCGTGCGCAACGGCCACCGCCGCGGTCAGGGCCAGCGCGGCCGCGCCGGTGGCGAGGGCCCGGTGGCACCGAGAAGACTGCGTCATGGGTCAACTCCTTGAAGGGTGTTCGGGGGACGACGACTCCGCCGAGCGGCGCTCGGCGATGAGATACAGTGCTGGCACGACCAACATGTTGAGCGCGGTGGCCGAGAGCAGGCCGCCAAGAATGACGATGGCCATCGGGGTCTGAATCTCGTTACCCGGCTTGCCGCCGCCAAGGGCCAGCGGAATCAGGGCCAGACCGGCTGTCAGCGCCGTCATCACGATCGCGGCCAACCGCTCTTCCGAACCGCGTTCGACGGCTTCCCGCAACGGGACGCCCTGGCGCCTGAGCTGCCGGTAGTGGGCCAGGAGCAGAATCCCGTTCCGGGTGGCGATTCCGAAGAGGGTGACGAATCCGACCAGCGAGGCGACCGAAACGATCCGGGTGGTCAGCAGGACGGCGGCCACGCCCCCGATCAAGGCGAGCGGCAGGTTGGCCATCGCCAAGGCCGCGATCCGGGCCGACCGAAACTCGGAATACAGCAAGAGAAAGATCAGCGCCCCCACCACCAGCGAAACCGAGAGCAGGACCCGGCTCGATTCCCGCTGCGCTTCGAACTGTCCGCCATACTCGACGTGATAGCCTTCGGGTAACCGGACCTTGGTTGCCACGATCCGTTGGATATCGGCCACCGCGCCACCGAGGTCGCGGCCTGCCACATTCGCCTGCACCACGATCTTCCGCTGGCCGTTCTCCCGCGAGACGGTGTTGGGCCCACGGTCCATCCGAATCGTGGCCAGCTGGCCGAGTGGAATGCCGCGGCCGGTAGGTGTCGTCACCGCGAGTTGGCCGATGGCGGTTGGGTCGGCTCGGAGGAGATCCTCGCCGCGCACGACCAGCGCGGTTCGCCGGCCCTCCTCCAGGATTTCTCCGACCTGCTCACCGCCAAGGGCCACGTCGATCGTCTCGGCGAGGTCGGCGGCGGCGAGTCCGTGGCGGCCTAACGCCCCGCGGTCGGCATCGATGCGAAGCTCCGGCACATCGCTTTGCTGCTCGAGTTGGAGATCGACTAATCCCCGAACCGGGGTGAGGGCCTCGTGCACCTGCTTCCCAAGTTCGCGGAGCCGGTGGAGGTCAGGCCCGAAGATCTTGACGGCGATGTTGGCCCGAGTTCCGGAGAGCAGGTGGTCGATCCGGTGCCCGATCGGCTGGCCGATGGTGATGTTGGTGCCGGGAATCGCCGAGAAGGCCTGGCGGAGCGCGACCGACAGCGCGGCCCGGTCGACGTCCGGCTCAAGGGTGACGTCGATCTCAGCGGCGTTTGACCCCTGGGCGTGTTCGTCCAGCTCGGCCCGGCCCTGACGCCGGTCGGTTGAGCGGACCCCGGGTTCCGCCAGGAGGAGGCGCTCAACTCGGTTGCCGATCGCGTCCGCCTCTGCCAGGGACGTCCCGGGGACGGTGACCACCGAAATGGTCAGCGCCCCCTCATTGAATTCCGGGAGGAACGCCGTCCCGAGGTAGGGCAACGCGGCCACCGTCACGGCAAAAGCCACGAATGCCCCGGCCACCACTCGCTTCGGCCGGTCGAGCACCCGCGCCAGCGTCCATCGATACCGCGAGCTGAGCCACTGGAGGAGCCGGCTCTCGCGGGCATCCATCGCCGCGGCCGGTAACAGCAAATAGCAGAGCACCGGCGTGACGGTCATCGCCACGACCAGGGACGCCAAGGTGGCGACCACGTAGGCGGTGCCGAGCGGCCGAAGCAACCGCCCCTCGACGCTCTGGAGGAAGAACAACGGCAGAAACACGATGATGATGATGGCGGTGGCGTACAGGATCGAGCCCCGCACCTCGCGAGACGCGCCATAGACCACCCGGAGCGCGGAACGGCTGCCCGGATCGGCCCGCCATTGGCGAAGCCGTCGAAAGACGTTCTCGACGTCGATGATGGCGTCGTCGACCAGCACGCCGACGGCGATCGCGAGTCCGCCTAGCGTCATGGTATTGACCGCGATCCCGAAGGCCGCCATCGCGAGGATCGCGACCGCCAACGACAATGGAATGGCCACCACGGAGATCGCGGTGGTCTGCCATCGTCCCAGGAACGCGAGCAGGACAATCACGACCAGGACGGCGCCGTCGCGCAACGCGAGCGTCACGTTCCGAACCGCCACGCTGATAAAGTCGGCCTGGCGGAAGAGATCGGTCTCGATCGTGATGCCCTGCGGCAATGTACGAGCGAGGTCGGCGAGTGCGGCCTCGACCCGGTCGGTCAATTCCAGGGTGTTGGCCCCCGGCTGCTTTTGCACCGCCAGCACCACGCCCGGCTCGGCCTTGATCGACCCGGTGCCGATCTTGGGCGCCGCGCCGATCCGGACGGTGGCGAGTTGTCCAATCAGCACTGGCGCCCCGCCCCGGACGGCGACCACCGACTGCTCGAGGTCCTCCGCGGTTCGCGCCCGAGCCAGCCCCCGGATCGCGATCTCCTGTCCCGACGCCGCGTAGATCCCGCCGGAACTGACTGCACTCGCCCGGCCGGTTGCGATGGTCAATTCCGCCAGCGTGACCCCGGCCGCCCGAAGCCGGGCCGGGTCCGGAATCACTTGGTACTGGCGGACTTCGCCCCCGATCGGGATCACCTGCGCCACCCCAGGCACCGAGAGTAATCGACGGCGGACGGTCCAGTCGGCCACCGTTCGGAGCGCCTGCGGATCGGGACCGCGGAGCCCGACCATCATGATCTCCCCCATCACCGATGACACCGGCGCCAGGACCGGGGCCGCCAAGCCGGCGGGGAGCGTACTCGAGACGGTTTGGAGTTTCTCGGCCACGACCTGCCGGGCCCGAAAAATGTCTACCTCCCATCCGAACTCGACCCAGATCACCGCGATGCCGTGGGCCGTCGAGGAACGGACCCGCCGAACGCCCGGCGCCCCGTTCATCGCGGTCTCGATCGGGAACGTCACCAGCGTCTCCACCTCTTCGGTGGCCATTTGGTGCGCTTCCGCCAGAATCGTCACGGTGGGAGCGGTGAGGTCGGGAAACACATCCACCGGGAGTCGGATGGCGGTCCAAGTACCGGCGCCGACCACCAGTACGGCCAGGGCCAACACCAAGGTCCGGTTCTTGAGCGACCAGGCAATCAACCGATCCAGCACGATAGCCTCCTAGTGCTCATGGCCGTGGGCGGGCACCGCGCTGCTCTGCGAGGCCAGACGAATCTGATAGGCGCCCTCGGTGACGACCCGCTCACCCGCGGCGACCCCGCCCGACACCAACACCCGGCTGGCATTCCGCGCGCCGATCGTGATGACGCGGGGTTCGAATCGTTCACCGGCGATCTGCACGAACACCGTGGGCCGGCCGTCGAACTCGAGCACGGCGGTGGCCGGCACGATCACGCCGTTCCGCGATCCACCGACCGGGAGGAGCGCCCGGGCGGTCGCGCCGATGAGAATCGATCCGTCGCGGTTGCCGACCGGATAGAGCACCTCGACGGTCCGCGAAACGGAGTCGATGACCGGCGCGACGGCCAGGGCCAAGCCGGTCTCGATCGCTTCCCCGGTTCCGTCGATGCGAAGGCTGGCCGGCCGTCGCCGATCGAGGGTCGGTGCCACGGCGGCCGGCACCAGCGCTCGGAGCCAGACGACCCCTGGGTCAACGATCGTGACCAGGGGGGCGCCGGCGCTGACCAGACTTCCGCCGGTCAGGTGGCGGGCGGCGATCATCCCCCCGATCGGGGCCCGGACCGGAAGGTTGCCGTCCACCAACTCGCCGCCCCCGAAGCCGGCCAAGGCTTCCCGCGCCGCCCGAACCCGGACCTCCGCCTCGTGGAGCCGCCGGGCCGGGGCCGCCTCCGCGGCAACCAGCCGCTCTGCCCGGGCATGCTCATCCTCCGCTTCGGCGAGGCCCGCCCGGGCCTTCGCGTAGGCGCTGCCACCTTCGCCTAACGCCGGTGACAACGAGGCGAGGATCTGGCCGGTGGTCACCCGCGACCCTGGAACGAGGGCCGAGCCGACCCGGGGATCGATCGTCCCGGCGAGGGGAGCCGTGACGGTGACTCGGCGCCCGGCCGCCGGAACGATCTCGCCCGGCACCTCTACTGAGCCCACCAGCGAACCCTCCACCGCGAAGGCGGTTCGGAATTCCCGGGTTTTCCACTGCTGCTCTTTGAGGAAAGCGGTTCCGCGCGGCGCCGGCGCTGCGTCGGGCGCGTCATCGATGGTGGCGTGGACCACCACCTCGCCGGCGGCGATCGAGTCCGTGGCTTGGGGGCTTCTCACGAAGACCGTCATGAAATACCGGCCGGCCGGCCCAGGCGTGAGCGTTGGGCCGAAGATCCCCGGTGATCCCGGCTCACCCTGGACGGCCTCGACTGGGGCGCCGCCGGCAACGGGCACGAGGCGCAAGGTGACTTCGCCGCTGGCCAGCGGGGCAAAGTCGGTGAGGTCCGTCAGGTGGACGGCGAACTTCGCGGCTTCACCGGTGATCAGCGTCGGGTGCTCGAGAAACAACTCGGTTGAGTCGGTCCACCGGGTGATCCGTTCGGTCGCGATCTCGAATACCAAGGCGGGCTCGGGCTTGGCGCACGCCGCCACCAGGGCCAAACCGAGAGCCGCGCCGCAGCGGGTCATCGTGCTTCTCATTGAACACCCCCGATCTCAGTTGGTCCGGTGGCAGCCGCCAAGTCCGCTTGGCGCTCGGCGATGGCGGCATCGAGATCGAGTAACGCCGCTTGAGCTTCGTAGTACGCCCGCACCGCATCGAGCCATTGGGCCACCGGCAGCTCGCCCTCGGCGAACGCCACCGCGATCGAGCGGAGCGCCAGGTCGGCGTCGGGGCCGAGGCGGCGCCCGAAGATCCGGCGCTGCTCGATCAGCGCCCGGAGACCCGACGCCAAACGGCGGACCTCCGTCGCGGCGTCTCGGTGGAGTCGGTCCCGATCCGCCCGGGCCCGGTCGGCCAACGCGAGCCGGCTCGCCGTTGCCTCCGAGCGGCGGTCCCAAAGCGGCAGCGGAAATGCGAGGCCGGCCACGAAGCCGGTGAAGCGCCCCGGGCGGCCGGCGCTTTCCTCGCTCTTGTAGCCCGCCGACACCGTCGGTGTGGGGATCCACTCGCGCGAGCGGGCCGTTGCCTCGGCGGTGGCTGCCGCCACCATGAGCTCGCTGGCTTGGAGGTCGGACCGGTTCGGCAATCGGCGCAAGAGCGAGTCGATGGAGGCGACGGGGCCCGGGGGAGGTAACGTGTCGACGACCTCGACTTCAAATCCCGGCCGGCCGATCAGGGCCGCAAGTCCCGTGGCGGCGCTATCGGCCTCGAAGCGGGCGGCGATCACGGCGGCGCCGTATCGGGCCGCTTCGAGCTCGAGTCGGCGCCGGTCGAACCCGGACGCGTCGCCGGCCTCGAACCGGCGGGTGACGATCGCGGCCGCCGAGTCGGTCAACTGCCGGAGCCGATCCGAGAGGGCCGCCCGGCGCCGGGCCGAGACCAAGTGGACGAACGATCTCGTCACCCTGGCGTCGAGGAGTTGCCCGGCCCGGGACCGGTCGGCCTCCGCTCCGCGGGCCCGAGCCAGCGCAGCCGACCGGTCGGCGCTGCGGACCCCGGTTACCTCGAGGCGCTGTTCGAGATGGATCGTGACTTGCCCGTTGACCCCTTCGGGCCCGCTGGTCCGCTCCCGGCCGAACACCAGGCTCGGGTTGGGCCACGCTCCGGTCTGGCGGGCGGAGGCGCCCGCCGCCAGGGCTTCGGCCCGGGCCGAGGTCAACTCGGGGCTGGTGGCCCGGGCGAGTTCGAGGGCCCGGGACAGCGTTAGGCGTTCCTGCGCCGTCAAGGCGCCCTGGAGTCCAGGCAACGCCAGCAACACAATGGCAATTCGCATGCAGTCTCTCGCGTATAGTACCCCAGCCGAAATAGCGGAAACCAAGGCCCGAACGGACCGATCAGGTTCGTTCGCGGGCACCCGGATGGGTTCGGGTTCGATTCGGAACCCGGGTTAGACGCGCGGAGGGGCTCGGGGAAGACTCGGAGGATGATGCGTTTGGTCGGACTGGCGGTGGAGCGGAACGAGGGCGAGCCGGAGTCGGGCCACCACCAGAGCGCGGAACGTGCCGGTCGGCGGCTCCTCCGCAACGGCAAGGTCGGCGCGGGCGGACAGACCCGAACCGATCCGGGTGGCATGATGTCCAGAATCGGCGTGATCTCCGGAGGCCGAGTGCTCCGAGCCGGACTTCGGGAATCCATGGTCGTGATCGGAGTCGTGCTCGTGATCGCCGGGCAACCGGCCGGAGTGGCCGGCCATTGCGTGATGGGCCCGCTCGTGCGCCAATCCTGCGATCGTCGGAGCGATCACCAGCCAGCAGGCAAGCGGCGCGACGAGCCATCGCGTCAGAGATCGGATCGTCATGGGTTCCGGGTAACCTAATTCAATGCGGCCCTGCCCGTCTACTTGGCTGGCCATCGGCCTCGGATCTGCTGGGCGGCCCGCGGTTATCCTGCAACTTAGGATTAAGATTCCTTGAGGGGCCCTTCCCTCGTTGGACTTCGGCCAGGGCCTCACTACCGTCCAACCAGGCCTACGCCATCAGGAGGGCACCGGTGCGGATACTCGTGGTCGAGGATGATCCCAAGACCGCCCGCTTTCTCAAGCAGGGGCTCGAAGAAGAGGGCCACGCGGTTGACGTGGCACCCGACGGCGACCAGGGGGCGTTCCTAGGCCACCTCAATCCCTACGACCTGATCGTGGTCGACGTCCAGTTACCCAAGCGGAACGGCCTCCAGCTCTCCGTCGAGCTTCGCCGGGAGGGCGTCGACGTCCCCATCCTGATGCTCACGGGCCGCGATTCCACCCAGGACGTGGTCCGCGGCCTCAATGCCGGGGCGGACGACTACCTGACCAAGCCCTTCGACTTTGACGAGTTGCTGGCGCGGGTCACGGCCCTGACCCGGCGGCGGGGCGGCGGGGTGACCGGGTTGCTCCGCTTCGACGATCTCGAGATGGATCGCCTCAAACGACAGGTCCGCCGGAGCGGCCGGCTGATCGACCTCTCGCCCCGCGAGTTTCGCCTCCTCGAGTATTTCCTGCTTCATCCCGAGGAAGTCGTGACCCGGGTCCAACTCCTCGAGAAGGTCTGGGACATGTCGTTCGATCCCGAGACCAACGTCGTGGATGCCCATGTGTCGAACCTCCGAAAAAAACTCGAGCAATCGGCAGGACGGTTGATCCAGACCATCCGCGGCGCCGGTTACGTCCTCCGTCACGGGGGCGAGTTAAGGTGAAATCGTTCCAAGCCGCGCTGGCGATCCGGATGGCGGCGGGTGGCCTGGTGCTGTTCGTCGCGGTGGGCGGCGCCAGCGTTCTGGCCCTCCGGACCATCCTGAACCGCCAGCTCGACGGCACCATCCTTCACTTGGCCGAGGTCGAGGCCCAGGCCGGCGCCGCGGCGGCAGGCTCGGAGTTCCAATTTCACGAGGGCGTGCTGCTGTCCGCCCGGGAGGGGCCCGCGGCCGAATTGATCCGCTACGCGCAACTCTGGACCAGCGACGGGCGGACCGTCGTGCGGAGCCGAAATCTCGGGTTCGATCTGGACCTTCCGCCGGACGCCTTCGAGCAGGCGAAGGCGGGTCGGATCGGTTGGGCCACCCACCAGTGGCGGGGGCGGCGGATTCGGAGCGTGATCTATCCGCTCGTTCTCGTTGGAATGGCCCACCAAGTTCACCTCCTCCAGGTGGCGGCGCCAACCGAACCAGTGCGCCAAACCTTGGTCAGTTTCTCGGTCCTGCTCCTCCTTCTCACCCTCCTGGCGACCGTCGGTGTCTACGGGCTCGGACGCCGGATCGCCAGGGTGGCCCTTCAGCCGACGGTCGAGATCACCACCCAGGCCGAATCGGTCACCGCGGGAACCTTGTCCGAGCGGATCACGGCCCACGCCGACGTCGAGGAATTCACCCGGCTGGTCACGGTACTCAACCGGATGCTCGACCGCCTCGACGGCGCGTTCCGGATCCAGCGCCAGTTCACGGCCGATGCCAGCCATGAGCTCCGGGCGCCACTCACCGTGCTCAAGGGAGACATCGACGTCGCGTTGAAAAGAGACCGAGCCGGAGCCGAGTACCGGGACACCCTGATCCGATGTCAGGAGGAAGTGGAGCGCCTATCCCGGCTCGCCGCCGACCTCCTCCTCCTCGCCCGCTCCGACGCGGCCCTTCCGCTGGAGCACGTCGCCGAGCTCGATGTGCGGGCCATCGCCGATCGTGTGATCACCCGCTATCAGTCCGGGGCGGCCGCGCGAGGCATCCGTCTCGGCCTTGACGGGATTGGTGGAACCGTCTTGGGTGACGAGCGGTTGCTGGAGCGAGTGATTAGCAATCTGGTGGACAACGCCGTCAAATACTGCCGGCCGGGGGGTGAAGTTCGAGTCGTACTCCAGCCCGCGCCCGTGGTAACGCTCACGGTCTCTGATAGCGGCCCCGGGGTTCCGCCGGACGATGTCCCCCGTCTGTTCGTTCGCTTCTTCCGGGGCGACCCGGCCCGCCAGGCGCGGGAAGGAACCGGACTTGGGCTGGCGATCGCGAAGGCCGGCGCCGAGGCCCACGGTGGCCGCCTGGAGTTCCTCGGCAACGCGCCGGGGGCGGTGTTCCAAATGACCCTTCCCGGGTCCGCTCGTGCCCTATAGCAGCCCAGTCCGATTCGTGAGGTGGTTAGGCCCCCCAAATTCAGGAGATCATCCGTCATGCGTAAGGTCCGATCGGTCGTCGTTCTCACCCTGTTCACCACGGCGGGCTCAGTGATGGGCTCGGCGCAAACGCCGGAGCAACACATCAGCCGGGTTGTGGAGGCGCTCGCCACCCTGTCGGTGGCCAAGGACCTCGCCGGGCTCGATACCCTTTACGCCCAAGACCCGGGGGTCCGGGTGATCGAGGGGGCGGGAGTGAACAAGGGTTGGGTAGACTATCGCGACCACCATCTGGGCCCAGAACTCAAGGAAATGAAAAACTTCCGGCTTCGGTACTACGACGTCGAGCCCCAGGTGCGGGGCAACGTGGCCTGGGCATCGTTCCGGTACGAGTTAGGGGCTGACACGCCGCGCGGACCCGCGGAGAGCGAGGGTCGGGGCACCGCCGTCCTGGAGAACCGAAACGGACGGTGGCTGGTGGTGCACCTCCACACGTCCGGGCGACGGAAGGCTCCGGCGCCCTGACAACCTACCCGTCGGGTTGAGCGTGGTTAGGCAATCGGGCCGGCACCGAAGGCAGTCGGATCGACACCCGGAGCAGCTTGACTGAGTTGAGAAAAACCAGGACGTCAGGGCCCAAATGGATCAAGGCCGCCTGAATCGGTCCGATCAGGTGGAGCAGCGCCGCGGCGATCCCCAGCCCGTGGACCACGCCGACCCCGACGATCAGGTTTTCCTTGATCGTTCGGTAGGCTCGCATTGCAATGGCCCGCGCCTCCACGATCTTGCCCAAATCGTCGGTCATTAGGGCGACGTCCGCGGCTTCCAACGCGGCTTGGGTGCCGGCGACTCCCATCGCAATCCCTACATCGGCCGCGGCCAAGGCCGGCGCGTCATTGATGCCGTCGCCCACCATCGCGACCAGGTGGCCCTCGGCTTGGTACCGGCGGATCAACTCCACTTTGGCATTTGGTAAGAGGTCGGCCTCGACCTCGTCGACACCGAGCTCGGCGCCGATCCGGGTGGCGACCCCGCGATTGTCACCGGAGAGCATCACGACCCGTTTAACCCCGCTGGCCCGGAGTTGGGCGATGACGTCCTTGGCGCCTGGACGGGGGCGATCCGCGAGCCGAATCCGCCCCAGAGCCCGCCCGCCCGCCCCGAGGTAGATGGCGGTCTCGCTTTCCCCGCCGGCCGACGGCGGAACCTTCACCCCATTGTCGGTCAGGAAGGCGGCATTCCCCGCGAGGATATCTCTTCCTTCGAATCGGGCCCGAATCCCCCGCCCGCTGACGACCTCGAATTGCTCCGGCTCGCCGATCGCGATGCCGTTCTCATTGGCGTGTCGCTGCACCGCCTCCGCCAACGGATGGCTGGACCGTCGCTCGGCTACCGCCGCCAGTTCGAGCAAGCGGACGTCGGTGATCGTGTCGTCGAACCGGTCGATCCCGGTCACTTCGGGCCGGCCCAGGGTGAGGGTTCCGGTCTTGTCCAGCGCCACCAGGTCGACCTTGGCCAGCGTCTCCAGGAACAGGCCCCCCTTGAGGAGGATCCCGCTCCGCGCGGCCCGCGCGATCGCGGCGATCATGACCAGTGGTGTGGCGAGGCCCAGCTCCGCCGGCGACGTAAAGATGAGGAGGGTGATGATCATCCGGACGTCCCGGGTGACCAGGTACACGACCACGAGAAACACCAACACCACCGGGATGAGCCACGCCGCAACGCGGTCGGCCAATTTCTGCACCGGCGCCCGCTGCTCCTCGGCCGTCTCGACCAGGGCGACGATCCGTCCGAACATCGTGTCTTTGCCGAGCTTTTCAGTCCGCACATCTAGTGCGCCCGACTCGAGCACCGTTCCCGCAAGCACCGACCCGATTGACCGTCGAGCGGGCGCACCGCCGCCGCTCCTAATCGTTTGCCCAGAACCCGGTCCTGCGCGGGCGGGGG
>JANMHX010000391.1:0-2245 GCA_031375485.1 Gemmatimonadota bacterium | reverse complement strand
ACGCGGCCACCAAGGCGGGCCGCGCGGCCGGTAAAGGCGGCAAGAGCCTGGGCAAGAAGACCGCGGACGGCGATCTGCGTGGAGGCGCGTCGGATTTCGGCAAGGGCATGGGCGAGATGGGCAAGGACGTCGGCGCCGGATCGAAGAAGGTGGGCGTGAGTGTGGGCCGGGGCGTAAAGAGCGTTTTCAAGAAACGCGAGCAAGGCGAAGCCGAGGCCAAGAAGCCGGCCGAAAAGCCCAAGGAATGACGCCGATCGGCGGGGGAATCGATGGTCGGGCTGCCGGGATTTGAACCCGGGACCTCTTGCACCCCAAGCAAGCGCGCTAGCCAGGCTGCGCCACAGCCCGATATGGGAGGGACCTTTCTATTCTACCGCAGCCTCACTGGTTTGCGTTAATTACTGCGAAACGATAACGCAATGGACCGGGAGCGCCGGGCTCGAAAAGGTTCACTTGACCGGGGCGAGGCCGGCCGATGAAGCCGATGAGGACACCCACGCGGCGTGAAGAAAGTATGTCGGGGCTCACTCCCGCGCTCTCGCCCAGCGTACCGCCGAGCAAGCCGGCCAGCGTGGCGGCGCGCAGGCGGGCGGCGTTGGCCAGGGCGGCCGGGGCAGCAGCCGAGACCGTCGCGGGATACTGGATGTTTGCCCCGCTCCCCTCCGGCATCGGCAACCGCAAGAGCCGAGCCACGGCGTCGCCATCGCCGGCCGGGGCCGAGAATTCATACGTGAATGCCACCTCATTTCCGGTTGCGTAGGGATCGGTCCGCACGCTGGTCAGATGGGTTTCGTTCAAACCGGCGGGCGCTAATGTTTCAAACAATTGCGCTCGAGTCCGTGGCGGACCGATGGTATACGTGGCATGCAAAACCGGTGGCCCGAAGCGATACGGCTCGGCTGGAGGCGCTACCACCGTCGAGACGATCGCCGTCTGGCTGGCCGGCGCGCCCAGCCGCGCCATACGCAGCGAGAGCGTGAGCCGGACTCCGAATCCCCGGTTCGATTCGATCGATTCCACCAACTCGACGATCGCGCCCGGCCGGTATCCGGCTTCGATCAGGGTATGTTCGGCCTGCGCCTTTACTTCGCGAAACAGACCGGGCAGGGCGTTGGCGCGCGTGGTGTCGATATCGTCCTGGCCCGGCTGGGTGCGCACATCGAAGCCGAGCGCGATACCGGCGCGGGGCTCGAATGCCTGTAGCATGCCTTTCGTTTCGGCGTAGCGGCTGGCGGGCCGGGCGATGCGGAAGAGGAGGTAATGCGCCAGCGGCGCGGGCTCGCCGCCGCCGGGCAAGCGCCCCACGGCCCGGCCCGCGAGGTCTTGCGCACGAATGCCGGCGGGCGCCAGCGCATCGAGAACGCCAGCGAGCGATTGGCTGGCCGGCGCCGTCACGTTGACGACGAAGATGGCTTCGCCCCCGCCAGGCAGCGACAGGAAGCGATCGCTGGACGCTACGACAGTCTGACCGCGGAGCGAAACGGCGAGGAGGAGCGAAGCCGGGAGCGCGAGTCGCATGGCGTCCTAGTCGACTGCGAACTCGACGGCCAGTCCGATGTAGGTGGAAAAGCCGGAGACCTCGGTGTAGAAATCCAGGAGCCCGCCGGAGAGATAATCCGCAAACGGGATGACTCCCGGAGTGCCCGGAGTGCCATCGCCGATGTTCCTGGCATTTCCCAGCGGGAGGTTGAGCAGCCGGGCCAACGGCTCGGCACGCCGTCGCGCGTCTGCCAGCAGGACGGCCGTGGCGCTGTCACGCTCGCGGGCGCGGAGCTCGGCCGAGTGGTCCAGCACGCCAAAGAAGAAGAGCCCGAGATCCGTCCCGGTTTCAGGCGGGAGCTTGGCGACGAGGTCAAGGAAACGGGGCAATTCGGCGGCGGGCCTGGTGAGGAGGAACTCCGTGCTATCGGAGGCGCCGCCGCTGAGGTTCGCGAACGCGTTCGAGTCAAACAGTGATCGCTGAGAGGCGACGTCAGCCGGAGTCAATCCGAGCGAACTCAACGCCCGTAGCGACTGAGCGGCGGGCTTGGCGGTCCTGATGTGGAGGACGACGATGTCGAAGGGAACGGTGAGTCCGCGTTGCACGGAGACTCCCACGCTACGGCCCAGCGCCGAGGCCGAAAGGGGTGTCTGCCTGGCCATCCGCAGCGAGAGCGACGCCGTTGTATTCAGTCCATAGCCGGAGCCTGAGCGGATTACGTCCTGTATCGCCAGGATCGGCCCGGCCGTCTGGCTGGCTGCGGCG
>JANMHX010000390.1:0-13381 GCA_031375485.1 Gemmatimonadota bacterium | reverse complement strand
CCGGCCTCCTGGCCAAGGCGGTTGGTTATACCCACAGCGACCAGTCGGTCAGTTCGCTGTTCGATTGATACCGAAGGACGAGGCACGACATGGCTAAGGCAGCTCTTCTCAACGCGAACACCCGAACCGGGGCCGGCAAAGGCGCCGCCCGTTCCCTCCGCCGCAGCGGCAAGATTCCCGCCGTCGTCTACGGACGCGGCCGGAACGCGGAGTCACTCGAACTCGATGCGGTGGCCCTCGAACGGCTGCTGACCAAGGTCCGGGCCGGCAATACCCTCCTCGATGTCACCATCGCGGACCGCCAGCCGATCAAGGCCCTGATTCGCGAAATTCAGCGGAACCCGGTCCGGCCGAGCGACATTCTTCACGTCGATCTCTACGAGGTCCACGCCGACGAGGCCATTGCCGTCGAGGTGCCCCTCAAGTTCGTCGGAACCGCCGAAGGGGTTCGCAACAGCGGTGGTGTCTTCGAAGCCGCGTTGCACCAAATCGAGATCAAGGTCCTTCCCGGCGACATTCCGGAGTACGTCGAGGTCGACGTCACCACCTTGGGTCTCGGCCAATCCCGCCACGTCAGCGACTTGGTGGCCGGCAAGTTCGAGATCATGACCGATGGGGCCGTCACCATCTGCTTGGTCGTCTCGCCGAAGGCCGAGGAAGTGGCGCCGGTTGCGGCTGCCGATGAGGCGGCGTCGTCTGAGCCGGAGCTCATCCGCAAGGCCAAGGCGACTGACGAGGACGAGGACACCAAGAAGGACTAAACCCTGCGGACCATCATTGGGCTCGGCAATCCGGGCCCCGAATACGATGGCACGCGACACAACGCCGGGTTTGCGTTGGCCGACCATCTTGCGGCCCGGTGGGGCTTCGGTCCCTTCCGGCGGGATGGACCGGCTCGGGCAGTACGAGGGTCGGTTCGCGGTCGAGCCGTTGAGTTGCTGAAGCCGCAGACCTACATGAACCGAAGCGGCGCCGTACTCGGCCCGCTTCGGGGCCGAACCGGGTTTGATCCGGGCCAGGACCTCCTGGTGTTGGTCGATGAGGTGGCGCTGCCAGTCGGACGGTTCCGGCTCCGGGCCAAAGGCTCAGCCGGTGGCCACAATGGGCTGAAAAGCCTCGAAGGCGCGCTCCGAAGTCAGGACTACGCCAGGCTCCGGATCGGGGTGGGACCGTTACCGCCTGACTATGATGACATGGCCGACTTCGTGCTCGGGGGGTTCGATCGCGAAGAAGCCCGGACGATAGAATCATTGCTCGACCCAATGGCGGACGCCGTCGAATGTTGGCTCGCCGACGGAATCGAAGCCGCCATGACCAGGTACAACAAGAATCCGAAGCCCACTGAGCCCTGACCCCACCCCGATAGGCCTCTGCTCATGATGTCGAACCTCACGCTCTACGCCTTGATCATTGGAATCATTGGTCTCGTCGCGACGTTTCTGACCTTTGCCGGAATCCGCCAGAAACCCGCCGGCTCCGAAGCGATGAAGGACCTCGCGGAACAGATCCATCTCGGTGCCATGGCCTTCCTCAAGGCGGAGTACCGGATCCTGCTGCCGTTCATTCTGGTCGTTGCCGGGCTCCTCGCCTGGGCGGTCGATCCCAAAACCGGCGTTGCCTACGTCTTTGGCGGCCTCTGCTCGATCCTGGCCGGCTGGATCGGGATGCAGGGTGCCACCAAAGCCAACGTGCGAACGGCGGAAGCGGCGCGGAGCAGCGGCCAAGCGGCGGCCCTTCGAATCGCCTTCTCCGGCGGCGCGGTCATGGGACTGGCCGTAGCCTCCCTCGGCTTGGTTGGCGTCGCCATCGTCTTCATGTTCCTCGGACCGGCGGAAGCCGCCGGAAACGCCAAGTTGTTCTCCGAGATCATCTCAGGCTACGCGATGGGTGCCTCGTCGATCGCGCTCTTTGCCCGGGTGGGCGGCGGGATCTTCACCAAAGCCGCCGACGTCGGCGCTGACCTCGTCGGCAAGGTCGAAGCCGGGATTCCCGAGGACGACCCCCGTAACCCCGCCACCATCGCGGACAACGTCGGTGACAACGTCGGCGACGTGGCCGGACTCGGCGCCGATATCTTCGAGAGCTATGTGGGTGCTATCATCGCGACCGTTGCTTTGGCGGCCACGTCGACCTTGATCACCGATGACAATCGGATGACCGCCATGTTGCTGCCGGTGGCCTACACCGGCGCCGGACTCGTCGCGTCGCTCGTCGGCATCCTGACCATGCGCCTCCTGGCAGCCGGCAACCCCGCCACCGCCCTCCGCCTCGTCACCTTCATCGCAGCGGGGCTGTTTCTGGTCTTCGCCTATGTCCTGACCGGCATGATGCCCCTCGGAATGACCAATGAAGCCGGCGTCGCCTACCCCGTCTATGGGCCGTTCTGGTCGGTCGTCGCGGGCACGGTATCCGGGATCTTGATCGGCCTCGCTACCGAGTACTACACCTCGAGCAAGCCGGTCGAGCGGATTGCCGAAGCCTCGAAGACCGGCCCGGCCACCAATCTGATCGCCGGCCTCGCGGTCGGGATGCAGTCCTGCATCATCCCGGTGCTCCTGATCTGCGGAGCGATTTACCTGTCGTACGAGATGGCCGGCCTCTACGGGATCTCGATTGCGGCCGTCGGGATGTTGGCCACCGTCGGCGTCACCATGACCGTCGATGCCTACGGGCCGATCTCCGACAATGCCGGCGGCATCGCCGAAATGAGCCACCTTGGCGCCGACGTCCGGAAGATCACCGACGGCCTCGATGCGCTCGGCAACACCACCGCAGCCATCGGCAAGGGTTTCGCGATCGGTTCCGCGGCCTTGACGGCGTTGGCGCTGTTCAGCGCCTATGCCTCGGCCGTCGGCCTCAACGTCACCGGGCTCAACCTGATCGACCCGATGGTCGTCATCGGCCTCTTCATCGGCGGCGTGATGCCGTTCTTCATCGGGGCGTCGACGATGACCGCCGTGGGCCGGGCGGCCCAAGGCATGGTCGAGGAAGTTCGCCGCCAGTTCCGGGAAATTCCCGGTTTGCTCGAGGGCAGGCCCGGCGTCAAGCCCGACAGCGCGCGGTGCGTCGAGATTTCGACCAACGCGGCCTTGAGGGAAATGATCATTCCCGGCGTTTCCGCCATTGCGCTGCCCGTCGTCGTCGGCGCCCTGCTCGGCGTCAAGGCGCTGGGCGGTCTGCTGGCCGGCGCCACGGTCACCGGCGTCATGATGGCCCTCTTCATGGCCAATGCCGGCGGCGCCTGGGACAACGCCAAGAAGTACATCGAGGCAGGGGCCCACGGCGGCAAGGGCTCGGATCCGCACAAGGCGGCCGTCGTCGGCGACACCGTCGGTGATCCGTTCAAGGATACCTCGGGCCCGGCCATGAACATCTTGATCAAGCTGATGAGCGTCGTCTCGCTCGTGTTGGCGCCCTGGTTCGCGAGCCTCCACAAGTAGGACGCTCAGCGCGCTTTCCCCGAGAGAGGGCGGGCTTCGGTCCGCCCTCTTTTGCATCGTCGTTGGCCCAATCCGGCGGTAGAAACCGACCGGCCAAACCGTTAGGTTGCACGCTATGCTTCGACTCGGAATCGTCGGCCTCCCCAACGTGGGGAAATCGACCCTCTTCAACGCCCTGACGTCGGCCAAGGCCCTGGTCGCCAACTATCCCTTTGCCACGATCGAACCCAACACGGGCGTGGTCGAGGTCCCGGACCCCCGGCTCGGCCGGATTGCGGCGTTCGTCAAGCCCGAGCGGACGGTCCCCGCGGTCGTCGAGTTTCTCGATATTGCCGGGCTGGTCAAAGGGGCCAGTCAAGGCGAAGGTCTCGGCAACCAGTTCCTCGCGAACATCCGGGAAGTCGACGCGATCGTTCACGTCGTTCGTTGTTTCGAGGACGACGACATTCAACACGTCATGGGACCCGTCGATCCCGCCCGCGATCGCGACATCATCAACATCGAATTGGGCCTGGCCGACCTGGCTGCGGTCGAGAAACGTCTCGACAAGAGCGTCCGCGCGGCCAAATCGGGCGACCCCCAAGCCAAGCTCGAGGCCAAGCTCCTCACCGAACTGCAGGCGGCACTCGCCGAGGGCAAGGCCGCCCGAACCGTGATCCCCTCCCAGGAGGAGGCGGCCACCTTCCGCCAATTCAATCTCCTGACCGCCAAGCCGGTCCTCTATGCGGCCAACGTGAGCGAAGCCGACATCAATACCGGTAACGCTCACGTCGATGCGCTCCGGGCCGCCATCACCGCGGCTGGCGAAGCCGCGGAGGTCGTCTTGTTCTCGGCGAAGGTCGAAATGGAGCTGTCGGAGCTGGCCCCCGAGGACCGGAAAGACTTCCTGGACTCACTCGGGTTGACCGAATCCGGCCTCGACCGGTTGGCGCGGGGCGCCTATCACCTGCTCGGCCTCCGGAGTTATTTCACCGCCGGTGAGAAGGAGGTCCGGGCCTGGACCATCCACCACGGCGATCGGGCACCCCAAGCCGCCGCGGTAATCCACACCGACTTCGAGCGGGGCTTCATTCGAGCGGAGACGGTGGGGTTCGAGGATTTTGTCCGGGTCGGCGGATGGAAGCCCGCCCGGGAGCAGGGCTTGGTGCGGTCGGAAGGCAAGGAGTACGTCGTCGCGGACGGCGACGTCCTCCTCTTTCGGTTCAACGTCTAGCGCCGAGCTTGACCCGCCAGTCGGCGAGCAAGGCTGGGCAGGACGCCAGCAGCGCCGCCTCGGCTGAGTTCCGGGCCCGTTTGACCCGGGCCGCCCGGTCGATCGTCCACTGCGGGTACGGCCGGTCGAGCAGCGTGATCGGGAGGCCCTTCTCGAGCCACCCCTCATTGAGGACCCGGACGTACCACCCGCTCCGGTCGGTGGCCACGACCCGCTCGATCGCATCCGGCCGCCGGAACCGCCGGACCAGGTTCATGCAGGGCTCCCGCGGCCCGGACACTTCCACCCGGAGCTCGCCCACCAAGAACAGGTCCCCGACACAGACCGACCGCTCCAGCAGGCCGCTCACGGTCACGTTCTCGCCAAACCCGCCGGGCCCGAGGTCCCGGTGGCCCCTTTCGACCCGCCATTCGGGGTAGTGCTCGGCCGGGTACCACAGCAGCGCCCGCTCGGGACCCCCGTGTCCCTTCTTGTAGACCTGGGTATCGCCGCTCAGGCCCTCGGCCCCGGCCGACACCCGCCCCTCGACCGGATCCTTCCAGATCGCACTGGTCCAGACCGCGTCGAGCGGATCGGCGGAACCCGGGTTCCCCAAGGTGCGCGGCTGGCCGGTTTGGATCGATTCTACTCGCATGGGTGAAAGCTAACCTTTTCAATCCAAAGGGTTTCCGTGGTCCGGCGCCGCCGGGATTTCGGGTTGTCAGAGCCCCGGCGTCCGGCTATCTTTGCGCGTAGTCAAAATATCTCCTCCTCCGCCTTCTGCACCCAAGGCGGGGGCAACCTGACCAAAGGAAGGTGTGCATGGCCCGACCGTACGAGGTGGTCTACATTTTCGATCCGACACTGGACGAAGAAACCATCAACACCAAGCTGGCAGCGTTTCACGCGCTCGTGGCGACGCCGGGGGCCGAAGCGCCCCAGCTCAACCATTGGGGCCGCCGAGCGCTCGCCTACCAGATCAAGAAGCGGGACACCGGTTACTACGTGGTCGCCACGTTCACTGCCGATTCCACCGCGCTGCCGGAGTTCGAACGGGCCATCAAGCTCGACGACGCCGTCATCCGGCATCTGGTCGTCGTCAACGACGAGCCCCCGACCCCGCCGAACTACGCGGCCGTCAAGCCGGCCGATTCCGAAGAGGAGGATGACGAATGAGCCGCCATCGTAAAGGCGATCCGTTAGCCGAGCTGCGGATCCGGATTGTCGACTACAAAGACGAGAAGTTGCTCTCGCGGTTCCTGACCGAGCGAGGCAAGATCCTGCCCCGCCGGCTGAGCGGCGTCACCGCCCGGCACCAGCGGCAACTCGCCGTGGCCATCAAGCGGGCCCGCTACTTGGCCATTCTCCCGTATATCAAGGGGTACGCGGGCTGACCACGCCGGCGGAGCCGGGGCAGCGCCCCGCGTTCGGGACCGCATTTCTGGTGGTGGCGTTTCTGTTCTTGGCGCCACCACTTTTTCTATTGGCTCCCCTGGCGCTCCTGCTGGTCTTTTCCGGGCCGAAGACCGCCCGGGAATGGATTTGGATCGCCCTGGCGGGAGGCGGCAGCCTCAAGCTCGTGGTCGACATGGGCGGGGCCGACTTGCCCTCTCGATTGATTGGTACCGCCGGCCTCTTATCGGCGGCGGCGTTCGTGGTGGTGGCCAACCTCCTGCCCAAGCTGTCGACGGTGGTCCGGAGTCTGATTGTGGTCGGAGTCAGCGGCGCCGGCCTGGCCGCCTGGATTCTCTGGTACGCCATCGACTTGACCCCGGTGGATGCCGCCATCGCTGATCAGATTCGTCGCTCGGTCGACCTGTGGCTCCAAGGTGCGGCCGGCGATCAGGTGGCGGCGGCGAAAGAATCGGCCGCCTCCGTGGCCCGGCTGTTCCCCGGGATGGTGGCACTTCAGGCCCTGTTGGGCCTCGGACTTTCCTGGCGCTGGTATCACCGGATCGCGAGCCGGCCGCTCCCCCCGCCGCCCGACCCGTTCCGCGCGTTTCGCTTCAATGACCACCTCGTTTGGGGTGCTATCTTTACCCTTGGTTTGGCGCTGGCGCCGCTCGGCGAGCCGACCGGCCGGCTGGCCGAGAATCTGTTGGTGATCTGGGTCGGCCTCTACGGGGCCCGCGGGTTTGCCGTCGCCCTGCACGCCTCCCGGACCTGGCCGCTGCCAGGCAAGCTGTTGATGTTCGCCTTTGCTTTCCTCGCGCTCCCCGTTGCCTTGG
The DNA here is from genome assembly GCA_031375485.1 of Gemmatimonadota bacterium. Taxonomy (GTDB): domain Bacteria; phylum Gemmatimonadota; class Gemmatimonadetes; order Gemmatimonadales; family GWC2-71-9; genus SHZU01. Next base: position 6,521 of record JANMHX010000390.1, on the reverse strand, counting down.
GAACGCTCGTCACCCTTGGGCTGGCTGATACCTGGCTCGATTTCCGGAACCGCCCGGTTCCCGATGGAGGTACTACCGATGGAAGTCATTCTTCGTGAAGACGTCAAAGGCCTCGGCAAGGCCGGCGCCTTGGTCAAGGTCAAACCCGGCTACGGCCGAAATTTTCTGTTGCCCCGCGGGCTCGCGTTCGAGGCTACCGAGGGCAACAAGAAGCGGATCGAGCAGGAGCAGCGGGCGCGGCTGACCAAGCACTCCGCCGAGAAGGCCGAGGCGGCCGAGTTGGCCGCGAAGCTCGGCGACGCCCACCTCACCCTCAAGGCCAAAGCCGGCGACGGCGACAAGCTGTTTGGTTCGATTACGACCGGCGATCTCGCCGATGCGCTCGCCAAAGCGGGGTTCACGATCGACAAGCGGAAAATTGAACTCGAGCACCCACTCAAGCAGCTCGGGGTGCATGCCGTCGCGGTCCGGCTCCACGCCGAAGTCCGGGCCGAGTTCAAAGTGACGGTGGAGTCGGAGTAACCCATGCCCATCGGCATCGCGTATGTGGACGGACCGAGGTTGGCTCGCTCCATGTACGCGGCGGCCGATTGGGTCCAGGCCGGCCGGGATGAAATCAATCGGCTGAACGTGTTTCCGGTGCCGGACGGCGACACCGGCACGAACTTCAGCCTTACGCTCCGGGCCGTGGCCGACGCGCTCCGGGCCCGCGGCGACGCTCCGCTGGGCGAAACGGCCCAAGTCGCGGCCCGGGCCGCGGTCCTGGGCGCTCGGGGCAACTCGGGCATGATGCTGGCCCATTTCCTCCTCGGCTTCTCCGAGTCGATCGGCGACCGGACCACCGCCACCGCGCCGGACTTGGCCAAGGCGCTCCGGCGGGCAGCCGACACCTTGTACTCGTCGCTCGACGAGCCCCGCGAAGGCACCATTCTCACCGTGGCCAGGGACGCGGCGTCGGCCGCCGAGAAAGCCGCCGAAGCCAGCGTCGACATGGCGGAGTTCATGCGCCGGATGCTGGCCGAAGGCCAGGAAGCCCTGGCCCGAACCCCGTCCCTGCTCGCGGTCTTGCGGGAAGCCGGCGTGGTGGACGCCGGCGGCAAGGGATTCGTCCGGATGCTCGAGGGCGTGGTCCGCCTGATCGAGGGCGACCCGATCCTCGCGGCGGCCGTCGGCGAGGCTACGAGCGACTTCAACCCCGCCGCCGAGTTCACGGTGTCGGCCGAGCGCGACTTCCAGTTCTGCACCGAGTGCGTCATCCGCGGCGAACAGCTCCCGCCGTCGAACGAAGTCCGGACCCTGCTCCACCAGTTCGGCGGCTCCGTCGTGGTGGCCCAGATCGGCGATATCCTGAAGATCCATGTTCATACCGATACGCCGGAGGCGGTGTATGCGGCGGTCGGGAAGTGGGGCACCATCGCCAGCCGAAAGGCCGACGACATGCGGGCCCAGCACCGGGCGCTCAGTCATGACGACCGCCGTCCGGTCGCCATCCTGGCCGATTCCTCGGCCGACCTTCCGGATGCCGTCCTCGACCGGCACCGGATCGCCCTGATTCCGCTCCAGGTCACCTTTGGCGACACCACTTTCCGCGACCGGGTGGAGCTCAAGCCGGAGGAGTTCTATCAGAAGCTCCGCGGGGCCAAGGCCCTGCCGACGACCTCACAGCCCACGCCGGGTGAGTTCGTGAAGGCGTTTCGGTCAGCACTCGCCGAAGCCGAGGAGGTGGTGGCCGTGCTCCTGTCGGGGGCGCTCTCGGGAACCGTCCAGGCCGGCCAAGCGGCGATCCGGGCCGCGAGCCTCGACCATGTCGCGCTCTTCGACAGCCGGTCCGCCTCGCTCGGGCTCGGAATGCTGGCCCTCCGGGCCGCCGAGCTCGCGGAGTCAGGGTGGAACGCAAAAGCGATTGTCACAGAGCTGGAAAGGGTACGGTCCCAGTCGGGGCTGTTCTTGACGGTGGATCGCTATGAGAACCTTTTGCGCTCCGGCCGCGTATCGAAAGGAAAGGCTTGGTTGGCCGGGATGCTCGACGTCAAACCAATCCTCTCGCTCGACCACGAGGGCCGGGTGGTGCCGATCGATCGAGTCCGGGGACGGGAGCAGTTGGTGGCCCGGGTCCTTCAGTGGGTTGACCGGGCCCTTACGCCCCGCCCCAAGACCGTTCGATTCGGCGTGGCTCACGCCGAGAGCCCCGACACGGCCGAGCGGCTCCGGACAGCGTTGGTGGCCGCCTACCAACCCCGGGATTGTTTTGTCTCGCTGGCAACCGGAGTGCTGGGGACCCATGCCGGCCCGGGTGCGTGGGCGGTCTGTTATCAAGTCGAAGATGGTACGCCCGAACACCAAACCAAGGACCCTCGTGGTTGACGTTCGTCCGAAGCGATTGCCCGCCGTGATTCAGGCCGCCCTCGAAGCGGCCGACGACCGGAAGGCTCAACATATCGTCGCCCTCGATTTGCGAGGGCTCTCCGACACGACCGACTACTACGTCGTGGCCAGCGGCACGTCCGACGCCCATGTGCGGGGCGTCGCCGCCTCGATCCTCGACCGGATGGCCGCCCTCGGACTGGCGCCCCATCACGTCGAGGGACTGCAACACGGACGCTGGGCGTTGCTCGATTTCTTCGATTTCGTCGTCCATGTATTCCACCCGGAAGCTCGCGGGTTTTATCAGCTCGAGCGGCTTTGGAACGATGCGCCGGTGGTGAATTTCACTCCGGCGCCCGAACGAAAGGTATGACCATGGGTCGCCTCGCCTCATTGCTCCTCGGTCTGATCCTGGTCCCCGGGCTGTTGTCGGCCCAGTATTTCGGCCGGAACCGGGTTCAGTATGGCCGGTTCGATTTCAAGATCATTCAGACCGAGCACTTCGACGTCTACTACTACGAGAGCGAACGACCGGCCGCGCTCGACATCGCCCGGATGGCCGAACGATCCTACGCCCGGCTGTCGCGGGTCCTGAACCATGAGTTCGAGGAACGGAAGCCGATCATTCTCTACGCCTCCCACAGCGACTTCCAGCAAACCAACCTGGGTGGCGGTGATGTCGACGAGGGCACCGGCGGTTTCACCGACTTCCTTCGGCACCGGAATACCTTTCCGCTCTCCGGTTCCTACGCCGACAACGAGCACGTCCTTGCCCACGAAATGACCCACCAGTTCCAGTTCGACATCTGGACCCGGGGACGAGGTGGTGCCGGCATCCAAGGCATCCTGAGCGCCAATGCCCCGCTCTGGTTCGGCGAGGGCATGTCGGAGTACTTCTCACTCGGACCGATCGACACCAAAACCGCCATGTGGCTCCGCGACGGTGCCATCGAAGGCAAGCTCCCGACCGCCAACGACTTTCTCCAGGTGTTTCCGTACCAGTTCGGGCACGCCCTGATCACCTACATCGGCCAGCGGTGGGGCGATGAGGCGATCGGGGCCATCACCAAGAACGCCATCGGAGGCGGGCTCGAATTGGCGCTCCGGCGGGTCCTTGGCATGACCTTCGATCAGCTGGTGGTCCAGTGGCAGGACGCGGTGACGAAGCAATACCTGCCGGAGATCGGCAAGCGGGTCAAGGCTCGGACGATGTCCACGCCGCTCCTGACCCAGAAGATCGCGGAAGGCACCTGGCACCTTGCCCCGGCCCTGTCGCCCGACGGATCGCGGGTGGCCTATTTCAGCGAGAAGGATTTCTTCTTCGTCGATCTCTGGATGGCGGACGGCAACACCGGCAAGCCGATCAAGCGGCTACTCAAGTCCAGCTTCTCCAGCAACTATGAGAGCTTCCGCTATTTCAATTCGTCGTCGGCTTGGTCGGAGGACGGCAAGATGTTGGTCTTCGCGGCCAAGCGAAGCGGCAAGGACGACATCGTCCTGGTCGATCCGGCCCGAAACAAACAGATCGGCCGCATCACGGTACCGTTGGCCGGCGTGACCACGCCGACCTTCAGCCCGGACGGCAAGCAGTTGGTCTTTACGGGGCTCGACGGCGGCATCTCCGATCTCTACGTCATCAACATCGACGGCACCGGCCTGCGGCGGCTCACCAACGACAAATACGCCGACCTTCACCCGGTGTGGTCCCCCGACGGGAAGACCATCGCGTTCTCCACCGACCGCGGCCCCCTCACGGATTTCGAGGCCCTGAAGTGGGGCGACCTCCGCCTGGCGCTGTTCCATCTGGAGAGCGGCCAGATCGAAGTGCTTCCGGGCATGGACCAAGGGCGGAACTCAAGCCCCCAATGGGCTCCGGACGGACAGTCGATCGGCTTCGTCTCGGACCGGGATGAAGTGGCCAACCTGTTCCTGTATGATCTCAAGGACCGCCAGGTCTATCAGATCACCGACTTCTACACCGGCGTCCAGGGCATCACGCCGCTGTCGCCGGTGCTGTCTTGGTCGAGGGGTGCCGACCGGATGGCATTCGTCTACTTCGAGCAGGGCAAATACGACGTCTACTCCCTGGCCAATCCGCGTTCGCTGAAGAAAGCGCCGTGGCAGCCCAGTCAGAACTCCGCTCCGCAGGTGCTGGTACAAGCGCAACCGGTTCCCCGCTTCCTCCTCCCGGCCGCTGACACCACCAAGCCGGGCACGCCCAAGCCGCCGGAGGTCCTGGCCTCCAGTGCCCTGTACCGGGGACCGGCGGGCTTTCGTCGGACCGATTCCCTGCCCCCGATTCCGGATTCGCTCCAGGCGCCCGCCCCCGTCACCATCGCCAAGTTGCTCGATTCAGTCGACATCAAGGCGCCCGATACGACCGACTTCATCAACCGGCCCTACAAAGCCAAATTCGAACCGGAGTATGTCGCCCGCCCAACCATCGGCTACGTCCGCGACAACTTTGGTCGGGGCGTGACCGGCTCGGCCACCATCGTGCTTGGCGACATGCTCTCCAACCAGCAATTGGTGTTTGGCGCGTCGCTGAACGGCCGGCTCCCGGAAACCCAGTTCGTGGCTCAATACGTCAACCTGAGCAAGCGGCTCAATTGGGCGCTCGGGGTCCAGCAGCAGCCGTACTTCTTCTACGACAATAGCCTGATCGAGCCGGGACCGTCGGCGGACGAGAACACCTTCGTCACCAGTATCCGGCGCCTGGTGCTCCGGGACGTCTCGGCGCAGCTCTTCTACCCGTTCAGCCGGTTTGCCCGGGTCGAGGGGAGCGTCTCCTTCGCCAACATCCACGACGACCTGCTCCAAATCAGAGAACCGTACTTCGCCAACAGCGGGGTGCCGAGTCGGCAGCCAACGCTCGAGACGAAAGGGCTGGAGAGCATTACCTACCTGCAGCCGTCGATGGCCTACGTCTACGACAACTCCCTGTCCGCCTACGTAGGCCCGTTCCTCGGCCGGCGGGCCCGCTTCGAGATCGGCCAAAACCTCGAGGTCATCGGCAAAGGCTGGAAATTCACCTCACTCACCGCCGATATGCGCCGCTACGACCGCCTGATCGGCAACGTCGTCCTGGCCACCCGGGGGATGTTCTACGGCCGGATGGGCCGGGACGAGAGCCGATTCCGGTTCTATGGCGGCAACACCGAGCTGATTCGGGGCTACACGGCCGGCTCGTTCCGGAAGAACGAATGCCTGGATGCCAACGACCAGCAGTCGATTACCGGCTGCTCGTCATTCGACGAGTTGATCGGCACCCGGGCGGCGGTCTTTAACGCCGAGATCCGGTTCCCCTTGATTGCCGGTGGGCTCGGATTCATTCCCCTCCGAGGATTTCCCGGGGCCATCGAAGCGGCGGTCTTTTATGACGCCGGGGTGTTCTGGGAAAAAGGCATGACCGTGGCGCTGACTCGGCCCGCCGGCCAGTCCAATGCCTGCGCCCGAAATCCCCAGACCGGAGTCTTGGTCGGCAGTTGCACCCGAGTCCCGCTGACGAGCTACGGGGTTTCCCTGCGAGCCAACCTCCTTAACTTCCTGATCCTTCGGCTGGACTATTCCCGGCCGCTCCAACGCTCAGGCCTAGGTGGGGTGTGGACGATCAGCCTCGGACCGACCTTCTAGTCTCCACTCGACCCCTTACCTGGCCGGCGATCAGGGGCGTCACCCTGATCGCCGGCTTGTTGTCGTTCGCGGCGTGCCCGGCGGCCGATGTCGAAGCCCCGCCGGACCTCCCGGCGGTCGGGGGACAAGTTTCGGTCATCCGGCTTCCGGAGAGCGGCGGGCTCGTCGAGGCGTTCAACCCCGATAGCCTCGGCACCCCGATTTGGAGCAGCCGAGCGGCGGTCCCGCGGATCCGAGATCTGGTCGGGATCAATCCGGAGGCCCGACTGCTCTGGGCGGTTGATACCGCCAAGAACCTCTTTGCCATCGACCTCGAGTCCCGAGGGACCCGGCAGTTGGCCGCCGGGGTCGAGTCCGCCACCATGGTCCCGAACGGGAACCTCTTCGTCCTCGGGCCGGGCCGGCGGATCGCGCGATACTTGGCGGGGATCCCGAGCCTCTACAAGACCGCCCTGCCGGTCACGCCGACTTTTCACACCGGCACCCTGGGCGATCGATACTTGGCCGTGCTCGCGACGAAGCCG
>JANMHX010000370.1:0-37343 GCA_031375485.1 Gemmatimonadota bacterium | reverse complement strand
GACCAGAGAATGAGCGACAGGACCCCGATCACGTTCTCCGGCGTCCGGGCCAGCCCATGGCCCTCCGCGAAACACTCCTTCAGCGCGTAGAGCGGCGAAGTCCCGATGTCGCCATAGACCACGCCCAGCGCCGCGAAGGTCAGGCCCACCAGGGCCTTACCGGTCGGGGTCTGGCGACTATTGGCAGGAGTGCTCATGGGTTTGGGCTCCGGGCCCGGCGCCACTCGACCACGGCCACCCCGAACATCGTCGCGATGACCACCGCCGACCCGACGCACCACCGGCAAATGGCGTGAATGACGAAGAACTCGAGGTACTTGAGGTAGGCCGTGAAGAGCACCGCGCCACCGGCCAGGACCATGAGCCACGTGAGCGGCCAACTCGCGCCGGCATACTTCGGGTGGAGCACCAGCAGGGCCAGCCCGAGGAGCACCAGGTAGCCGAGCACCCCGATCAGCGCGACCTCGACGCCGAGGAACCGGCTCTGCGCCGAGAGTTGCACGGTCTCACACCCGCCGGTGCCACAGGCGATGGTGCCGATCTTCCCGAGCTTGTAGAGCCAGAGATAGAGCGAAATGAACAGCCCCGCCACCGCCAGGATGGCGAGGGCCAACCGGTTGGTCATTGCGCGGGGGTCGCCGCCAAACGGCGAACCTTGGCCGCGAGGCTATCCGACGACAACGCGCCCGGATAGAGCTGCCCGCCGATCAAGAAGGTCGGCGTCGACGGCACCCCAAGCTTCGTCCCCTCTTGAAGACTCGCCTCGATCCGCCCGGCGTATTTGGCTGACTGCATGCACTCGTCGTACTGGCCCCGGTTGACGCCGACTTGAGCCGCCAAATCGCCCAAGTATCCAGCCGCCGACCGCAGCGACGCCCACTCCGCCTGGCGGTTGTAGATCTCCGCCTTCATCTCCCAGAACTTGCCTTGATCATTAGCGCAGGCCGCCGCATGCGAGGCGATCCGGGAGTTGGGGTGGATCGGAAGCGGGAAATCCCGATACCGGTAACGAACCAATCCCGATTCGATCAGTTGCTGCTTGACGACGTTGAACTGCACGACGTCGAAGCTGGCGCAGGCCGGGCACTGGAAATCGGCATACTCGGTGATCTCGATCTTGGCCGAATCCGAACCCAGGACGTAGCCCCGAAACCCCGCGGTGTCGGCCGTCAGCACCGTCACGTTGGCCGGAATGCTGACGTCCTTCGGCTTCATCACGAGATACCCGAGCACCACCGCGCCCGTGACCGCCAGGGCCCCGATCAGCAGATAGGACCGGGCGGGGGCCGGCGGCGGGGCGTTCTTCTTCATTTTGGCGGCTGACGCCATGGCTCATCGTCCTCGGGTTCGGAATCCAAAGATTCTGGTGGTTGTTCGGCCTCGTCGACGATCCGGCGGCTGTCGGCGATTTCCGGCGTGTCGTACGTCGAGCGGACCTCGTAGTGGAACAGTTCCGAGCGAAGTTCACCCATGCGTTTCAAGAGTTCCGGGGCCGACTCCAGCAACTCACCCCGTTCATCGAGGTCCTGAATCCGCTCGGACAAGTCCCGGAGCAGCGCCGTGAGCCGGCGCTGCCGTTCGCGGCCATACACCTCATCGTGCTCGCCCATGAGTGGCCCCTCTCCCTGACCGGGTGACCGCCCGCAAATGTAATCGGGTCCCCCGGCCCCTCCGGCACCCTCCCCCTTGGCCGGAACCGGCATTCCAGGCTATAATTGGAGGTCTATACACCCAAAGGCGCGGGAATCGCCACCCGCCCCTACCAGCAAGGAAGGTCAATGGCCAAACCGAAGAAGCCCTTCAACAAGAGCGCGTCAACCCCAACCCTCTTTGATCAAGCCCGCGATGAATTGTTCAGCCATATCCTGCGGTGCGGGGTGGTTGAAGCCGAGCCGGATCAGCAAAAAGAGTGGCTGGACGACACCGTGCAATACCTGGTCGAACGATTCCCCGATCTCGATGAGGAGCAACTCGCCCAAGTGCGAGTCCTCGGCGAGCGGTTCTGTCGCCCGGTTGCCCGGAAGCCTGAAGTGGCCGCATCAACCGCCGAGTAGATCCGACTCGGCTCTGGATCGATGAAGGGCCGTCCCCCGGGACGGCCTTTGATCGTTTCTGACCCTTGATCCGAACCTGATAGCCCGCCGCCAGCCGGGCGCCGCCCGCCACCCCGAGCTCACCCCACCAGGTCGAGCCCCGGCCGGCCGGCGTCTCAACCCCGGCGCCCGCCACCAGATACCCGCCGCCGGATGGCCCCGTAGCACCCGCCACGCCGCCCATCGCGTACCATACAGTCTTCGCGCCGCCCCACGACCCGAATCGGAGCTGCAGCGTCACCTCGCCCCGGCCGGCCCAATCGCCGCCCCGGCGAGCCAGGCCGGCCCCGGCCGCGAGCCCCACGTCCCGGGCCAACCGCCACCGAAACCGCGGCCCGAGCAGAACCGCCGTCGGATCGCTCGCCACGAACTCGAGGGCCGGCCCAACGGCCAGCCGTTCTTGGGCCCTGCCGACCGCCGGGTGACCACCCCACCACCCCCCGAGCAACAGGAGGACCCAGCCGGCTCTCACGGCTCGAGGACGAGCTCGTAGGTAATCGGAATATCCGGGTTCAAGGACTGCAACACCGAGCAATACTTGGTGAGCGATAAGTCGATGGCGCGACGAGCTTTATCTTCATCGAGACCATCGCCGGCCAGGACAATTCGGTACCAAATCGCGGTGTACCGTTTCGGGTGGTCGGCGGCCCGAACCCCTCGAACTTCGGTCGTGTATTTCCGGAGTTTGACCTGCATTTTCTCGAGAATGCTGACCACGTCGGCTCCGGCGCAGGAGGCCCCGGCCATCAACAGGGCCAACATCGGGCCCGGGGCTTCCTTGCCGTCGGCGTCGATCGTGAGAGCCGGGCCCCCGGGCGCTCCGCCTCGAAACCGCATCCCACCCTGCCACTCCACCGCGACGGTTTTGACGTCACTCATGACTTGCTCCCGCTCTTCACAAGGTTCGATGCTCCTGACGAGCGACGAATACGTAATCGATGATGGCGTACACCGCGACCGCGCCGGTGGCCAAAGCAATCGGCCGGAGCAGGGTCGACTCCAGGAGGAACGCCCAAAGGACCAAGAGCTGGCCGATCGTGACGATCTTGCCGGCCACCCGAGCCTGGATGGCCGATGGCCGCCGAAATGCCACCGTGGCCAAAAACGCAGCCGTCGCGGCGAGGTCGCGGGCCAAGACCAGCGCAACCTCCCACCACGCGAGCGCCCCCGAGACCAGCACCACCCCGAACGCCGACGCCACAAAGACCTTGTCCGCGACCGGATCGAGCACCGCCCCCAGCCGGGAACTGCCCCATTTCCGGGCCACGAACCCGTCGATGAAGTCGCTGATCCCGGCCATCCAGAGAAACGCCAGGCGCCATCCGGTATGGGGTACCAGCACGAAGGCGATCGCCAGGGGAATCCGAACCCCGGTCAGGAGGTCCGCCGCGGTCCAATGCGACGACAGACCGGCCCGGCCAACCGGCGCTTCGGGTGACTCGCTCACCGGCCCCTCACCAACCCTTCGGCCCGCCCGTCGGCCACCAGATACCGCTCCGCCACCCGCCGGAGGTCCTCGCCGGACACCCGGCGGTAGGCGGCCGCCGGGTCGTCGAGCTCCGACAAGCCGGTGCCGAGGAGCCAAGCGTCGACGATCTCGGAAGCCTGGGCACCGGCTGTTTGGCGGTGCACCATGGCTTGGCCGGCCAGGTAGTTGACCGCCCGGGTGAGTTCATCGGGCCGGACCAGTTCATGCCGGAACCGATCCAGCTCCTCGAGCATGGCGGCTCGGGCCTCGGCTTCTCGTTCCGGCGACGTCGCGATGTAGGTGACGATCGCGCCGGCCGAGAGCCGCTGCCAACTCGACATCATGACGGTGTACGCCAGGGACCGCTGGTCGCGGAGGGCGTAGAACAGCCGTCCGCCCAGGCCGCTGGCCACCGCCGCGAGAACCTCGGCGGCGTGCCGGTCGGGGTCGGACCGCGAGGGGCCTGGAAACACCATCGCCAGGCCCGTCTGCGATTTGTTCCGGTCCTCGGCGCTGAGCGGCTCGGCCCGAGTCCAGGGCGCCGAGGCCGACGCCGGGCCGGACGGCACCGCCGGCAGATCGGCTAGGATCCCGCCAAGCCGGTCCAGTGCCTCGTCGGGATCGAGGTCACCAACGGCCACGATCACCGGCCGAGACTGAGCGAGTTCCCGACCGTGCCACTGCCGGACGTCATCGAGCGTGAGCGCGGCCAGGGTCTCGGGTGTGCCCTTCGCCGGAAGACCATAGCCGCTGGGGCCGAACGCGGCGCCGAGGGCCAGATCGACCGGCCGGCGGAACATGTCATCGGCGGCCTGGACCGCCTCGCGGATCATGGTCTCCCGCTCCCGCTCCACCTCCGATGGCTCGAACCGGGGCGCCACCACCACCTCCCGGATCGTTTGGAGGGCCTGATCCCGGTTGGCGGCGAGGACCGAGGCGCCGAACCCGTGCCAATCGGCGGCGACACTGGTGCCTAACGAGCCGCCCAGGACCTCGAATGCATCCGCCAGGCCGGCCAGATCGAACGAGCCGGCCCCCCGCGCCGCCGCGCGCACCGCCAGCGCCCCGACCCCGGCCCGTCCCGGGGCCTCCGCCTCGCTCCGGCGGCGATACCACCCGAGGGTGACCAGCGGAACACTGGGCTTGGCCTTGACCAGGAGATCGGCGCCCGGCAACGCCAGGTGAGCGACCCCGGCGGTTCGGGTGACCCCCACCGCCCGGACCGGCGGCGACACCGGAAGCACCTCGAGGTTCGGTGCGGGATCGGCGGGCCGGGCCGGACCCTCGAAGGCCCGCCGCAACCCCTCAACCGTGAGATCGGCGCCACTCGCGTCGGGCAGATAGACCACGGCCGACACCGCATCGGCTCGGAGATACCGGCGCACCGTGTCCCGGACCTCGACGGCGGTCACCGCCATCATCCGCCGGTAGTCCTCGTCGAGGCCGGCCACGCCACCTAACGCTTCCGCGGCCGCTACCGTCGTCGCCCGTCCGTCCACCGACTCGAACCGCCGGGCCCATTGGGCCGAGATCAGGGTCTTGACCCGGGTGAGGTCGTGATCGGAGGGGCCGGACGTCCCGAGACGGGCCACCAAGCCCCCGACGACCGCCAGGGTTTCGTCGATCCGGCCGGGCTCGAGATCGGCGGAAATCGAGAACACCCCGACCTCGGTCGGGGTGTAGTGGTACCCGCCCGCCGACGTCACGATCCCGGGCTGGCGGAGGTGCCGGTACAGCCAGCCACCCCGGCCCGCGGACAGCACCGACGCCGCGAGATCGAGGGCCGGTGCGTCCGGGTGGCCGTAAGGAACCGCCCGCCAGCCGATGACCAGATCCGCCTGCTTCACATCGCCGCGGAGGGTCCGGACCCGGTTGTCGTAGCGCCAGGGCTCCTCCGGCGAGAGGTCGACGGCCGCCGGGCCGGGCTTCCAGTCGCCAAACAGCGCCTCGACCGCCTCAAGGGCCGGCCCCGCCCCGACCGCGCCGGCCACCGACACGATGACCCGCTCCGGCAGATACCGGGACCCGTAGTACCCGGCTACATCGTCTCGGGTAAAACCGGCCAACTGGTCTGCGAGCCCGATCCGCCAGCGCCGGATCCGGTGGTGATCGAACAACACTTCGTGGAGGACCTCATGGGCCCGGGCCGCGGAGCTATCGAATTTTCGCTTGGCCTCCTCGATGATGACCTGGAGCTCGCGCTTCAGCTCACCGGCATCGATGGCGGCATTCCGAAGGGCGTCGGCCTGGATTTCGAGCGCCTGGCGAAAGCCGGCCGCGGGAAGGACCACATAATAGGTCGTGGCGTCGTAGCTGGTGTAGGCGTTGAGGTAGCCGCCGAGCGCCTTGGTTTCCGAGGCAATCTGGCCGACGCCGCGGGCCGGGGTGCCCTTGAAGAACATGTGCTCGAGCACATGACTGATGCCCTGCCACCGGTCCGGCTCGTCGAAGAACCCGGCCCGGACGTGAATCACGACACTGACCGCCGGAGCGGTCGGATCAGGATGGATGAGAACGGTCAGGCCGTTCGGCAGGACCGACCGAACGACTCCGGTGGACCAATCTCGGCCCTCGGCACTCGGCACTCGGCGCTCGGCGGGTGGCATGGGGTCAGTGAACGATCCGGAGCACTCCCGCTTCGGCAGAGCCTCGGATGAACGCTTCGGCGTCGGTGGTGGGGATGACGACGCCGGTTTCTTGTTTGCCCCGCTCGGCTTGGCCCGTCATGAATTCGGTCACCGACTGGGCGGCGGCGAGCCGGTCCGACGCCTTGATTTGGGTCAAGATCTCCTCCCAGGTGCCTCGCACCATCTGGCCGGCCAACGTGCCGACTTGGTGCACCTCGGGCCGATGCCCGGGCTTCCGGAGCATCTGCTGCAATTCAGTCTGCATGGTGCCGAACAGTTCGAGCTGGGTGGGGTCGCGCACCGCGCCGTTGTTCTGGATGGCCTCGATTTCGGCCAGCAGCTCGTCGATCGGGTGGGGCTCGATCGTCAACTCGGCCACCCGCTGATACCAGGGCTCGAGGGTCCCGTCGTCGTCGGCCAGGCGGAAGAACATCTTCTTGAGCTCGATGGTCCGGAACAGCCCCAACTCGTCGAAGTGCTCTTCCGGCTCGGTCCGCTCGAAATGAATCAGGGCCGCCGCCGTTTCGCCCCGGTCGTAAAGCATGTTGGCGAGGTAAACGCGGGGTTCGGCGAACGTCGGATCGATGGCCAGGGCCCGGCGGAGCCAGAACACCGCCGAGCCGTCCCGGCCCACTCGGTGGGACACGTAGCCCATGCAGGCCGCGGCCTCTTCACACTCGGGCTCGGCGTTGGCGGATAATTCGAAGAACCGATGGGCGTGGGCCAGGAGGCCTTGACGGAACAAGGCCCTCCCGATCTGGAGCATGAGGTCGTGATCTTCGTGGAACCCGAGGCCGAGCACCCGTTCGAATGCCTGGAGGGCGGCCGCTTGGTCGCCGATCCGGAGCAGGGTTTCTCCCGACCCGGCCAACGCGTCTTCGTGATCCGGTTCGAGGAAGAGGGCCTGGGTAAAGGCTTCGCGGGACCAGGCATATTCTTCACGGGCCAGATAGGCGTATCCGGCCCCGACGTACAATTCGACCGACGACGGATAGATCGAGAGCCCGTCCTTCAACACCTCGAGCGCTTCGTCGTAGCGACCTTGATTGTAGAGCTGGTGGGCTTGCTCGTCGAACTCGTCGGAGCTCCGGAATACTTCCGACATCCGGTGGGTCTCCCCGTGAAGGTTCACGAAACATAGGAGAACGCGAGCCGCCCACACAAGGGGTTTATTCCGCTCGGAAGGCCTCGATCGGATCGATTCGCGCCGCCCGATTGGCGGGGACGGCACTCGCCACCGCCGCCACGATCGGCAAGGCGGCGGCGCAGTGCTCGCCCAGGGCGACGGCCCCCGCCCCCGCCGGGCTCCGAGCCGGGCGCGCGCCGCCGCTCCCCTATCGGTTTGAGGCCGAGGCTGCCGTCCCTCCGACGCCGTCCTTCAGATAAGTATCGAAGAACGCCAGCATGTCCTGCAGCATCTCCTTCGTGTTCTCGCGCCCATATACGTAGTAGGTCTCATTCGGATACGTCTTGTACCTGACGAGCTTCCCGGCACCCTCGAGCGCCTTCGCGAACTGGTAGCCCGCATAGTCGGCATCCAGCACGGCCAACCCCGCGCCGTGAATGATGAAGGCGGGTGTGGTGGCATCCTGCACCTTCAGGATCGACGAGCTGCGCTTGTAGACGGCGTCGACTTCCGGGGTGGACGGCCACTTGCCCAGCTCGTAGTTCGCGAGCTTGCGGTGATGGAGCACCGGGACCCGGGTCTGGAATGCGATGACGTCGCCGTACCCTGAACTCGAGATCGCCGCCTGAAAGACGTTCGGCGCGAACGAGATCGCGTACATCGTCAGCATGCCACCGTAGCTGTTGCCCGTGATGCCGATCTTCGCTGGATCGACATCCGGCTGCCGCTTGGCCCACGCCACGCCGGCCAGGACGTCCCTGAGGTCGCCGTGTCCCCAGTCCCGGTTGTTGGCGTCCTCAAATTTCCTGCCGTAGCCCGAGCTGCCGCGGACGTTCGGGGCAATCACGACATACCCTCGGCTCACGAACCACTGCGGGTGGAGGGTGAAGTTGTCGCTGAACTGAGACGTCGGTCCACCGTGCACCTGGAAGATGACCGGAGCCCGCTCGCCGGGACGGAGATTCTTGGGCTTCCAGATATACGCCGGGATCGTAAAGCCTTCGTTCGTCCAGCTGATCTTCTCGGGCGTGACCAGTTGGCTGGCCAGCTTGTTGCCTTCGGACATGGTCAGCTGCTTCGGGGAACCGCCGGCCGCGTCGACGACGTAGAGCTCCGGGGCCGTCGTCGGGGTTCCCATCGTGTAAGAAATCCGCCGAGAATCCGGCGACCACTCCGCCCGAGTGACCATCCCCATGCCCGGGTCAACCAGTGCCTTGATCGATCCGCCGGACGCCGGGACCACCTTCAGACTCTGGGCCCCGTTGGTCAGCGACAGGAACAGGATCTGCCTGCCGTCGGGCGACCACCGGGCTTCGACCTGATCGGCCGGCTCCGAGGCGACTTGACGCGGCGCACCGCCCGCGATCGGCGCAACCCAGAAGGTGAACCACCCGGTCCGCTGCGAGCGGAACAGCACGCTCCTGCCGTCGGGGGATACCCGGGGGAAGCCGAACTTGAGCCCCGCGCCGTAGTCGAAGAAACCCTTGTCCTGGAGCACGAGTCTCGAGGTCCCGCCCGCGGGCGAGATCTCGAGCACGTCGTGGTCGATCCAGTCATCATCCAGACGGGTGTAAAGAATTTTCCCGTCCGGCGTCCACGACGCCATCGACTCGACCCGGATGTCGGACGTAATGCGGCGGGTGTCGCCCGTCGCGATGTCGACGACGTAGATGTCCTCGCTCCCGTGCCGAGTGCTGGTCAGGGCAATCGAGCGGCTGTCGGCGGAGAATGAGAATGAGTGAATCAGCGCCGCCAGTTTGGTGAGGCGCCGTTCCGTCTTGTCCGTAATACTCCACACGAACAGATCGGTCGCGCCGATGCCACCCTGCGGCTGGTTGGCCTGCCAGGGAGATCCGGGCAGCGCCTTGACATAGACGAAGGACTTCCCGTCGGGTGAGACCTTGAGATGGGCCAAACCGCGGGGTCCCCCGCTGGGATCGAGCCGTATGATGGTGCCGTTGTCGGGGTGGATCGCGGACAGCGTGCCATCACGGCCATTGACGAACACGATCCGGCCGTCCGGCAGCCACTGCGGATCGCTTCCGACATCCGAGGTGACGCTTTGGAGCGCGTCGATCGTGAATGGCTCCTGGGCGCGCGCCCCGACGGGTAGGACGAGAATCGAGACCAGCAGCAGCCGGGTCCGCTTCATGGTTCACTCCTTTTGGTGACGGCGCCACGTGAGACATGATCGAGTCAAGGATATTCTAGGCCCTACCTGGCTCCCATGACGTCTTGGAATTTCGCGGTGTCGAGGTACTGCTGGAACCTGGTCAACTTGCCGTTCTTGACGTCCCAAACGTGACAGACCTGCGCGTCCAGCCGCTTCCCGGTCGCCTTGTACATCCCGCTGTACCGGGCTTCAACGATGACGCTGTCGCCGGCATCGTGGAATGACTTCGGATGGACCGAAAACCCATCCCACTCCCCGCCGAGCTTCATGAACAGGTTGTTCAGGACCGCGTCCGGTCCGACCCAAGCCTCGCCACTGGGCATGTAGGGGTTACCCTCCGCCTCATGCCAGTGGATGTCCGGGCTCATCGCCCCAAGCACCGCCGGGATGTCTCCGCGCCCAAACCCATCGTAGAGCGCCTTCACCAGACTCAGGTTGCCCATGCCATCTCCCTTGATTGAAGTGCCGCTACCCTATTCCCCCCCGCCGAGCGCCGAGTGCCGAGTGCCGAGTGCCGAGCCCGCAAACCGAACCGGCACCTGAGCCGCCGTATTCACATTCAGACTGAAAAGATCCGGCCGGGCATAGTGCCCCACCGGATCGAAATCGTACTTCCCGCGCGCAATCAGCCCCATGTCGAGATCCGCCACCAGCACGCACGACTGGTCGTATACCGGCCCCACCAGCACGGTCCCCAATGGATCGACGATCAGACTGCCCCCGCGAATCAACGCCGTGTCCGGATCGTTGCCCTGAATCGGCGCATAGTCGGCCGGGTAGTCGCGGCGCCGGGCGTGCTGGCAGGCCGACAAAACGAAGCATCGGCCCTCCCGGGCAATGTGCCGCATGGTGGCCCCCCAGACCTCCCGGTCGTCCACCGTCGGGGCACAATACAGCTCAACCCCCTGCGCGTACATGGCGGTCCGGAGCAGCGGCATGTAGTTCTCCCAGCAAATCACCGCACCGAGCTTGCCTAACGGCGTGTCGAGGACACCGAGCGTCGAGCCGTCGCCGTAGCCCCAGATGATCCGCTCCATCGCGGTCGGCATCACTTTCCGATGCCGCCCCAACAGCGCGCCCTCCGGCGAGAAGTAGAGTACGGTGCAATAAAGCGTCCCCCCGCTCCGTTCGATCACCCCGATGACCAGATAGACGCCGAACTCGCCCGCCATTTCGCCGAGCCGGTCGGTGACCGGGCCGGGCACCTCGATCGCCCCGTTCCAATACCGTTCGAACTCCTCCCGGCCTTGGTCGCTCCGCGAGCCGACCCGGGCCCCGAAGTCCACGCCCTTCGGATAGCCGCCGACCATCGCTTCCGGAAAGACCACCAGCTCCGCCCGCTCCCCGGCCGCCTCCGCCATCCGGGCCGCGACCCGGTCGAGGGTGGCCAACGGATCAAAGGCCACCGAGGCCTCCTGCACGACCGCCGCCCGAACCTGCGTCATGGGGACTCCTGCCTAACCGCAATGAGAGGTGAGATCCGGCCGCCGGGTGACCGTGACGGTCTGCTCGACCGCGGACCGGACCGGCCGCTTGACCCCGCCGGTGGCCGGGATCCGGGCCGACACGTTGATCCGGCGGGTCCAGCGAAGCGGTCCGAGCGCGGGGGACCACTCGAGCTCGCCGGTTTCCTTGATCACCTGATCGAGCGTGACCGACAAGCTGTCCGAAGCGGCGTACCGGTCGCCTCGACGCCGGGTGGCGGTCCACCGATAGCGTTGGGTCCGGGCCCCATCGGGCAACCGCCGAATCGAAAGTCCGGTGGTGTCCGACCACTGTTGGCCCACCGCGAGGGGAGTCGGCGGCAACAACGGAAGGAAATCATCCATGACGGCGGCCAAGTCGGCCACCTCCGCCAGCTCATCGGGAATGAACGGCACCTTGACCGGTCGGTAGGTCCCGGCCGCCTGCAGCACGCCCCGAAACCGGCCTCCCACGACCCCGTCGGTTTCGGGCGATTCCCGACCGGCGGCGGTTTCGCGCCAGACGTCGAGCGAGTCATACCACGCCTCGAGCACCATCACACCGCTCGAGTCACGGGCGTTCAGCACCAGCACCCCAAACCGGCCGCCCCGGTCGGCCACCTCGGCCGATCCGCTGGTGCCCCGGATCGAGGTCGTGACCGACTCTTGAAACACCGCGCAGGCGAGCGCTGACGGCCGGTAGGTTTGCGCCGCCGCGCTCGACACCCATCCCACGAGTACCAGGCCGAGGCGGCGCAATCCGACGACTACGCCATGAAGGGATACCGGTAGTCCGTCACCGGTACCAACGTCTCTTTGATCGACCGGGGCGACACCCACCGGACCAGGTTGAGATACGACCCGGCCTTATCGTTGGTACCGCTGGCCCGGGCCCCGCCGAACGGTTGCTGGCCGACCACCGCACCGGTCGGCTTGTCGTTGATGTAGAAGTTGCCGGCGGCGTGGCGGAGCGTGGTCTTCACCTGGTCGATGATGTCCCGATCCCGGGCAAAGATCGATCCGGTGAGCGCATACGGACTGGTGCTGTCCACCAACTTCACGGTCTGCTTCCAGTCTTTGTCCTTGTACACGTAGGTGGTCAAGATCGGACCAAAGAGCTCTTCGCACATCGTCCGGTAGGCCGGGTCTTTGACCTGGAGGAGCGTCGGCTCGATGAAGTAGCCCTTGCTGTCGTCGGCGCCCCCGCCGGACACCAGCGTCACACTCCGGTCCTTCTTGGCCTGATCGAGATAGCCCTTGAGCTTGTTGAAGGCTTTCGCGTCGATGACCGCACCCATGAAATTCTTGAAATCGGCCACGTCGCCGACTTTGATCTCGGCCATCATGGCCACCATCCGGTCCCGGACTTCGGGCCAGAGGCTGGCCGGCACATAGGCGCGCGACGCCGCGCTGCATTTCTGCCCCTGATACTCGAAGGCACCCCGAACCAGCGCCACCGCCAGCGCTTCGGGATCGGCGCTCGGATGGGCCAGCACGAAGTCCTTACCGCCGGTCTCGCCCACCAGCCGGGGGTACGTGGCATAATCGGCAATCCGTTCCCCGACCCGCTTCCAGATCGACTGGAACACCCCGGTCGAGCCGGTAAAGTGAACCCCGGCGAGCTTCCGGTCGGACAACATCCGCTCGGTAATCTGAACCGCGTTACCGGGCAGGAAGTTGATTACCCCGGGCGGCATCCCGGCGGCCTCGAACAACTTCATCGTGTAGTAGTTGCTGAGCGCCGCGGTGCCGGCCGGCTTCCAGACCACCGTGTTACCCATCAGGGCCGGGGTGCCGGCCAAGTTCCCGCCGATCGCGGTGAAATTGAACGGCGAAATGGCGTAGATGAATCCCTCGAGCGGCCGGTACTCCATCCGGTTCCACACTCCCGGCGAGGAGATCGGCTGCTGGGTGTACATCCGGTCGGCAAAGCCCACGTTGAAGCGCCAGAAATCGATCAACTCGCAGGCGGCGTCGATTTCCGCTTGATAGATCGTCTTGCTTTGCCCGAGCATGGTGGAACCGTTGAGTACCTGGCGCCACGGACCGGCCAGCAACTCCGCCGCCCGGAGGAACACCGCGGCCCGGTCCTCGAATTTCGAGTTGGACCATTCCCGGTAGCCCCGCTCGGCGGCCTGGACGGCCTGGTTCATGGTCCGGGCATCGGCCTCGTGCACGTTGGCCAGGACATGACCGTGCCGGTGGGGCGAGACCACGGGATGGGTCTTGCCCGTCCGGATTTCTTTGCCGCCGACGATACAGGGAATGTCGACGACCTCGCTGCTCATTTCCTTGAGGGCGGCCTTGATCGCGGCGCGTTCCGGAGTGCCCGGGGCATAGGTGAGAATCGGCTCATTGATCGGAGCGGGGGTATTCGGAATCGAGGCCATGTGGGGTTCGTCGAGGCTTGAGGTTGCCGGAATCTACTTATATTCAGGCCGTTGAACGACACCATCCCCAAGGAACCGCCATGCGCTACCTCATCGCCGCCGCCGCACTTGGCGCCTTCGCGGCCTGCCGCCCCTACAATCTCCAGTCCACCACGGCCGGCCAGGACGGGTTGATTCCCGCCGAGCAGTTTGCCCGGTATGGCAGCGAACAGGCCAAACTGGTAGCCATTGGCCGGTCCTTGGCCCAGTGGGACGGCGGCACCACCGTCGAGGCCCGCGCCACCCAGGTGACCAAGGCGATGGAGTACGCCAAGACCATCCCGGGGGTCGTCACCGTGGTGCCCGATACCCTGGGCTACCGGTTGACGGTCACCTTTGCGAGCGGATGGCGGACGGCTGCCCTCCCGATCGCCGACGGCATCGCGCCGGAAGCCACGCCGGGAGTAGCCGCCAAGTAGGAGCCGCCCTCAGGGCGGGGTGGGCCTCCGGCCCGCCACCCCGCCCATCTTGTCCACTCCACCCATGTGATCGGCCATCATCCGCCAGTGCACCAAGTCGACCAGATTCGTCTTGGGATTCTGGAACTCATCCAACACCTCGTTGATCACTCGGGCCTTGTCCGCCTTCGTCACCTTCGGCGAGGCCAGCACGTCCGAGATGATATCGTGCAACATGTGCAGGTTGTCGAAGATGATCGCCGCCCGCTGATGCCGCTCGCTGAACACCGGCGCCACCGCCGAGGTCATCGGCATCACCGACGGCAGGTTCGCAGGGGCTTGGACGGTCATGGCCCAGAACCGGTCCAGACTTTCCTTGATACTGGCCCGTTTCTGCTCCTGGCTGGTTTCAGTCAGCAGTGACTCGTAGAGCCCGACTTGGAGCCAGTGATAGGCCCAGATCAGCCCGTTGAACTTCGGGTACCGCTGCCGAAACACTTGGCTGTAATACTGCCCGTCCATCAACTCCATCGCCTTCGGCTGATCGGTAAAGGCGTAGCGGGTGTCGGCCAAGTAGTAGTCCGTCAATTGCTCCACCATGGCCCGCTGCGCCTCGACCGAGAGCCGTTCGTCGGCGTAGACATCGTAGATCTGGCGGTGGAGCACGTGGGCCCGCTCGAACATCGACTTCGCCCGCCAGGCCATCCGGGCGTAGTTCGGCATGATCGATTCTTCGGCCACCGCAAACCGAGGCGGCCGCTTCAAGAGATCGCCCACCAGGAAATCGAATTCCCGGACCTCGAGACGATCGACCGGTTCGTCCGGGGCAATCGTCAGCCGTTCGGACAAGATCGCGTGGCCATAGTCGAAGGCGTTGAACAGCCGCGCCGCCTCCGGGTAGGCCTTCTGGAACATCCAGTTGAACCGACCCGGCCGGTAGAACTCCTCGTCCCGGCCGCCTTGGGCCACCGTCACGGCGGGCACCAGGACCAACATGAGCCATCCATAACGGCGGATCATCGGCGCGCTCCCCGCATCAGCCCGCCAATGGCAAAGGCATGGCTCAACCCCAAGTTGAATTCGGTACCGAGTCTGCCCAATCCCTGACTGACCCCGCCATGAAGGACCACCGTCGGCGTCACCTGGCGCCGAAGCCCGAACCCGGCGGACAACTCCACGCCCTGCCCTGGCCCCGTGCGCTCGGCCACCAGCTCGCCCACCACCAGGGTACTGGTGCGGAACAGGGTCCGATCCCAGGCCAGGCCACCCCACCAGTCGGTGGGCCCCGACAGGTCGAGCCCGGTATTGAAATGGAGCCGCGAAAGCCCGAACGAACGGGTCGCGAGGAACCGAACCAGCGGGTCCTCGCCCACCGATGCGGCCACCGACACCGCCGGGAAACCTGGGGTCTCCCGGCGGGCATTCCAGAACGCCGAGGCTTCGAGGTGACTGCCTTCATCCCTCAACTCGGCCCCGATGCCGATCATCAGGTTCCGGAAGATCCCATACTCGAGGTGGGGCGACGCCCCGGCCTCGGTGACCCCGTTGGTTCGAAGCCGGCCGCCCACCGACAACTCAAACGCATACCGTTCCACCGGATAGGCATCGGTGACCCGGCTCGGGCGGGCGTCGTCCAGATTGCGATAATCCACTTGGGCCGGAAGCGCCGGAGCGCCCGCCATGCCAAGTACCAGCGCCGCGACGAACCGCCGCGTTCGCGATGTTCCCATGAGATCTGTCCCCTCGATTGATCGGTAACGGCTGACTACGGATCCCGGATCAGAGGGTCGTTTGGGGAGGGGGTGTTGGGGGTGACGGGTGCCCGGTGGCCTCGGCACTCCCGGGCATCACGATCGACTGAACCGCGGCGGCCGGCGTCGGGATCGGAGACCGCGTCACCAGCATCGAATCCAGGGCGGTGGCGCATTCCACGTGGCGGCGGCACTCGGCCGGCGGGCAATGAGGACATTCCGGGGCCGACCCGGTATTTTTGGTCTCGTGTTCGTGTTCGTGTTCGTGGTGCCCGGGGGACGATTGGGTCGTTTCCGGACGGCAATGCGCCATGGCTTTCCGGGGGAACGCGCCAAGCGCCACCCCCAGAACCGCCAGAGCAAAACCAAGCCGTCCAATGACAGAACCCATACCCGAAGCCTAACCGTCCACGAGGTACCTGGCAAACGCTGATTTCTCCGGAGAGGTTCCGATGCGGCTCAGTCGTACAGCGGTGTTCTGGATCGTTGCGGTGGGCTTTGTGGCGTTCTTGGCCTACTCGAGCGTCAAGCGCCAGCAGCTGACCTGCGAGGTCTGCATGACCTTCGGCGGCGGCGACCGCTGCGCCAAGGCCTCCGGCCCGACGAAGGAGGCGGCCACCGAAACCGCGACGACCACGGCCTGTGGCGTCCTGGCCCGTGGCATGGACGGCACGATTGCCTGCGGCCGCACCCCACCCCGCTCGGTGACCTGTACGGGCGGCTGACCGGTGACCTTCACCGCGGTGGCCGCGATCGTCGATCTGGTGGCCCGATCGCTCGCGTTAGGGATCGTCGCCCTGACCGGCGTGGTCTGGTTGACCCATTGGGGGGTCCGGCAACGGCGGATCGGGCCGTTTACCCCGTGGTCAAAGACCGTCCGGCACCTCTCCGACCCCATGCTTCGGCCGTTGGAGAAGCAACTGGTCCGCCGGGGAGCCAACCCCCAGGACGCCAGCCTCTGGCTCCTTGGCCTGTCGGTCCTGGTCGGCTTGATCCTGGTGTCGCTGGTTCGCTGGATCCTCGGCTTCGTGCTGGGGGCCATCGCGCTGGTTCAGGCTCCTCCCCGGGTCTGGGCAGGGGTCGCGGTGAGCTCGGCGTTCGGCCTGGTCATGATGGCCATCTTCGTCCGGTATCTCGTCAGTTGGTTCGGGGTGCCGCCCACGGCCCGGTGGCTCCGCCCGCTGGTCTGGCTCACCGACTGGATCATCGTACCGATCCGCCGGGTCTTGCCCCCGTTCGGCATGATCGACGCCAGTCCGATCGCGGCCTACTTCGCCCTCTACCTGCTCCGAGGGTTGGTCATGTCGGTCTTCTTTCGGACATGAACCCGATAACCGCGACGGCAACCGGGATTCGGCTTGTCATTCATGTGCAGCCCAGGGCCTCCAAAACCGAGGTGGTTGGAAGGCACGGCGACGCCATCAGGCTCCGGATCAAAGCCCCACCGGTCGATGGGGCAGCTAATGCTGAGGTGGTCCGGTTTTTGGCGGGCGCGCTCCACCTGCCGAACCGGCAAGTTCAATTGACACATGGGGATACGAGCCGGAGAAAGACTGTGGAGGTGACCGGAATCTCGGTAGCCGAGGCAGCGACCGCACTCGGAGTTTAGCCGCTCGCTCCAGCCCTTCGTTCCGATCCTTTAGGTCACTGGATCAGCGCCCGGCGAACTGGAGAACGGTGACCAGCGCTGAATCAAACAGGCCGGCCCCAGTGGAGGGGGCACGTACAGAAATCTTGGCGTTGCCGATCCCCGCCGCAGTGACCGTTCCCTTCCCGTCGACCTCGGCGATGTCATTGCGGTCGGAGGAGAACGTGATCGGTGGGAGCGCGAGCTCGCGGCCCCGTTCATCGTAGGCCTTGACGTTGAGGGTCGCCATTTGGCCAACAAGGAGCGCCACCGTATTCTCGGGCGCAAGCCCAACCACCGCAATTCGCACCACGCCGGCCGGGCCTGGTTCCGCCGAACCGCAACCGCCTAACATCAGACCCACGGCGAGTCTGCCGAAAACGGACTGGATCCTTCGAGCCCAGCCAACGACCCATTTAGTGACCTGCATTCCCCCTCCGCTCGGATTTTAGGCCCTGTCAGACTAACTTTGTCCCCCAACAACTGATCCCGTGGCGATTTCTGCTGATTGCGGCCACGTAAAATAACTCGCTAAGACGCTCGCCCGGGGCGTCTGTCTGCCTCCGGGCTCATTTTTTGATGGGAACGACGCCACGATGGCTACGACCGACCTGAAACACCGCCGGACCGCCCGAATCGCCAAACTCAAGCACCTGCTCGCCGAACGGGTGGTGGTGTTCGACGGCGGCTATGGGACCATGATCCAGCAGCACCGGCTCTCCGAAGCGGAGTACCGGGGCACCCGGTTTGCCGACTGGCCGAGCGACCTCAAGGGCAACAACGACCTCCTCTGTCTGACCCAGCCCGACGTGATCGCCGGGATCCACCGAGCCTATTTCGAGGCCGGCGCCGACATCGTCGAGACCAACACTTTCAACGCCAACGCCGTCTCCCTCGCCGACTACGGGATGCAGGCTCTGGCCCACGAACTCAACCTGGCCGGAGCCCGGCTGCTGCGGGACTTAGCCGATGAACTCGAGGCCCAGGATGGCCGCCCCCGGATCGTGGCCGGCTCGATCGGGCCCGCCAACCGGACCGCCTCGCTCTCGCCCGACGTCAACGACCCCTCGGCCCGGAACGTGACGTTCGACGAGTTGGCGACCGCCTACGGCGAACAAGTCGACGGCCTCCTCGATGGCGGCGTCGACCTGCTCTTGGTCGAAACGATCTTCGACACCCTGAACGCCAAGGCCGCGATCTACGCCATCAAGGACCGGTTTGCCGCCCGCGGCGAGTCGGTCCCGATTTGGATTTCGGGCACCATTACCGATGCCAGCGGCCGGACCCTCTCGGGCCAGGTGACCGAGGCGTTCTTCGCCTCGATTGCCCACGCCGAACCCCTGATCGTGGGACTCAACTGCGCGTTAGGCGCTCCGGCGCTCCGCCAGTACGTCCATGAGCTGGCCCGGATCGCCCCGATGTTCGTGAGCACCTACCCGAACGCCGGGCTGCCGAACGAATTCGGCGAGTATGACGACACGCCCGCGTTCATGGCAGAAACCCTCGGCGAATTCGCCCGGAGCGGACTGATCAACGTCGTCGGCGGCTGTTGCGGGACCCGCCCCGACCACATCGCGGCCATCGCCGAGGCGGTGCGGGGCGTAACGCCCCGGCGGCCGGCCACGCCGCCCGTCGCCCTTCGCCTGGCCGGCCTCGAACCGGTGGCCATCGGCCCCGACTCGCTCTTCGTCAACATCGGCGAACGGACCAACGTCACCGGCTCCCGGAAATTCGCCAAGCTGATCATCGACGGCCGCTACGAGGAAGGGCTCGAAGTCGCCCGTCAGCAGGTCGAGAACGGCGCCCAGATCATCGACATCAACATGGACGAGGGCATGCTCGACTCGGCCGCCGCGATGACCAAGTTCCTCCGGTTGGTGGCCTCGGAACCCGGCATTGCCCGGGTCCCGATCATGATCGACTCCTCGAAATGGTCGGTCATCGAGGCCGGGCTCAAGAATGTCCAAGGCAAGAGCGTAGTCAACTCGATCAGCCTGAAGGAAGGCGAGGCGGAATTCCTCCGCCAAGCTACCCTGGTTCGCCGCTACGGGGCGGCGGTCATCGTGATGGCCTTCGACGAACAAGGCCAGGCCGACAGCGCCGATCGGAAAGTCGCCATTTGCGAACGGGCCTACCGGCTCCTGACTGAACGGATCGGCTTTCCGGCCGAGGACATCATCTTCGACCCGAACATCTTCGCGATTGCCACCGGGATCGAGGAGCACAACAACTACGCGGTCGACTTCATCGAGGCCACCCGCCGGATCAAGGCCCTGTTGCCCCATGCCCAGATCAGCGGCGGGGTCAGCAACGTGTCGTTCTCCTTCCGGGGCAACGACCCGATCCGCGAGGCCATTCACGCGGTGTTCCTCTATCACGCGATCCAGGCCGGGATGGACATGGGCATCGTCAATGCCGGTGCCCTCCCGGTCTACAACGACATTCCGAAGGACCTGCTCGAGCGAATCGAAGACGTGGTCTTGAACCGCCGGGCCGATGCCACCGAGCGCCTGGTGGCCGTCGCCGACACCGCCAAGGGTCACGCCGCCGGCCACGTAAAGGATCTCGCCTGGCGGTCGCTGCCGGTCGAGGAGCGCCTGGCCCATGCCTTGGTTGAAGGCATTGCCGACTACATCGACGAGGACACCGAGGAGGCCCGGCTCCGCGCCACCCGGCCGATCGAGGTGATCGAAGGGCCGTTGATGAACGGCATGAACGTCGTCGGTGACCTCTTCGGCGCCGGGAAGATGTTCCTCCCGCAGGTGGTCAAGAGCGCCCGGGTCATGAAGAAGGCCGTGGCCCACCTGATTCCGTACATCGAAGCCGAGAAGACCGAGGGGCAGCGGGCCAAGGGGCGGGTCCTGATGGCCACCGTCAAGGGCGACGTCCACGACATCGGCAAGAACATCGTCGGCGTGGTATTGCAGTGTAATAATTTCGAGGTCATCGATCTCGGCGTGATGGTGCCGGTGGCCAAGATCTTGGAAACCGCCAAACGCGAACGGGTCGACCTGATCGGGCTCTCGGGCCTGATCACCCCGAGCCTCGAGGAAATGACCGTCGTGGCCACCGAAATGGAGCGACAGGGCTTCACGACCCCGCTTTTGATCGGCGGCGCGACCACGTCGAGAGCCCACACGGCGGTCAAGATCGCGCCCTGCTATTCGCACCCGGTCATTCACGTGCTCGACGCCTCTCGGGCGGTCGGCGTGGCCGGGAGTCTGCTGAGCGATACCCTGAAGACGGAGCTGGTGCGTCAGGTGGCCGAGGAGTACGAGGCCATCCGGGTCGACCGCGCCGGGCGGACCAACACCGACCGCCGCGTCACGATCGCGGACGCTCGGGCTAACCGCCAGACGCTCGACCTGAGTGTCCCGGTTCCGACGCCGTCGTTCCTCGGCGTCCGGACCTTCGACGACTATCCGCTGGCCGAACTGGTGGACCGGATTGACTGGACGCCGTTCTTCCAGACCTGGGAACTCGCGGGACATTATCCGGCCATCCTCACCGATCCGCTCGTCGGGAAGACCGCGAGCGAGTTGTTCGGTGACGCCCGGGCCCTGCTCGACCTGATCGTCGCCAAACAGCTGCTCCGCGCCCGCGCGGTGGTCGGGTTCTTCCCCGCCAACGCCACCGGCGACGACATCCTGCTCTACAGCGATCCGACCCGCACCCGGACCATCGGGCAGATTCACACCCTCCGACAACAGCACCTGAAGAGCGGCGGAAAGCCCAACCTCGCGCTCGCCGACTTCGTGGCGCCGGTCGCGAGCGGGGTGCTCGACTATATCGGAGGCTTTGCGGTGACGACCGGGGTCGGGCTCGACGCCTTGGTGGCCGAGTTCGAGAAGGACCATGACGACTACAAGAGCATCATGGCCAAGGCCCTGGCTGACCGCTTGGCCGAAGCGTTCGCCGAGCGGATGCACGAGCGGGTCCGCCGCGAATTCTGGGGCTATGCCCCCGGCGAGGCTTTGGCCAACGAGGATCTGATCAAGGAGAAGTATCAGGGGATCCGGCCCGCGCCCGGCTATCCGGCCTGCCCCGATCACACCGAGAAGGGGTTCTTGTTCTCCCTGCTCGACGCCACCCGGTTGGCCGGCATCGAGCTGACCGAGAATTTCGCCATGACGCCAACCGCGGCCGTCAGCGGCTACTACTTCTGGCGGCCCGAGTCACAGTACTTCGGCGTCGGTAAGGTGGACCGGGACCAGGTCGAAGATTACGCGGCCCGCAAAGGCCAGCCGCTGCCCGACACCGAGCGCTGGCTGGCCCCGAATCTCGGGTACGACCGCCGGTAGACGACCCCTACTCGCGGGCGGCCGAGGTGTCGGCCAGCTTCCGGAGGATCTCTTCGTAGTAGGGTTTTTCCCGGAGGCTCGCCCGCGAGCCGGGGAAGTACATCAGACTGAGGCCGGCGCCGGCCTCATTCATGTCCGTGAGCACCACCGCCACCCGCTGATCATTGGAGAGCCGGGTGTTGTCGATCATCGGAGTATTGAAGAACCCGACGTCGAACTCCACGTTATAGCGGCCCACCGCGGACGCCAACACGCCGGGTTGCGCCAGGGTCTCGACCTCGAGACCGACGTGGAGCTCCCGCTGGGCGGTGTCGGCTCGGAATAAGGTGATCCGAAACCGGCGCTCAATGCCGTCGAGGCCGAGTTTGACATCCTCCAGCTGTTCGGTCCGCTCACCGTTGATCAGACTGTCGCTCAACAGGACAGTCCAGTCAAACCGCTTCCCGCCCCCTTCGAGCACCACGATCTGTTTCCGGGTGACCTCTCGCGCCAACTCACTGACCCGGCTCTCATAGAGCCGTTTGTCGGCGGCGGTAATCGATGCGGCCGCGATTTCCCGGCGAAGGTGCTTGAAGAGCGGTTGGAGATTCAACGCCTCGTGAAAGTTCTGGGCCAGGAGTTCCATCTTGAGCAGCTTCGACTCGAACGAGGTCGATTGGCTGTCAAAGAACGACCCGATGATCGACTGGAACATCTCCTTCCGGAGGGTGGCCTCCGATTCCTCCCGGCGGGTCATCAATTCCGAGTAGAGCCGGAGCTTGGCCTCGCTGCTCTGCTGTTTGTCGAGCGCCCGCGAGCCGATCAGACCGAGACTCGCCACCGCGATCGCCGTAAACAGGCCGCCCAACGGCGAGAGCACGATCTGGAGTTTGTCCCAGAAGTCCTTGTGGTCGCGAATTTCCGGCCCGGTCAAAGGATCAGACCCGCTTCAGGGTGTATTTGCCGTCCTTGAGCTCCAATACCAGGCGATACCGGGACGGCTTGTCGAACACGACGATGTCGAGCGACGCGGTCTGCTTCTCATGGGTCACCGTCACGGTGCACTTCCCGGTGGCCGCCACGGCCAGCCGGAAGGTGCCAAGCGAATCGGTCACGGCCGAGGCAGCTTTCTCGCCGCAGCCCAGTTCAACTTTGGCGGCGGCGAGGTATTTGTCGCCGAGCCGAAGATCGCCGGAAATTTCACCCAGAGCCGGATATGCCAGAGCGGACAGCGCAACCATCATCGAGTACATGAGAGATCCTGGTTCGAGAAAGCCGGCCGGAATTTACCTCGCCTGAGGCCGGTTTGCCCGACGGACGCCGCGAGTGGCTGAAAACCAAGCGGGGGCGGCCGTGATGGCCGCCCCCGCTGGGTTTGCAACCTGCCGAACGCCGCGATCAGGCCTTCGTGGCGTCGCAGTCGGTGGCCTTGAAGTTCGGATTGTTCTCCTCGGTCTGGGGCACGATGATGCTGCCCTGGCTGCCGCGGGTCAAATTGTCCTTGTGGTACGCCCCGGTCGGGAAGGTGTTGGCCACGGTCCGGGAATACTGCCGGACCAACCGGCGGAGGTCGCCGACCCGGTGCGCCGTGGCGAACAGCGTGAACGCCCGCTCCCGGAACATCAGGTCAACCCGGCCGGCCGCGCCCGGATCAGTGAGCGGGGCCATCTGGTACAAGGCCCGAACCTCGTTCAGTTTCGAGAGCCAGGTGCCGATGTTGCTGGCCTGGAGCGCCGCTTCGGCCTCGATCAGACGCGCCTCTTTACCGCTGGCGTTGACGATCGGGCTTCCGAACGAATCGTACGGCAGGAACTGGAAGTGCGGAGTCTTGCTGTCAAACCGCGACAGCCCGGCGTTGTTGACCGGGACCCGCGGATCGGCGGCCGTGGCGAAGTTGAGCCCGTTGCCGCCTTCCCGATCCGACACCGACAGGTAGTCGAAGTCGAAAATGAAGGCCTTCATGTTGTTGTTGGTGCGAAGGTCCGCGGTCGAGAACAACGCTTCGTAGGTATAACTGGTCGGCACCGCCGCAACGGCCGCGGCCGCGCTCGCGAATTGGCCGTTGTTCAAGAGCGCCCGGCCGCGGAGCACCGCGATCAGGTTGACGATCCGGGCGTCCCCGCCGGTCGTCGTGGCCGCGCTGGTCAGGAGATCGAGGGCCGCGGTAAACACCTGAGCGGTCGTCGACGGATTGCCGAAGACTTCCGGCGGTCCGAAATCGCTCAAGGGGGTCCCGGAGCAATAGTGCTCGCCGAGCCAGATCGTCGCGAGGGCCGAAAGGGCCTTCATCTCGCCGATCCGCTTATCCGCCGGGTTGGCCGCGGCCAAGGCGACAGCGGCCTTCTGCGGCGCGATCCGGCCCCGGTGGATGTTGAGGTAGATCTGCTGCGAGAACGAGTTCTCGACCTTGATGTCGCCGAGATCGAACTGGCGGACTTCCGGCGGGGTGCCCCCGAACCGGAACTCGTCGCTGAACAGGCTCGACGCGAGCATCACGCCCGAGAAGGTGCCCTGCGCGTAGGCCACATCGCCGATCGCGCCGTTGTAGAGAGCGGTGGCACCGAGCGCGCCAACCAGCTTGGCGGGGTCGATGATATCGGGCCGGTCGACCTGGAGTATCGAATCGGTCGAGCAGCCCGCGGCAGTGACGGCCAAGGCCGCCACCGCGAAGGCACTACGAAATGTGGTCATCATCATGGCCATCGGTTGAGTCGGAATCGACTGAGTCATGGGTAGCCGGCTCCTAGTAAGCAAGTTGGAGGCGGAACGTGAGGTACCGCGGCTGGCCGGGCTGAACGAAGTTGTAGTTCGGCCCGTCGCCGGCCACACCGGCCGCCGTGTTCACTTCAGAATCCCACCCGCCGAAGTTCGGCAGATAATGGAGCAGGTTCCGGCCGGTCAAGGTGGCCACCACGCTGGACGAACCCACCGCGCGGGCCCACTTGGTCGGCAGCGTCCAGGCAACGTTCGCCTCGCGGAGCCGGAAGAAGGTCGCGTCCTCCGCCCAATCGCCGAAGACCCCGCTCACGGCCCGGGCCTGATTGAACAGC
The DNA here is from genome assembly GCA_031375485.1 of Gemmatimonadota bacterium. Lineage (GTDB taxonomy): Bacteria > Gemmatimonadota > Gemmatimonadetes > Gemmatimonadales > GWC2-71-9 > SHZU01. The sequence goes on along the minus strand of JANMHX010000370.1, from coordinate 12,858 downwards.
GAGGTCTTCGGATCGGTCAGGTACTGGCAGTTCCCGACGAAGAGGCACTGGAACATCGTGCTGACTTCGAGCGAGTTGAACCCACCCTTGTACTCGACCTGGCCACCGATCCGGAGCTTGCCCTTGAAGAGCGACAGGTTGGTGTTCAAGCTGGCGGTCCGGGCCGGGATGGTGGCGCCCAAGAACGCCGCCGTATCGGTCGTCACGACTTCGCTCGGATCGATGAAGCCGTCCTTGTTCGCATCGGCATACGAATCGATCTTCGGCCACCAGCCGCCGAAGAGCGGGTAACCAGGACGCTGCTGGAACCCGAAGCCGGTGATCGGCGGCACGCCTTCGCCGAGGGCGACGAGCCGGTTCCGGTTGCCTGCCAACTCAAGTTGGACGTCCCACTGCAAGCTCGGCTTGTCGATCACCCGGGTCGAGATCGACACTTCGATCCCCTCGTTCTTCACCTTGCCGACGTTGTCCGTCCGGGCCTGGACTGAACCCAACGAACCCGGCAACAGCCGCTGCACCAGCGCGTCGGAGGTGTTCTTCCGGTAGGCCGTGGCTTCGACCGTGACCCGGTTCTTGAAGAATCCGGCGTCGAATCCGGCCTCGATTTCCTTCGACCGTTCGGGCTTCAGATTGCTGTTGCCCAAGCCGGCCAGGAACGTCGCCAGGTTGCCAAGGCTCACGCCCGGCGCGGCGCCGCCGAACAGGGCGTTCGTCGTGCCGGTGTAATACTGGATGGCATCGAGCGCGCCGGGCTGTTGGCCCGAGGCGCCGTACGCCGCCCGAAGCCGGAACGAGCTCACCAACCCGGTCTCCCGGGGCTCCATCACGACGAGCGAGCCGCCGATCTTCGGGTAGGTCGCCGACCGACTATCCCGGCCGAAGGAACTGTTCTGGTCGACCCGGACCGCGCCGGTGATGAACAGCCGGTCGTCCAAGCTGAACTGCTGCTCAACATACGTCCCGAACGTGACGCTCCGGACGGTGACTTCGCTCGAGGTCTTGTTGGCGGCGCCGGTGAAGGTTTCGGCGCCCGGAGCCAACACTTGGCCCAGGTTGAGTGAGCCCGTCAGGTTGTCCTTACCATACTGGCCACCGACCGAGGTCTTCGACCCGATCCGGCTCGTCAGCTTGAAGGTCGCGGTCCCGCCGAGGTCGGCGGAGTACTTGTAGCTCTGGAACCGGTTGAGGGTCCGGACGCCGTCGCCATTGCCGCAGAACGGGCAGGATTCGCCGTTCCTCGCCAAGCCTTGGTCCTCGTAGCCGATATAGTCGAGCCCAACGGTGGCGCGAGTCGACAGCCAGTTGAGCGGCCGGAAGTTCAGATTGGCGCTCTGAATGAAGTGATTGGACTTCCGGTAAATCGTATTGGCAAACCCATACGCCGGGCGGGCAAAGCCGTACGGGCTCGTCGCATCCGGATTGGCCGTGCCGTACGTGGCGGCCGCGAAGACGCCTTCCAGATTGTCGCCGGTTTGCGGAATCAGGTTGTCGTTGTTGACGAACCCGCTGTTGACCGATACGTCGGCCTTGCTCGACAACGCCACCGCCAGATTACCGCGGAGGTTGATCTTCCGGAGGTTGTTCGGTTCGAGCTGGGCGGCCGGGATGACCGCGTCCGCACCCCGAAGGGTCTTCAGGAAATTGATTTCCGACGTCGGCATCTTGAACATGCCACGCTGGTCTTCGAACTCAGCGCCGACGAAATAGCGGGCCGCGTCGGTGCCGCCGTTGATCTGGACCCCGTACTGCGACCGGTACGCCGACTTGAGCGGCGACGTCTCGGGATCGCGGAGGACATCCTTGCTGAAGAGCCCCGCGATGGTGCACTGGCCGAGTGCCTGCTGGAACGGATAGCACTGGCCGGCGCCGCCCTGGCGCTTGGAGTACCAGACCGAAAGGTACTGGTTCTTGTCCTCGACCTGGCCATGCTCGGTGTAGACGTTCCACTTCGCCGGGCCGGTCTTGCCCCGCTTGGTCGTGATCCGAATGACGCCGTTGGCCGCTTGGGTGCCGTAGAGCGTGGCCGCCGACGGACCCTTGACGACCTCGATGCTCTCGATGTCTTCGGGATTGATATCGTTCAAGAAGGACGGCGAGCCGCCGCCGGCGTAGACGCTCAGCGCGACACCCCGTTCGGTCACCCGGATCCCGTCTACGTAGAGGAGTGGATCGTTGCTGAGCGAGGCGGAACTGATGCCCCGGATCCGAATCCGGGAACCGCTCCCGGCAACCCCGTCGTTCTGGATGACCGTGACCCCGGCAATCCGCCCGTTGAGCACCGTGCTCAAATCCGGCGTCTGGGCCTGGTTGACCAACTGGGTGGCCTCGATCGTCGCCACCGTATTGCCAAGCTCGCGCTTGAACTGCTCACCCGTGGCGGTAGTGACGATTTCCTCGAGCTGGAACGGCGCCTGCTTCACAGTCCAGTCGGCCGTGGCCGGCTGGCCGGCCGCGACGGTGACGGTCTTCTGCTGGGCGCCGTATCCAAGCAGCACCAGCCGGATCGTATAGGTTCCGGCCGCGACACTCCGAATCTGGTATACACCCTGCGCGTTCGAAATCCCGAACTGCTGCTGGCCGATGATCTGAACCCGGGCGCCGGGCAAACCGGCCCCGGTCGCGTCGTCCGTCACCTTGCCGGTAATCGTTCCGGCCTGCGCGGCCGCCGTCGAGACGACGGCAAGGCTCGCCAGCCCGGAAAGAACCAGACCCTTCCACTGCTTGAACATCCGCGTATTCATGTGACATCCTCTGAGGAATTGGGACCGGACTCCGCCAACGACCCCCGCCGGCTCGCGGGCGCGAGAATGCGGGTCCACCACCAAGCGGTGCCTACTTTGGGAGGGCACTCCAGTGACACTGAAATTGTATCCGAATCTGGATTCTAACCAATTGCGCCAGAGTTTGGCAATCCGGTGTCAGTCTCCTGGGGCCGCCTTCTGGGTTGGTTAGTCTCGCATGGCCCGTGCCCACCGAAAACCGCCGAAAAGCGGGGTTTGGTAACGAAAAATGAGCCTTTGAGCCCCTTTCCATGACGAAAAGACACAAAAGATGAAGCAGGATCGGAGTCGAATTGACACGACCGGCGACCGCGTCCAAGCCGCTATCGGACGGGGGCCCGGCGGAGGAATCCAATCAGCAACGAGTCCACCGTCGGCGCTCGCTCCATGTGCGGCAGGTGCCCCGCTTGCCCGATCGCGTGGAACTCGGCCTCGGGAATCGCCTTCCGGACCCCGGGGGCCAGGTCGATCGAGACGGTCTGGTCTTCCGTGCCCCAGATCAACAACGTCGGAGTCCCGCGGGCTCCAACCTGCGAATAGACCGAGTCGAGCGAAACCCCCGTCATCTCGAGCCGAGTCGACAGCAACGCCCGGCCAAAGCCCCGGTACTGCATCTGCACCCGGTACCGGTCCGGCCAATCGGGCCACTTGGCGGGCTCGAAGAAGTCGCTGAGCTGCCCGTCCGCCATCCCGGGAACGGCCAAGACCTGCCAAAGCATCGGACCGAGGATCGGGAGGCGGAACATCCATGGGGTGCTACCCGAGGCTCCCGCCGCCGGATCAACCAACGTCAGCGATCGGGTCCGGTTCGGGTGGCGCCCGGCAAACCCTGCGGAAACCGGGCCGCCGAACGAAAGGCCAACCAGGTCCACCGGATCGCGCCAGCCCAGGGAGTCGAGCAACTGAACCAATTGGCGGTCGAAGAGATCGAGGGAGTAGGCAACGTCGGGGCGATCGGAATAGCCCCGCCCGTAGGTGTCATACCGGGCCACCCGAAACCCTGCTGCGGCCAGGGCAGTCGAGGTCGAGTCCCAGATGTAAGCCGGGACCGAGAACCCGTGCACCAGCACCACCCGTTGTCCGCTGTCGGGGCCGGCCACGTCGTAGTGGGTGACCCCGTCCCCGAGCGTGACGAAGCGACCGGGCGCCTGCTGCCGGGCCGCGGCGTCGAGATCAAGCCGCTCGGGGTTCCGAACTCGGTACGCACCGAAACCGCCAAGCACCGCGGCGAGAATGAGAGCGAGCGCTAGGCGTTTGAGTGTCATGGGACCCACAATAGCCGTCGCCTGACCCAACGGCCAGCCGGAGCCTCAGCCCGCCCCGGCCAGGTCCGCGGCCCCCACCAGACTCGGTCCCTGGTTTGGTTACCCGGCGGCCCAAGATTAGCTTCCCGGTTCAACGGTTCGTGGTGATTTGCGCTAATTGCGGCCACGTTAAACAAACGCTAAAACGCCGCCCGGGGCCGTTTTAGCCTCGGGTTTTGTTCGAAAGGACCTGGTTCATGCCGACCCTGAAGGACCTGATCGCCGACGGTAAAGTGCACGTCGTCGACGGCGCGATGGGCACGATGCTCTACGGCCGGGGCGTCTTCGTCAACGTCTGTTTCGACGAGCTGGCCGTCCGGCAGCCTGACTTGGTCCGTGACATCCACCGCGAATACGTCCGGGCCGGCGCCGAGGTCATCGAGACCAATACCTTTGGCGCCAACCAATTCAAGCTGGCCCACTATGGGCTGGGCGATGACACCGAGCGGATCAATGCGGCGGCGGGCCGGATTGCCAAAGAAGCGGCCGGGACCATCGCGGCCGTGGTCGGCGCCATCGGTCCGCTCGGCGTCCGTCTCGAACCGTTCGGCGAGCTGTCGCTGGTGGACGCCCGGGCGGCCTTTGCCCGCCAGGCCCGGGGACTGGTCGACGGTGGCGTCGACGGCTTCATCCTGGAGACCTTCGCGGACCTCAATGAAATCACCGCCGCCCTCGCGGCGGTCCGGAGTGTCAGCGACCTGCCGATCATCGCCCAGATGACGGTGGGCGAGGATGGGTTGACCGCGTACGGCACGGCCCCGGAAACCTTTGGACCCGCCCTGGTCGCGGCCGGCGCCGACGTGGTGGGCGTCAACTGCTCGGTCGGCCCCCAGACGATTCTCGAGGTCGTCGAGCGGCTGGTCGCCGTGGTCGAGGTGCCGGTCAGCGCTCAGCCAAACGCGGGCCTGCCCCGGGAAGTGGCCGACCGGAAGATCTACATGGCGAGCCCGGAGTACGTCGCGGAGTACGCCCGCCGGATGGTGGAGGCCGGCGCCCGGTTCGTCGGCGGGTGCTGCGGCACCACGCCCGATCACACCAAGGCGATGAAGTCATTCGTCCGGTCGGTGGCGCCCCGCCATGTCAACGTGGTGTCCCCGGCGGAGCGGACCGGCGCCGGCGCCGACCCGATCCCGCTCGGCCAGCGGTCTCGGTACGGGGGCAAGTTGGCCCGGGGTGAATTCATCACGACCGTGGAAATCGTCCCGCCCCGGGGCACCGACCCAGCCCCGATGTTCGATCAATGCCGGGCCCTCAAGGCCGCCGGGGTGGACGCCGTCAACGTGCCGGACGGACCCCGGGCCCAGAGCCGGATGGGGGCGCTCCTCTCGGGGTTGATGATCGAGCGGGAAGTCGGGCTCGAAACCGTGGTCCACTACGCCTGCCGTGACCGGAACCTCCTCGGAATGCTCTCCGATCTGTTAGGCGCGGCGGCCGCCGGACTCCGGAACCTGCTCCTGGTGACCGGCGATCCGCCCAAAATGGGGCCCTACCCCGACGCGACGGCGGTGTTCGACATCGACAGCATCGGGCTCACCAACTTGGTGGCGCAGCTCAACCGGGGCCTCGATCCCGGCCGAAACCCGTTGGGCAAGCCGACCAGCTTCGTGATCGGGGTCGGCTGCAATCCGGCCGCCGTCGATCCGGAACGGGAGCTCCGCCGGCTGGCCTGGAAGGTCGAGGCGGGTGCCGAATTCGCGATTACCCAGCCGGTGTTCGATGTGGCGCAACTCGACCGGTTCCTGAAGCAGGTGGAGTCGTTCAAGATCCCGATCATCGCGGGGATCTGGCCGCTGGTGTCGCTGCGAAATGCCGAGTTCCTGGCCAACGAAGTACCCGGAGTGACCGTCCCGGAGTCGGTCCTGACCCGGATGCGAATCGCAAGCGACCAGGGCAAGGAAGCCGCGCTCGCGGAGGGCGTGGCGATTGGCCGGGAAATGCTGGCCGCGGTCCGCGATCGGGTCCAAGGGGCCCAAGTCTCGGCGCCGCTCGGGCGGGTGCCGGTGGTGCTCGATGTGTTGGCCGGAAGCCGGGTCGCGTCATGACATCAGGGCCCGGCCCCCGTTCCGGTGTCGCCTGGGTCGAGAGGAGAGCATCGATGCGCTATGGCGGACTCTTGGTCGCCCTGACGGCCGTGGCGGCCTGCCAGGACGTGTTTGATCCGATCCCGACCGGCAAACAACTCAGTATCGTCGACGCCGGCTCCCCGGCCGGGTTCCCGTCGGGAATCGTGGTCCGGGACACGGTGCCCGCCGGATTGGTTGCCGTTCGGTACCACAGTTACGGCAGTTCGACTTGCAACCGTCCCGATGGCGAAGACGTCACCACGACCGGAGCCGTGGTGACGATCGTGGCCTACGACAAGTTCGTCTCGCCCACCGCCGCGTGCACCGACGACTTCGGGGTGTTTCCGCGTGAGGTCTTGGTTTCCCTCGAACCCGGCACCATCGAGCTCCGGGTCCGAGGCAAGCGCCTGAGCGCGGATTCGCCGACGATCGAACTCGTGAAAAAGGTGGTGGTGAAGTAACCGTCGGCCCGGCTACTTGCCGGCCAAGGATGAGGCCGTCTCCACCAGCCGGACAAATTCAGCCCGATACCCTTCCTGATCAGCGCCCCGAGCACCCCGGGCCACCGCCAGCACACTCGCAAACGTCGCTTGGCCCTTGTACTCCGAGTCCCGGAGCAACATCCCGAACGAGGCCACGGCTCCGGCAAACCGGAAGTCGACCGATGGCGCGCCGGTTTCGGTCCGCACCGCCTGTTCGAACAGCCGGCTGGTGTTCGCCTGGGGCGGCTTGTAGCGGAGTTTGACCGTGAACCAGTCTCCCGAGCCGGTGGTCCGGGGCCGGTCCTGATAGCGAAGTTGGTCGACCGCGCCATCGTCGCCGCTCCCGGCGCCGTCAACCGGGATGATCTCATACAACGCCGTCACCGAGTGGCCGGCGCCCATCTCGCCGGCGTCTTTGGTATCGTCGTTGAAATCACGGTCGGCCAGCAACCGATTCTCGTAGCCGACCAGCCGATAGGACTTGACCCGCGCCGGGTTGAACTCGACCTGGAACTTGACGTCCTTGGCAATGGTGTAGAGGGTCGCGCCGAGTTCCTGGACGAAGACCTTCTTGGCCTCGAGCAAGTCATCGACGTAGGCGTAGTGCCCGTTTCCCTTGTCGGCGAGTTGCTCCATCTTCGAGTCCTTGAGATTGCCGGTGCCGAAGCCGAGCACGGTCAGGAACACGCCGTCCTGGCGCCGCTCCTCGATCATCCGGATCAAGCCGCCATCACTTGAAACGCCGACGTTGAAATCCCCATCGGTGGCGAGAATGACCCGGTTGTTGCCCTCGGACTGGAAGTGGTCCCGGGCGACCTGGTACGCCAGCTGGATCCCGGCTCCGCCCGCGGTGGAACCGCCGGCCTCGAGCCGGTCGATGGCCTCGAGGATCCGGGTCTTCTCGTTGCCCAAGGTCGGGGGAAGAACCAGGCCGGCGGCCCCGGCGTACACCACGATCGCCACCCGGTCCTCGTCCCGGAGTTCGTTGACGAGGAGCCGGAATGCCGACTTGAGCAACGGCAGCTTGTCGGGCGAACTCATCGACCCGCTGACATCGATCAAGAACACCAAGTTGTTCGGCGGCAACTCACCTAACGACATCCGCTGGCCCTGGAGGCCGATCAGCGCCAGCCGGTGGGCGGGGTTCCACGGGGCCCGACCCAGCTCGGTCGTGACGGAAAACGGGTGGTCGCCGCGGGGGTTCGGGTAGTCATAGTGGAAGTAGTTGATCATCTCCTCCACCCGGACGGCATCCTTGGGCGGCAGGGTTCCCTCCCGGAGGAACCGGCGGACATTGCCGTAGCTCGCGGCGTCGACGTCGATCGAAAAGGTCGAGAGGGGCTGGCGGCGGGGAGACTGCCACTGGTTGTCGTCCCGGTGGCCGTATTCCTCGGTATTGAACTGGGCGGACCGGTACATGATCGACGACGGTTGGCCCTGGGCGACGTTGACCTTGCGGAGGGCTTCCCGGGTCGGCATCGCGCCAAGGGCCTGTTCGTCCTTGGCCTCGGGACGCGGGCTCCCGACCGGGGTCAGGATGAAATCGGCGGTCACGGTCTGGCCCGATCGGACGGCAATCTCCCGCGCTTGGGGCACGAATCCCACGTAGGCGACCCCCACCCGGGCGCGACCGGCCGGCACGGCGGCGATCGTGAACCGGCCATTGCGATCGGTCAAGGTCCGGAGCGAGGTCCCATCGATCGTGACGAGGGCCCCCGCGAGCGCTCCGCCGCCGATGCCGACCTCTCGCACCGTCCCTTGGATCGTGCCGGTTTGCGCCGTTATGAGGATGTCGTTCGGAAAGCCTAGGATCAGTCCGGCCAGCATGGCCAGGGTGGGGTTTCGCATCGAATGCTCCAGTGTCATTGGGTCCGGGAGATGCGCCGCCCCGGTCCCCATGCACACGGCCACCCAGATGCCCTTCAAAACCGGCGGCGTCTGGATATCTTCCGGCCAACGAAGAACCTCTCCACCCGAGGGCACCATGTCGGAAACCCTAACGACCGCCGCGCCGCTCTCCATCCTGTCCGAGGAAGAGCAGCTCTTTCGCCAAACCGTCCGCGATTTCGCCGAAACGGAAGTGAAGCCGCACGTGATGGAGATGGACGAGGCCGCCAAGTTCAATCCCGACCTGGTGACGAGGTTCTTCGACCTCGGCCTGATGGGCATCGAGGTGCCGGAGGCGTTGGGCGGCGCGGGAGGCTCGATCTTTCTCGCGACCTTGGCGATCGAAGAACTCGCCCGCGTGGATGCCTCGGCCGCCATTTACGTCGACGTGCACAACACGCTCGTCAACAACGCCCTGGCGCGATGGGGCACCGAGGAGCAGAAGCAGCGGCTGTTTCCCCGGATGACCACCAGCCTGCTCGGCGCCTATGCGTTGTCGGAACCGGCCAGCGGCAGCGACGCCTTCGCGCTCCAATGCAAGGCGGAGTTGAAGGGCGACCACTGGGAGCTCACCGGCCGCAAATTCTGGATTACGAACGGAGCCGAAGCGGGCATTTTCATCGTGTTCGCCAACGCCGACTTCTCGAAGGGCTACAAGGGAATCACCGCCTTCCTGGTCGAACGCGATTTCCCGGGGTTCTCGGTCGGTAAGAAGGAGAAGAAACTCGGGATTCGAGCCTCGAGCACGACGGAACTCATCCTCGAGAACTGCCGAGTGCCGCTCACCAACGTCCTCGGACCCGTTGGACTCGGATACAAGGTCGCCATCGAAACGCTCAACGAAGGCCGGATCGGCATCGGCGCCCAAATGATCGGGATCGGACAAGGCGCCCTCGATTGCTGCGTGGCCTACATCAAGGAACGGAAGCAGTTCGGCCGGGCCATTGCCGATTTTCAGGGCGTGCAGTTCCAGATCGCCCAAATGAAAGTTGAGCTCGAAGCGAGCCGGCTGATGGTCTACAACGCCGCCCGCCTCAAAGATGCCGGCCAGCCGTTCATCGAAGAGGCCGCGATGGCCAAGCTCTTCAGCGCCCAGGCCACCAACCGCCTCGCCGGCCAGGCGCTCGACTTGTTTGGCGGATACGGCTACTCGAAGGAGTACCCCGCCGAGAAGTTCTACCGAGATGCCAAAATTGGCACGATTTATGAGGGTACCAGCAATATGCAGTTGCAAACCATCGCCAAGGCCATGCTGAAGTAACGGGGGTTCGATGGTACGAGGTATTTCGCGGGCTCTGCTGTCGCTGACACTCATTGGGGCCGCCGCACCACCCGCGGCGGCCCAAATGTCAATCGACAGCACCCTGAGTCTCCAGCAGCAACTGGAGAGCTGGTTCCGCGACGCTTCGCGCCGGGCCCCGGGCACCTGGGGCATCGCAATTGCCGACAATCAGGGTCGTTTGCTGTGGGGGGTTCAACCCACCCGAACGATGATTCCCGCCTCGACCGTCAAACTGCTCACCACTGGATTTGCCCGGAGCGTCCTCGGGAGCGATGCCCGGCGAACGACCCGGGTGGTCGGCACCGGCGCCGTTGATCCGGCCACCGGGGTGTGGAAGGGCACTTGGGCGCTCGAGCTGAACGGCGATCCGACCCTGGAGCATCGAGGGGCGGAGGTCACCAGCCTGTCGGACCTGGCCACCCAGCTCGCGGCCCGCGGCGTCCGGCGGTTGACCGGACCACTCACCGTCACCACGGCACTCGGCCGGGTCGAAGCCGCGTTTCCGTCCACCTGGTCGGTGCGGCACCGGGGGCGGATCTTCGCACCGTTGGTCGGCAACCTCACCATCCACGACAATGTGGTCGTCGCGTCCCTGGCGCCGGGCACCAAGGTCGGCCGGCCGGTCCAGTTGATCGGCACCGAACCGGCCGGAGTGGGCCAGCTTTTCACGATCACGGCCAAGACCTCCAACGGGCGACGGTCGCGGCTTCGGATCGAACCGCAGGCCAACGGGCGATACCTGGTGGCCGGAACGTTAGGGATCCGGGCCCGGCCCCGTTCGGTCACCCGGGTGGCCTCGGATACCCGGGCTCTGCTCGAGGCCGTCTGGTCCGCGGCGCTCACCGATGCCGGGATCGAATGGACCACGACCCCCGGCCTGATCGGCGGCAGTACCCCCGGGACCACCGTCCTGGCCGAGGTTCACTCGCCGGTGTTCGACTCGATCGCCAGCGAGATCAACCGGCGGAGTCTGAACTTGGGGGCCGAACTCCTGCTCAAATGGGCCGGCGGCGACGATCCGACCCCGGCCGACCGCCTAACGGCCCACGTCCAACAAATCACCGGCGATTACAACGGGGTCCGGCTCGTCGACGGCAGCGGCTTGTCCGACCTGAACCGGGTCTCCCCCTACACCTTTGTGTCCTACTTGGCTCGGTTTCCGTTGGCGCCGGGCGGCCGGAACTTCCCGATGCTGCTGCCGCCGAACGGCTCGGGCACACTCTACCGGCTCGCGAGCGGGCTCCCGCAGCGCGGCGTGGTCCGGGCCAAGACCGGCACCTTGGGCAACGTCTCGACCCTGGTCGGCTATTTGGGCCGGCCGGACGGCGTCCTCCTGATTTCGCTGATGTACAACGGCGGGCGGGTGGCGGCGGCCCGGCAGGCGCAATGGCGGCTGTTCCGGACCCTGGGCGCTGAAGGCATCGTGATTCCCTCGGATTCCCTGGACGTCGACGGCCGGCTGGGTGGCGACGACCGTCCATAGACCGGCGCTGGCGTTGTTGCTCCTCGCCGCTGCCGCCCCGCTGTCCGCCCAGATCACCCGGGACCCCCCGTCCCTGACCGGCCGTTGGATCCTGACCTTGTGGCCCGACTCGAGCGCCACCGCCACCGAAACTCGAGGGATCACCGGCTCTCTGGCGTTGGAGCCGGCCCGCGGCACCCCCCGGGCCTATGCCGGTCGCTATCAGATTGGTCTGGCGCTGGGCGGCCTCGGTCCGGCCGAGGCCCGGGTGGTGGCCGGCGCGGGGCCCGGCGATTCGGTGCGGCTGGTGCTCAATCCCACCGGCCAACCCCGGCCGCTCCTATCCGGGGTGTGGCGCCTGGGCGCCATCCACGGCCGGTACCAAGCCGCCGACCCGCGCCGCGCGGGCCGGTTCGTCCTCCGGCGGGCGCCTCGTTAGGCGGGTTCCTGGCCCGGCAGCTGGTCCTCCCACAGCGCGAAAATATTCCCGTCCGGATCGGCGATCATCGCCATGATCCCCCAGGCCATCTGGGTCGGCTCGCTCACGAAGGTGACCCCTTTGGCGTGCAACTCACCGCAGAGATGCAGCAATCCCGGCACGAAGAACGTGATGCCGGTATGCCGGCCCACCATCGCCTTCGCGTCGGGATGCCCGGCGGGGTGGACCCCCAAGTGCGGCGGGGCTTCGAGGAACTCGGCGCCAAACGAACCCTGCTTGTTGACGGCGAGGCCCAACGTGTCGCGATAGAAGGCGAGGGCGCGGTCAAGATCGGTCACGAACACCGCGACCGAGTGCATTTGATTGATCATGGCTCGAGGGATTGGTAGGCGGTGGCGAAGTTGCGGCGCATCCGGACGAGGCCGGGCCGCTCGAGTGGCGTATCGGCAAACTGGGCCGCGAAACCGGCCGCGTCGAGCCGTTCAAAAAAATCGGGGTCGTCGAGGGGGATGCTGCCCCGGTCCTGGTACGCCGGCCGATCGGTGGCCGCAGCAAAGCGTTCGTTCCAGGGGCAGACATCGTTGCAGATGTCGCAGCCGAACGCCCACCCCTGGAACTTCCGGGCGAGTTCGGGATCGGGGTCCGGCTTGTGCTCGATGGTGAGATACGAAATGCAGCGGGTCGCGTCGAGTGTTCGCGGCTCGACCAGCGCGCCCGTCGGGCAGGCGTCCAGGCAACGGGTGCAGGTGCCGCAATGATCGGTCTCGAACGGCCGGTCGACCTCGAGCGGAAGGTCGGTCAACACGCTCCCAATGAAGAAAAACGACCCGACCCCCGGCCGAATCAGCATGGTATTCTTGCCGATCCAACCAAGCCCCGCCCGCGCCGCGAGCTCCCGCTCCGGCACCGGCCCCGCGTCCGCAAACGCCCGCGCCACCGTCGCCCCCCGCTCGACCAAGAACCGCCTCAACTCCTCGAGCCGCTCCCCCAACTCGAGATGGTAGTCCCGTCCCCGGGCGTATTTGGCGATTCTCGGCACTCGGCGCTCGGGGGGCGGGCCCCCGGGGCCGGGGGGGGGCGCCGCGGGGCCCGCGCCCGGGGGCGCGGGGCGCGGGCACTAAAAATCGGGGGCCCCCGCCGCCCGAACCGCGCCCCCCCC
>JANMHX010000369.1:0-7444 GCA_031375485.1 Gemmatimonadota bacterium | reverse complement strand
CCGCGCCCTCATGGTCATCGGGGTCTGGCAGCCCCCCGACAACGTCTTTTCGCCGCAGGGCGTCTCGACCGGCGCCGTCATTCCCTACCGGGCGGCCAAGGGGTCCTTCCGTTTCAACGAGACCACGGATCAGTTCGTCATTGTCCTCGGTGTCCCGACCCTTCCGGTCGGGGGGGTCCAAGACGGCGCCGCCATTGCGTTGCGGAAACATCGGGGACTCCGGCCCGGCATGGCGGACAATTTCGACATGTTGACCCAGGACCAGATCCTCGACATCATCGGCAAGCTCACCGGCGCCTTCTTCCTAGTGATGGTGGCCTTGTCGGGCGTTGCCCTCCTGGTCGGCGGAATCGGCGTTATGGCGATCATGATGGTGTCGGTCACCAGCCGGACTCGGGAAATCGGAACCCGCAAAGCTCTGGGTGCCACCCGGCGGGAAGTGCTCTGGCAGTTCCTGGTCGAAGCCGCCACCCTCACCGCCCTCGGTGGGGTCCTGGGGATCCTGGCCGGCCTCTTCTTCGGCGAGGTGATCAAGTTCGCCCTCAAGATCGAGGCCAGTCCACCGCTCTGGAGCGCGGTTGTCGCCGTCGGAGTCTCGGTGGCCATCGGCCTCGGCTTTGGACTCTATCCCGCCAATCGGGCCGCCAGCATGGACCCGGTTGAAGCCCTTCGCCACGAATAACCGTACAGCCTGATCATGCCCATTGACCTGTTAGCCATTGCCGCCCACCGCGACGACGTCGAACTGACCTGCGCCGGTACCCTGCTCAAAGCCGCCGACCAGGGATACCGCACCGGGATCCTCGACCTGACCGCCGGCGAGACCGGTTCTCGGGGCTCCGCCGATCTCCGGGGTCTGGAGGCCGAGCGAGCGGCGAAGATCATGGGGGTGGCCGAGCGGATGAACGCCGGCCTCCCGGACGCGCACCTTCACAACACCGAGGAGGCTCGCCGGCGGGTCGTTGAGGCTATCCGCCACTTCGCCCCGCGAACCGTGATCCTCCCCTTCCCGGTCGGACGCCACCCGGACCACCGGATCGCCTCGGAGCTGGCCCGGGATGCCTGCTTCCTGGCCGGCCTCTCGAAGTACCCCGCGGCCGGAGCGCCCCACCGGCCGGTCAAGATCCTCTATGCCCTGGCCTACCGCGAAGATCCAGTGAAGCCAACATTCGTCGTCGACATCAGCGCCCAGTTCGAGCGGAAGCTGGCGGCGATCCGATGCTACGGGAGCCAGTTCGACGGAGCCAATTCCGCCGGCGAGATCTTCCCGACCGGCCAGGATCTCTACGCCCTCGTCGAGACCCAGAACGCCCATTACGGATCGTTGATCCGGTCGCGCTTCGGGGAGCCGTTCTTTACCCACGAAACCGTCCTCGTCGACGATGTGGTGGCCCTGGGGGTGTCCAGCATCTAAGCTCTAACCCTCTCCCCTGCAACACGTTATAATGAGGGATGCGGACCACCGTGTACCTCGACCATGCCGCCACCACCCCGGTTCGCCCCGAGGTCTTGGAGGCCATGCTTCCCTATTTCGGGGCAACGTCCTTCGGCAACCCGTCGAGTAGTCACCGGTTCGGCCGAACCGCGCGGGCCGGGCTCGAAAAGGCCCGCCGGGAAGTGGCGGAGGCCGTCGGGGCCGACCCGAGCCAGGTGATCTTCACCTCCGGGGGAACCGAAGCCGACAATCTGGCCATCATCGGGACCGCCTTGGCAGCCCGCGATCGGGGCCAGCCGATGCGGATCGTGACCACGGCCACCGAGCACAAGGCCATTCTGGCCGCCGCTCACCACGTCGTGAAACTCGGCGGCTCCGAGGAGATCCTCCCAGTCGGCCCGTCCGGATTGGTCGACCTGGCCGCCATCGACGAAGCCCTGGCCCGACAACCGGCCGTCGTGTCGGTGATGTGGGTCAACAACGAAACCGGAGTCCGCCAGCCGGTGGAGGCCATCGCCGCGCGCTGCGCGGAGGCGATGGTCCCGTTTCATTCCGATGCGGTTCAGGCGTTCGGCAAGATTCCGCTTTCGCTCCGGGACACGCCCTGCACCTTCCTGACGCTGTCGGGACACAAGATCGGCGCCCCGAAAGGGGTCGGCGCCTTGGTGGTGAGAGACCGGAAGGCCGTCGACGCCATCATCCACGGTGGCGGCCAACAGTTCGGGATTCGGCCCGGCACCGAGAACGTCGCGGGGGCCGTGGCCCTCGGCCGGGCCGCCGCGTTGGCGGCCCAAGAGATGGCGACCGAGTCCCCTCGACTGGCCGGGCTTCGCGACGATCTCGCCGCCGCGCTCCAGGCTGCGGTCCCCGATTTGATCGTGAACGGCGCCGGCGCCCCCCGGGCCCCTCATGTCCTCAATGTGGCCCTTCCGGGCGGGGACAATGAGGCGCTCCTGATGCACCTCGATCTCGCCGGGATTGCGGCGTCCGGGGGATCGGCGTGTTCCACCGGGGCCGCCGAACCGTCCCATGTGCTAGTGGCGATGGGTTTGCATCGCAGGGTAGCCTTGGGATCGATTCGGTTCAGCCTGGGCCATGAGACCACCGCGCGGGACACTGCAGCGCTGGTCGCCGTGTTCCCCGGGATCGTCGAGAAAGTGCGGCAACTTGCAGCGGTGCTCGGTCGTGCCTGAGAAGATTTTGGTCGCCATGTCGGGCGGAGTCGATAGTTCCGTCGCGGCGGCCTTGCTCGTGGAGCAGGGCCACCAAGTCGTGGGCGCTACCATGAAGCTGTTCTGCTACGGCGACGACGTCCCCGACCGCCCTTGTTGCTCGCTCGACTCGATCAACGACGCCAAAGACGTGGCGCACCGGCTCGGCATTCCGCACTATGTCTTGAATTTCGAGGACCGGTTCGGCCAACAGGTCATCCAGAACTTCGTCGATGAGTACAGCCGGGGCCGGACGCCGATTCCCTGCGTCCGGTGCAATTCGTTCACCAAGTTCCGGGATCTCTTGGCCCACGCCAACGCCTTAGGCTGCGATGCGATCGCCACTGGGCACTATGCCGTGTCCCGCGACGGAGCCCTGTTTCGAGGGACCGACCGCAACAAAGACCAGAGCTACTTCCTCTGGGGCATTGACCGCGAGGTCGTGGCCCGGATGCGGACGCCGGTGGGTGAGCTGACCAAGGCGGAGACCCGCGGGTATGCCCGCCGGCTCGGTCTCTCGACCGCCGACAAGGAAGAGTCGGTCGAGAACTGCTTCGTGCCCGACGACAACTACGTCGGGGTCCTCGAGAAGCACTTGCCCGCCGATGCCCCCGCCCTGTCGCCCGGCCCGGTCCTGACCACCGCCGGCGAGCAGATCGGCGAGCATCAGGGGTTTGCCCGCTACACGATCGGGCAGCGGCGACGGCTACCGGGCGGGGCCGCCTTGCCCCTGTACGTCGTCGCGATCCGCCCCGAGGACCGGGCCGTGGTCGTCGGCCCCGCTTCGGCGCTCGACGGCCGATCGGTCAGCCTCGAGGAAATGAACTGGTTGGCCGACCCGCTTCCGGCCGGCGCCCCGTGTGAGATCCAGATCCGGTACCGGAGTCAGGCCGTTCCCGGCCGGATTCGGTCCACCGACGGTGCCACCGCCGTGGTCGATCTCGACCGGCCGGCGCGGGCCATCACGCCGGGTCAGTCGGGCGTCATCTATGCTGCAACCGGCCAAGTGTTGGGCGGAGGAGTCATCGCATGAGAATTCTCGGATCGATCATTATCGGCCTGACGTTGGCTGCCCCGCTCGGTGCGCAGGACAAGCGGCCCCTCGACGTCGATGATTTCCTCCGGATCGGCATCGTCGGCGATCCCCAGATTTCCCCGAACGGCGCCTTGGTCGCGTACACCGTCACCACCCCGTCGCTCGCCGACAATCGGAATGTCTCCCGCCTCCGGGTCCTCGACCTGCTGACCGGCGCGAGCCGGGAGTTGACCAGCGGTCCCGGATCCGACCGCTCGCCCCGGTGGGCCAAGGACGGCCTGACGCTGGCGTTCCTGTCCAACCGGAACGGCACCTCGCAGGTGTGGCGGACCCGGATCGACGGGGGCGAGCCCACGCCGGTCACGGCGGTGGCCACGGGAGTCAACGAATTCTGGTGGACGCCCGACACCACGGCGTTGTTCGTGAGCTCCGACGTCAAGTGGCCGGAGACCACCGAACTCGACCGCCGCCAGAAGGACTACCCGACCGGCGCCAAGCTGTTCACCAACCTGTTCTACCGGCACTGGAACGAATGGCGGGCCGGCACCCGGCAGCACCTGTTTCGGGTCGACCTCCTGACGGGCCGGGCCACCGACCTGACGCCGATCGACCGGGATGTCCCGACCCTGGCCCTCGGCGGGCAGGATGTCGCCGTATCACCGTTAGGCACCGAACTGGCGATCGTCTACAACCCCGATTCGGTGGTGGCCACCAGCACCAACAACGACATCTTTCTGGTCGGCCCCGACGGCGCCGGCATGACCCCGATGACGGAGGCCCGCGGCAACGACCACAGCCCGGCCTACTCGCCGAACGCCCGGTGGATCGCCTATCTGTCCATGGCCACCCCGGGATTCGAGGCCGACCGGCAGCAGATCGTCCTCTACGACCGGGCCACCGGTGAGCGAACCACGATCGCGTCCGATTGGGATCGGAGCGTCAGCAGCCTGACCTGGACCCCCGACTCCCGATCCGTCATCGCGGTCGTCGAGGAGGCCGGCGGTCAGAATCTCTACCGCGTCCAGATGCCGACCGGCCAGCGGACCTTGCTGGTGTCCGGCGGAGTCAATAGCAATCCGCAGTTCACTCCAACCGGCGACGGGATGGTGTTCCTTCGCCAATCGGCCACCCAGCCGCCGGAGATCTTCCTCGTGCGCTGGGACGGGAAGCCGATCCGGCAGTTGACCCAAACCAACGGGCCACTCCTGGCGGCCATCGACCAGCGGCCCGCCACGCCGTTCGGCTTCGTCGGGGCCAAGGGCGACAGCGTCTTCGGATTTCTGATCCGGCCCCCGGCGTTCGACTCGACCAAGAAATACCCGGTGGCCTACTTGATCCACGGAGGCCCCCAGGGCGCCTGGCTCGATACCTGGCACCTCCGGTGGAACTACAGCCTGTTCGCGGCCCGGGGCTATGTCGTCGCCGCCGTCAATTTTCACGGCTCCACCGGCTACGGCCAGGCGTTCACCAACAGTATCTCGAAGCACTGGGGCGACCTGCCGTACCAGGACCTGATGAAAGGGGTCGACTACCTCGCCACCCTGCCGTACGTCGATGCCACCCGGATCGGCGCCGCGGGGGCCTCGTTCGGCGGGTACATGACGTATTGGATGGCCGGCCACACCGACCGCTTCAAGGCGTTGATCGCCCACGACGGCATCTACAACACCGAGAGCATGGCGGGCACGACCGAGGAGCAGTGGTTCCCGATCTGGGAGTTTGGCGGCCCGCTGGCATCGCCCGAAGCCCGGACGATGCTCGCCCAGTGGTCACCGGCCAACTTCGTGGCCCAATGGAAAACCCCGATGCTGGTGGTCCACGGCCAGCAGGATTTCCGGGTCGACGTCTCCGAGGGGATGCAGGCGTTCACCGCGCTCCAACTCAAGCGGATTCCGTCCAAGTTCCTCTACCTCCCCGACGAGGGCCATTTCGTGCTCAAGCCGCGCAACCGCCGGCTTTGGTGGGGGGTGGTGCTCGACTGGCTCGACGAATACCTCCAGCCCGGCGCGGCCAGGACCAGCCCGTGACCGGCTCGTTACACGTCGATCGGCGTTCCGGCCGAAATTTCACGGTTATGGGAACCTCACTGACGGGCGAGATCCCGGATCTTCGCCACCCGGGTCTCTACATCAACCGCGAACTCTCGTGGCTCGAATTCAACCGCCGAGTGCTCCACGAGGCGCTCGACTCCCGGACGCCGCTGCTGGAGCGCGTCAAGTTCCTGGCCATCTATTCCTCGAATCTCGATGAGTTCTTCCAGGTCCGGGTGGCGGGTCTCCGGAAACAGGTCGTGGCGCGCTACCACGAGCCGACCTCCGACGGGCTGACCGCCGAAGAGCAGTTGGGCGCCATCTCGGCCGCCGTCCGGGAATTGCAGCGGCTGCACGACCGGTGTCTGACCCGGGAGGTCCTGCCGGCGCTGGCCGAGGCCGGCCCCACGCTGATCACCGACTGGCACCATCTCACCGCCGCCGACCGGACGGCCCTGGAACGGTACTTCACCGATCAGGTGTTTCCGGTCCTCACCCCGCTCGCCGTCGACCCGGCCCACCCGTTCCCGTATATCTCCAACTTGAGCCTGTCGCTCGCCGTCGTGCTCCGGGGGCCGGGCGGCGACGAACGGTTTGCGCGGGTGAAGGTCCCGAAGATCCTGCCCCGGTGGGTTCCACTCCCCGGCACCCACCGGTTCGTGCCCCTCGAACTGGTCATCTCGAGCCACCTCGATGCGCTGTTTCCCGGGATCGAGATCCTCGGCGCGTACCCGTTCCGGATCAGCCGGAACACCGACCTCGAAATCGATCCCGACGAGGCCGATGACTTGCTGTCGTTGATCCAGGAAGAGGTCCGGAACCGCCGGTTCGCCGAGGTGGTGCGTCTCGAGGTCCACACCTCGACGCCAGAGTCGCTCCGTCACCTCCTGCTGGCCGAAATCAACGCCGACCAGGACGGGTTGGCGTTAGGCGATGACGACGTCTACGAGGTGGCCGGACTGCTCGACGCCGCCGATCTGCTGTCGCTCTCGGGGCTCGAGTTTCCCGAATTGAGGGACCCGCCGTTCACGCCGATCACCCAAGCCCGGCTGGGACCGGGGCGGAACCTCTTCGACGTGATCCGCGAAGGCGACGTGCTGGTGCACCACCCCTACGAGAGTTTTTCAACTTCGGTCGAGCGCTTCCTCCAGCTCGCGACCGAAGATCCCGACGTCCTCGCCATCAAGATGACGCTCTATCGAACCGGCGGCGATTCCCATATTGCCCGGATGCTCGCCACGGCGGCCGAGCGCGGCAAGCAGGTCGCGGTCTTGATCGAACTCCAGGCCCGGTTCGATGAGGAGAACAACATCCGCTGGGCCCAGCGGTTCGAAGACGTCGGTGTCCACGTGAGCTACGGCGTCAGCGGACTGAAGACCCACGCCAAGGTGGTCCTGGTCGTCCGCCGCGAGGGCGGGGAGATCCGCCGCTACGTCCACATCGGCACCGGGAACTACCAGCCCAAAACCGCCAGGATCTACACCGATTTCGGGCTCTTCAGCTCGGACCCCGCGCTCGGCGCCGATCTCTCCGACCTGTTCAACGTCCTCACCGGCTTTGCCGCCCCGACCGGCTACCGGAAGCTGCTGGTCGCACCCGCCGGAATGCTGCCGGAAATCCTCCGGCTGATCCGCCGCGAATCCGACCACGCCCGGGCCGGGCGGCCGGCCCGGATCCTCGCCAAGATGAATGCCATCACCCACCCCGACGTGATGCTCGCGCTCTACGAAGC
>JANMHX010000348.1:0-6982 GCA_031375485.1 Gemmatimonadota bacterium | reverse complement strand
CGATGGCTTGGCGCGCGGGGGCCGCTTGGTGGCAACCACCTATGACCAGATGGTGTTCCTGAATCGGGGCGGGTCCTTCGAGGCCCGGTCGCTGCCGGTCGAGGCGCAGGAGGCCCCGGCCTTCGGCGTGGCGGTGGCCGATTTCGATGGCAATGGGACCGAGGATCTGTTTCTGGCCCAGAATTTTTCAGAAACCGACATCGCCTCGCCCCGGCTCGATGGCGGTCGGGGGCTCGTCCTGCTCGGCGATGGCCGCGGCGGCTTTGCGGCCCTGAGCGGACAACGGTCGGGGGTCCGGTTGGCGGCCGACCAGCGCGGCGTGGCGGTCGCCGACTTCGATGGCGACGGGCGCCCCGATGTCGTGGTCGGCCAGAATGCCGCGGCTACCGTACTGTTCCGGAACCAGACCGGCCGTCCCGGGCTTCGGGTCCAGTTTGCCGAGGGGCTCCGGCCGGCGATCCTCCGGGTGGCCTACGCCGACGGGTTGGGGCCGGCCCGGGAGGTGCGGCTCGGCGGCGGCTACTGGTCAGAGGACGGCGCGCCGGTGCTCGGAATGAAGACGGACCCCGAGGCACTCTGGGTCCGTTGGACCGCCACTGATTCCACTCGGGTGGGGCTCCGGCCCGGCCAACGGGTGGTCACCGTCAGGAGGGCTACGGCGTTGCCCGGGTCCAAATGACGACCACCCCGCATCCCGCGGAGGAGCCGGTGAATTCGGCCGGAACTTCGCCGGAGCCCCGATAGATCTCGATGCCCTGGACGTCGTTGATCGGGGTCGTGGTGGCGAAATAGCGGGCCTGCTGGCCATCGACGTAATAGACCGGGAGACATCCCGGGGCGGCCCGGGCCATCCGGGCGATACAGTCGAGCGCATCGCAGTAGACTTTGACGCCTTTCACGGTCCGGAGGGCGTCGCCCATGTTCATATAGCCGCGGGCGGAAATTTCGTCGCGACCAATGAAATGACCGACGCCCCGTTCCCGGCGCCGCTCGAACTCCACGAACCGGGGCAGGGTCTTCGAGTTGCGGGCTTCGACTTCGAGTTCCGGCATCTGCTCGCCGGTGAACTCGAGTTCGAAGGTCTTTTCGAGGGTCCGGCCGGCCTCGAACTTGAGAAAGCCGGTGAAGGGTTTGTAGCCGACGACCCGAATCAAGATCCGCCGCTCGCCCGGCTCGATGCCGCTCAGGACGAAGCGGGCCTGACTCGACAGGTTCACCTCGGCTTTGGCACCGTCGACGGTAATGATCGCGGTGGGCAAGACCTGACCGGTCCGGCTGTCGTAGATTTTCCCGATCAATTGCGCCTTGTCCTGGGCGGCGCCGCTTGACCAGAGTCCGATGCTGAGCAGAACGCCCACCAGGTGTTTTCTCATGACGCCCGAACCAGGGTGACAGGTCGAACCAATCTACGTGTCTTGCGCTTTCTCCGCTTGGGCGAGAAATTGAGACCTCCAACAAACATTTCGGCTGGCGAAATCAGTGTCTTTCTGACACGGGCGTCCCAGAAACGATCGTGTCGAAACAACACGGAACCTGATAGTTTCGGGCCGCAAGGTGTTGGGATTGTTGACTTTGTGATCGGGGCCTCCGAGGCATGGAATCTGCCTTGCACAGGCTATTCGCTTTCATTTTTGTGTGCTGCTGGGTTTCCATTTCCAAACATCCTTCAACCGAGGATTCGCATCATGAGGCGTTCCGTACAGAATGGTCTCCGCGCTGGGGCCGTTGCGGTGCTCTTCACGCTGACCGCACAGGCGGCGTGGGCACAGGCGACGATCACTGGTAAGGTGACCGACGCCCAAGGTCGGCCGATCGGCGGCGCGAACGTGCTGCTCGTCGGGCTGTCCAACGGCGGGGCGACCAACCCGAGCGGTGTCTACACGATCGCGGTGGCGGCGGCCAGCACCCGCGGCCAGTCGGTGACGATCAGTGCCCGGTTCCTGGGCAAGAAGCCGACGACCAAGACGATCACGTTGTCGCAAGGCAGCCAGACGGTCGACTTCCAGCTGGCGGACGATCCGCTTCGGCTCGACGAACTCGTCGTGACGGGCGTGTCCGAGGCCACGTCGACGAAGAAGCTGGCCTTTGCGGTCGGGAAGGTGTCCGCGGATCAGCTTCAGGAAACCCCCGGCGTGAGCGCGCTCGGCGCGCTGGCCGGCAAGGTGGCGGGCGTCCGGTTGGTGCAAACCAACGGCGAACCCGGCACCGCCCCGACGATTCGGCTCCGCGGCGCTACCAGCATCTCCGGCAGCCAGGACCCGCTGATCATCGTGGACGGAACGATCACCCGGATCAGCCTGGCCGACATCGCGTCGGAGGACATCGAGCGGATCGAAGTCGTCAAGGGCGCGGCCGCCTCATCGTTGTATGGGTCGGACGCCGCCAACGGCGTGGTTCAGATCTTTACCAAGCGCGGCGCGAACCTGGCCGACGGCAAGCTCTCGGTGACCACCCGCAATGAAGGTGGCGCCTCGTTCTTGAGCAAGCGGATTCCGAACGCCAATGCCCACGCCTACAAGGTCAAGGCGTGCGATTCGTTTCCGAGCGGGGTGTGCTTCGACCGGAACGCGGCCGGCAACCGTCAGAACGAGCCCGACGGTATCGCCGACAATCCGTATCCGAACTACTTCAATCACCAGGACGAGGTCTCCCAGCCGGGCGTGTTCCTGACCAACTACCTGTCGGTCGGGCAGCGGCGCGGGCAGACCAACTTCAACGCCTCGTTCCAGAACACCAAGACCGAGGGCGTCATCCTCGGCGTCAAGGGTTACACCCGGCAGAACTTCCGGATCAACGTCGATCAGCAGTTGACCCCGAAGCTCGACCTCTCGTTCAGTTCGTTCTACGGGCGCTCGAACAACAATGACGCCGCCCAAGGTCCCGGCAATGCGTTCTTCGCCGTGACCTTCGTCGAACCGAACATCGACTTGTTCGCCAAGAACCCCGATGGGAGCCCGTACCGGGCGTTCATTCCGGACCGGGTCTCGAACGCCTCGAACCCACTCTATGCCTTGTTCAACCGCGACCGGCAGAATGACCGGAGCCGGTTTACCGGGTCGGGCCGGATGCGGTGGCGGATTCGGGACTGGTTGAGCGCCGAGGGCAACTACAACTTCGACAGCGACCGGAACGATTTCACGGATCTCACGCCGTTTGGATACCTCGCGCCGACCGGTCAGCCCAGCGATGGCGACCTCTTCAAGTCGGGCCAAAGCAGCCGGACCTACAACACCGGCGCCACTCTGACGGCCATTCGGAGCTTCGGGTCGATCACCAATACCACCAAGGTCTCCTACGTCTACGAGGACGAGCAGCGCTCGTACATCCAGACCCAGGGCGGCAAGTTGGTCGTGAAGCAGGTCCCGGAGTTTGCGGCCGTCGACCCCTCCACCCTGTCGAGCTTCTCGAACAACATCGACATCCGGAACCGGAACGCCTTCGCGGTCACCACCTTCGACATCAAGGACCGGTATATCCTCGACGGCTTGATCCGCCAGGACGAGTCCTCGTTGTTCGGTCCGGACAGCCGGAAGTCGACGTACTATCGATTGTCGGGTGCCTGGCGGGCCAACGAGGACCTCAAGATCGGCGGAATCGACGAGTTGCGGTTGCGCGGCTCGTACGGCACGGCGGGTCTTCGGCCTCAGTTCGACTACCAGTACGAAACCCTGGCCGTGTCGGCCGGGTCGTTCTCCAAGCAAACGTTGGGCAACCGGTCGCTCCGGCCGGCCAAATCGTCGGAATACGAAGTGGGCGCCAACCTCGAATTGGCGGGCGGCCGGGTCACGGTGGAGTACACCTACTCCGCGAAGGAAACCAAGGACCAGATCATCCGGGTCAACTTGCCCTCGGTGGTCGGGTTCTTGAATCAATGGCAGAACGTCGGCGCCTTGAAGTCGAAGACTCATGAGGTGGCCGTCGGGCTCCAATTGATCAACAACCGGAACATGGCGTTCCAGTTGAGCATCACCGGCGATCGAACCCGGCAGACCATCACCGAGTGGCCGCTGCCGCTCGACCTTTTCGGCCCGGTCGAGACCTTCTACATCAACAAGGGCGCTTCGCTCGGCGCCATGTACGGCAACCGGGTGGTCCGGGACATCAACGAGTTCTACGACGACCCGACCAAGAAGGCCCAGTCCGGCGCCGGCCAGGCGTGGGATCCGGCGAACTTCGTCGTCAACCAAGAAGGGTACGTGGTCCGTAAGGACCAGTTGAACAAGCCGAACGAAAAACCGTTCTTCTACGTCGATGCCAACGGTCAGTCGATCGTGCCGATCGGCGATGCCAACCCGGACTTCAACCTGAGCTTCAACCCGGTGTTCAGCTGGAAGAAGCTGGCGTTGAATGGCTTGGTGGATTGGAGCCAGGGCGGCAGCATCTACAACGGCACGCGGCAGTGGCCGTTCTTCGAGAACCGCGACCGGATTTACGATCAGCGCGGCAAGGCCGAAGGCGACAGGAAGAGCCAGCTGTACTACAACTTCTTCTACAACGGGTTGAATCCGATCGACTTCTTCGTCGAGCCGGGCACCTATGTGAAGATCCGCGAGTTGGCGGCGCACTATACGCTCGACCGGAACCAGCTCAAGAAGATCGGGCTGGGCAAGCTCGAGAACATCCGCCTCGGGGTCATCGGCCGGAACTTGTTCACCTTCACGAAGTACTCCGGCTACGATCCGGAAGTCGCGAGCCCGTTCGATAACGACCCGTTCCAAGTCCGAATCGACTGGTTCACCTATCCCCACTTCCGGACCTTCACGGGTCTGGTTGAAATCGCCTTCTGAGGAACGAACCCATGAAACTTGTGAACGTGACCCGGTGGGTCGGCGTGGTGGGGGTGGCGGCGTCGCTCGGCTGTAAGAGCCTCGACGTCGAAAACCCGAACGCCCCTGACGCGGCGAGGGCCTTTGCCGATCCGGGCGCCATTGCCGGGTTGATGACGGGGGCCTGGAAGAGCTGGTTCAATGCCCATACCGAGTTCAACAGCGCCTTGGTGCTGAACTCGATGGCCGACGGCATCACGGCCTCGTGGAACAACTTCAACCTTCGGTACTACACGTCCGAGGGCAACGAGTGCACGGTCCGGTGCGGTTGGGATAACCTACCCAGTTCCGCCAACCGGTTCCAGATCGAGACCTACTGGTATGGCTACTACGGGGCGTTGTCGAATGCGAACGACGTCCTCACGGCCATCCGGAAGAACAACGTGATCATCGGCTCGGCCGCGCAGACCAAGTTGATCGAAGCGACCGCGGTGATGATTCAGGGCATGGTATTTTCCCAGGTCGCGCTCAACTACGATCAGGGGTTCATCGTCACTGAGGCCACCGACCTCTCGACCCCGGACAAGGTCCAGTCCCTGCAGTTCACCCCCCGGGCCGGGATGCGGGACGCCGCGATCACGAAGTTCAACGAAGCCGCAACCTTGTTCGGTTCCGTTACCGGAAACCTGCCCAAGGAGTGGTTCGGTAAGACCGGCCAGCCGACTTACAGCCCCGCGCAGATGATCAAGGTGATTCGGACCATGCAGGCCGAGGCGCTCGCCTTCTACCCGCGGAACGCGGCGGAAGCGGGTCAGGTCGCCTGGGCTCAAGTGGCAACCTTCGCCGGCCAAGGCAACAGCGACTTCGATTTTGGCTTCTATCACGACGCCACGGACTTTTACGACGGCGTTAAGCAGTGGGGCAACGACCTCACCACGGTCCGGCTCGATACCCGGGTGGCCCGGTTGATCACCACCGGTCCGCAGGGCGAGGCCAAGCGACATAAGGATCCGTGGCCTGACCCGGCCGGCAACCCGCAGCCGAATGCCTTTGACAAGCGAGTCGGGAACGGAACCTTCGGCCCCGACCAGGATTTCCTCGGGTCCGGCACGATCAAGTGGGACGGCGGCCAGGGCACCGACTACGCGTACGCGGCCCTGGCTCAGTTCCGGCCGGCCCGCGGCCAGTATCACCAGAGCAACCTGGCGGCGATTCGGTACACGTCACTGGTCTATCCGGGGTATGGTCTGCCGACCGATGACGGCAAGGGCTTTGCGCCGCAGTACACGCCGGTGTACAACGATTTGTTGTGGGCAGAGGCCCTGCTTCGGACCGGCAACGCGGCCCAGGCCGCAACGTTGATCAACAAGACCCGGGTGACCCGCGGCGGCCTCCCGGCCCTCTCGGGCTCGAGCCCGGCCGACAGCCTGACCGCCGCACTGCGGTACGAGCAGGACATCGAGCTCGTCCAGTACGGGGCGGCCCCCTTCTACAACCGCCGGAAGATCGACGGTCTGAAGTCGGGTACTCCGCGCCAAATGCCGGTGCCGGCCAAGGAGCTTCAGGTTCTCCAGCGGGAACTCTACAGCTTCGGCGGCCCGGGCAAGCCGGATCAGGCGCCAGGCGTCGATGGCTCCGGCCGGCAGATTCGCGGAGTTCGGGACATTTGGGAAGAGATCTCGACCTACTCGAAGCAGCAGGCCAGGCGGCGGAACCGCAACTAACCGCGGTCTCCAATTAGGTGAGTTGGGGCGAGCCAGGCGGCTCGCCCCAACTTTTTTTTGCCGACGATCTATTTTCCACGGGTGTCATCCTCCGTCCCCAAAGAGCC
Source organism: Gemmatimonadota bacterium (assembly GCA_031375485.1). Lineage (GTDB taxonomy): Bacteria > Gemmatimonadota > Gemmatimonadetes > Gemmatimonadales > GWC2-71-9 > SHZU01. The sequence continues at coordinate 385 of JANMHX010000348.1, read as the reverse complement.
ACGGCTCGGCGTTCCGCGCCTCATCCTCCTCGCGGTGACCTTCGGACTTGCCGGGGGCCTGGTTGAGGGCGCGGTTCTCGCCTCCAAGCCACTGTTCGGCGGGCGGATGTCGCTCTTCGGCATCGAAGCGCTGTGGCTGGCCCCATTGGCCCAGGGCGGGCTGTTCGGGCTGCTGGGGGTCGTCTACGGGGCCCTTGGGGCCGTCCTTGGATGGCTCCGGTTGCCGCGGGTAGCGGTGACCTTTTGGGGCGGGCTCGCGGCCCTCGGGGTTATCGCACAGTTCGAGGGGATTCACTGGCTGGCCGGAGCGGTGTTGGCCCTCGGCGTTGGCATCGGTGTGGCGCGGGCCGTGGCTGACCGTGCCGGCCCGCTCGCAGTCCGGGGG
>JANMHX010000288.1:0-7992 GCA_031375485.1 Gemmatimonadota bacterium | reverse complement strand
CCCCCGGCGCGACCCCGTCAAATCCCCTCACCCCGTAGAGTCCGTTGCCCGCGGCGATACCCGCCACATGGGTGCCGTGCCCGCTGTTGTCGAAGAACAGATCGAGCGTCGGGGCGCCCGGGGCCGTGCCGAAGTTCGCGGCGACGGTCATCGGCCACTTTCGCCCCGCCACGGTCCAGCCGAACACTTCCTTCGCCACGAGATAGTCGTGGACCGGCCGCTCGTCGGCCAGCGTGCCATCACCGTCGGTGTCGGCAAAGACCACCCAGCCGTCGGAGGCGCGAGCCACCACGAGCGGCAGGCGGTCGGCATTGTCGCCATCGCCATTGAGATCGCTGCCCGGCATTTCGCCGAGCGAGCGTTCGACGATGACGCCGGCATAATGAAGCCCGGAGGCATCGAGGGCCGTGACTCGCTGCAAGCCGGCGAGCCTGGTCCCCGCCACGGTCGCGGTGTCGCCGTGCGGGCCGAGGGGCGTGAGCGAGATCCGTCCTTCGCCGGAAAAATCTCGGAGGTCGAGAATTTTCCGGCTTCCCATCGTGGTGACATCGAGACCCACGATGTCGGCATCGATCCCGCTGTCCAGGATCCCGATCACCACGCCCCGCCCGTCGGCCGTCGGTTTGGCTTGGCGAAACGCCCAGACGTTGGTCGAGGCCAACGGCATCAGGCCCCGGCGGTAGGCTTCGGTCGGCGGAATGACCGGCGTCTTGAGGGGCGGGAGGGCCGGCGGCACGACGAGCGGCGGCACGACGCGCCCCGGGTCCATGGTCGGCCTCGGGGTTTCGGGTACCGGACGGCCGGCACAGGCGGCCAGGGCGACCGCGGCGGCGAGCGCCGCCATCCGATTAGCGCCCATGATCATCAATCGGCGGCAGGACAAACGCGCCCAGGTGGGGGCCGGCGTAGTTGGAGGCCGATTTGAGCAACAGCGACAGGATGCTCCGGGTCTCCTCCGGGGTGATGATCGCATCGACCTGTCCTCTGGCCGCCGCATGCCGGGCATCGAGGTCGCGGTCGTAGTCGGCCCGCATCTGGGCCATCGACGTTTCCACCTCGGCCGACACGGGCTTGCCCTGTTGCTTGGCTTTCTCGAGGGTGGGTCCATGGACGGCCATGACGGCCGCCTCGCCCTCCATGACCCCCATCCGGCCGGTCGGCCACGACATGATGAAGTCCGGATCGAATCCCTGCCCCGCCATCGCGTAGTATCCCGCGCCCGATGCGTGATTAACCGTGAGGACGATCCGGGGCACGACCGCGGTTGCCATCGCTTCCACGAAGCGGGCGCCCGCGCGGATGATGCCGGAGTGCTCGGCCTCCGGGCCGACCATGAAGCCGCTCACGTCCTGGATGAACAGGATCGGAATCCGTTCCCGACTGGCGGTCTCGATGAAATAGGCCACCTTTTCGGCGCTCTCGGTGTAGATGATGCCGCCGAAATGGGGCCGTTCGCCGGGTTTGGCCTTGATCAAGCCGCGCTGGTTGGCAATCACCGCCACCGGGCGGCCTTCGAGCCGGCCGTGGCCGCAAATCATTTCCGCCGCCACCGCCGGCTGGAACTCTTCGAGGGCGCCGCCATCGAGCAGACAGGCCAGCACGTGCCGCATATCGTACGACATCCGGTGATCCTGGGGCAGGATGTCGTACAGATCATCCACCGGCCGGGCCGGCGCGACGGGGTCGGTGATCCGGTGGGCGACACCCGGCAACCTTGGGAGCCGGGCCACGTATTCGCGGATCTTCACCAGACATTCGGCATCGGACGCCGCGAGATAGTGGGCCACGGCGCTGATGCCGGTGTGCGTCTTCGCGCCACCTAACGTTTCGCCATCGACGGTTTGACCGGTCGCTCCCTTCACGAGGTTGGCGCCGCCGAGGCCCATGAAGCTGGTGCCGTCGACCATGAAGATCACGTCCGACAGGGCCGGCAGGTAGGCGCCGCCGGCCACGCAACTGCCCATGACCGCCGAGATCTGCGGGACGTGGAGATAACGCCGCATGATCGAGTTGTAATAGAAGATCCGAGCCGCACCGTATTGGCCGGGGAAGACGCCGCCTTGGTACGGCAGATTCACCCCGGCGCTGTCGACAAGATAGACGATTGGAATTCGCTGGCGCATGGCGATTTCCTGGGCCCGGAGGATCTTCGCGATGGTCTCGGGCCACCACGAGCCGGCTTTGACCGTGGCGTCGTTGGCGACGACCACGACCTCGCGGCCCTCGACGACCCCGACCCCGGTGATGACTCCGGCGCCCGGCGCTTGGCCGTCGTACCGATCGTAGGCCACCAGCAGACCCACTTCAAACCACGGCGTGCCGGGATCCAGCAGCCGCTCCACTCGTTCCCGGGGCGAGAGTTTGCCCTGGGCATGCATCTTTGCCACCCGGTCGGGGCCGCCGCCGGCGCGGAGTTTCTCCGCCAAGGAACGGAACTCGTCGGTCAGCGACCGGAGCCGGGATGATTTCGGGGGTGTGGCTTTCTGCGGCACGGAGTGAGTCTCGATCGTAAGGGTGGCTATTGAATGGTCGTCGCAAGGCAGCGGTTCCAACGGGTCTCCGCCGGGGGTACCGAACTCGTTTCCGGACAAGGACGCCGGAGCCGCGCCAGGTCCGCCTCCGCCGCCAGGTAGATGATCGACGCCCAACTGGCGGTCTGACGCACCTCGTCGAGCGCTTCGGCCGCCTCGGCCTGGCGACCCCTGGCCAACAAGGAGGATCCGAGCCCGTACAGATAGAGACCGGCCGCCTCTGATCGCCCGTCGCCGCCCAAGTCCCGCTGGAGCGAGTCGAGGGAGAGGGTCCCGGCAAACGCCTGGAGCAACCTGAGCTCGGCCTTCCGGCTAACGACCGGCAGGTCCGCGGGAATGACCTTGGCGATTTCGCCGGCTTCCGCGAGCCGTCCGGCCCGCCGGAGCGTGAAGAGCAGCCAGAGCGAGGCCGTGGCGATGCCGTCGGCGTCATCCGCCGATTGGGCCGCGGCCACTAAGGTTGGATAGGCCCGGCGGTAGTCGCCCCGGATATAGTGGGTCATGCCGAGCAGCAGCAGGCTGCTGTGGAGCACACCCGTTCCGTTGAGCTGGCCGTCGGGGCCTTCCAGAAACTCCTTGGAGTCTTTTTCCCGAGCCCGCTTGACCGCCCGCTCCAGATCGCGGGCCGCCAAGTTGGGCTCTCGGATGAGCAGCAGCAACTCGCCCCGGCGCCGAAAGAGTCTGGCATCGGTCGGGTCGGCTTCAATGGTGCCAGTATAGAGGTCGATGGCTTCGCGGAGCCGGCCCATGGAGGCGGTGCGCCGGCCCAACAGGAGCTGGGTGTTGAGGTCGTCGCGGCGGGCCCCGGCCCGGCGCTTGGCATCCGCCAATTGGCTGACCCGGGCCTGGCCCTCAGCGGCCGACAGGTTGACCGACCAGAGGGTGTCGCCAAGCAAGGACACCGCCTCAGCACCTAACGGCGGCGGGACGAGCCGGAGGGTCGGCGGGCCACAGCCCACGAGCAAACCGGCGAGGCCCAGGCCGAGTGTTCTCACAAGAACGTCCCTTCGGAGCGGCTACTCCAGATGATCGGCGGCCCATGCGTTGATGTAGTCGATCAGATCCGCCAACGGGGTCCCGGGCCCGAACAGCCGGCCGACCCCCTGCCGGGCCAGGGTCTCGATGTCTTCAGGGGGGATGATGCCTCCGCCGGTCAGGAGGATGTCCTGCCGCCCTTGGGCATCGAGCAGCTTCCGGACCCGCGGAAAGAGCGTCATGTGGGCGCCGGACAGGATCGAGAGGCCGACCACATCGGCGTCTTCTTGGATGGCGGCCGTGGCGATCATCTCGGGGGTCTGATGAAGGCCGGTATAGATGACTTCCATTCCGGCATCGCGCAGGGCGGCCGCCACCACTTTGGCGCCACGATCATGGCCATCGAGCCCAGGTTTGGCCACCAAGACCCGGATCGGCCGGGGCAACGGTTTCGTGTTAGGCATGGTTAGAAGAACACCGGTTCTTTGTAGGCGCCGTAGACTCGTTCGAGGGCATAGCGGATCTCGAACAGGGTGGCATACGCGCGAGCGCAGTCCAGCATCGCGGGAATCAGATTCCGATCCTCCTCGGCGGCGCGGGTGAGTTCGGCCAAGGCGCGGCCGACCCGCGGTTCGTCCCGTTCGGCACGAAGCCTCGCGAGGCGTTCGCGTTGGGTCTGATCGGCTTCCTGCCCGACCCGGAGGGTTTCGAGCGGGCGATCCGCCTCGTCCTCGACGAAGGCGTTGACCCCGACGACCGCCCGGGTCCCGGCATCCACTTCATCCTGAAACCGGGCCGCCGAGGCGGCGATTTGGCGCTGGAACCAGCCCTTCTCGATGGCCTTGACCACCCCGCCATGGGCGTCGATTTCGGCAAAGAGGCCTTCCGCCTCCCGCTCCATCGTGTCGGTGAGCGCTTCGACGTAGTACGAGCCGCCTAACGGATCGGCGACATTGGCGGCGCCGGTTTCGTAGGCGAGAATCTGCTGGGTTCTAAGCGCCACGCGAACCGACTCTTCCGTCGGCAACGCCAGCGTTTCGTCGAGGGCATTGGTGTGAAGGGACTGGGTTCCGCCCAGCACCGCGGCCAAGGCCTGGTAGGCCACCCGGGCCACGTTGTTCAGCGGTTGCTGCGCGGTCAGGCTCACCCCGGCGGTCTGGCAGTGGAACCGCATCTTCCAACTCCGATCGTCCCGGGCGCCGTACCGATCGCGGAGATGGCGGGCCCAGATCCGCCGGGCCGCGCGGAGCTTGGCGATTTCCTCGAAGAAATCGTTGTGGACGTCCCAGAAGAACGACAGCCGGGGCGCGAAACTGTCGACCGCCAACCCCCGGGCCACCCCGTGCTCGATGTACGAGAAGCCGTTGGCCAACGTAAACGCCAGCTCCTGCGCCGCGGTGGCGCCGGCCTCGCGGATGTGGTAGCCGGAAATCGAAATCGTATTCCAGCGGGGGGTGTGTTCCGCCCCCCATTCGAACATGTCGACGATGATCTTCATCGCCCGGTCGACCGGATAGACCCAGGCATGCTGGGCCTGATACTCCTTCAGCATGTCGTTCTGGACCGTCCCCTGCAGCTTGGCGATATCGACGCCCTGCTTTTCGGCGGCCGCGATATAGAAACACCAGAGGATCGCCGCGGGACCGTTGATGGTCATCGACGTGGACACCTGGACGAGCGGAATCCCGACGAACAGCGTTTCCATAACGGCCAGACTCGAGATCGCGACCCCGCATTTCCCGACTTCGCCCTCGGAGCGGGGATGATCCGAGTCATAGCCCATCAAGGTCGGGAAATCGAAGGCCACCGAGAGACCGGTCTGGCCCCGCTCGAGCAGGAATTTGTAGCGCCGGTTGGTGTCGATCGCGGTGCCGAATCCGGCGAACTGCCGCATGGTCCAGAGCTTCCCGCGATACATCGTCGGATGAATGCCGCGAGTGTATGGGAAGCGACCGGGCAGCAATCCGTCCCCGCCGAGCGTGTCGACCAAATCGGCGGGCGTATAGACCGGCTCCGCCGACCGCCCGGAAATCGAGGTGAAGTTCCCGTCGGAGCGGAGCGGCAATCGGCCGAACTCGGCCCGCCACGCCTCGACTTCACGGGTCAATTCCGCCAGTTCCCGTTCCCGATCGGCCAGACGGCTGGCCAAATCCGCCGCCGACCCATTTCCATCCCGCATCACAGGGCTCCTTCCTTCAGTCCGGCCACCACGAGGGCGGCCACGTCGTAGGGACTCGTCCGGCCTTCGAACATGTCATCGATCCGGTCGGCAATCAGCGCCTCGGTGCTGGCCTCCCGCCAGACCCAGCGGTCGACGGCCCGGCTGACCACTTCCCGGGTCCGGAGGGCCAGCCGACGTCGGCGGCGCTCGACCAGCTCACCGGTCGCCCCGATGGCCGCGAGGTGGGCCGCCACGGCCGCCACGATCGCATCGATCCCCTCGCTCTTCGCCGCGGACGCCAGCAGGACCGGCGGCTCCCATCCGGCCGGCTCCGGGATCGGGGGGGCTTCCTTGACGCCCGCCTTCTTGAACGACACCCCGTGATGGCCCTTGATCCGGCGGAGGGCATTCCCCTTCCGAATCCCGAGGGTCACCTCGATTTCCGACTGCAATTTCTCGGCCCCCGGGCGGTCCGCTTTGTTCACCACGAACAGGTCGGCAATCTCCATCACGCCGGATTTGAGAGTCTGGATCCCATCGCCCGACTCGGGCACGAGCACGAGCACGGTGGTATCCGCCATCCGCGCCACGTCGAGCTCGGACTGCCCGACCCCCACGGTCTCAATCAGAATCCGGTCGAACCCCGCCGCGTCCAAGACATCACAGACTTCCCGGGTGCTCGTGGCGAGCCCGCCGAGCGAACCGCGGGTGGCCATCGACCGAATGAACACTCCCGGATCGAGCGCCACCCCTTCCATGCGAATCCGGTCGCCGAGGAGCGCACCCCCGGTAAACGGGCTGGTTGGGTCGACGGCCACGATCGCCACCGTGAGGCCCCGGGCCCGATACGCGGCCGCGAGTTCGTGGGTCAGGGTCGACTTGCCGGCTCCCGGCGGACCCGTGATGCCGACCCGGTGCGCCCGCCCGATCTTCGGATGCAAGGCCGACAGCAACTGCTCGAAACCCGACCGCCCGTTCTCCACAATCGAAATCGCCCGCGCCAAGACGGCCGGATGGTCGACGTTCAGGGTCGCGAGCAGGGGGTGTGGTTCCATTACCGGGAAAACTGGCACCCCGGGCAATCGCACGCAAGTTACGACCGCAAATAGGGTTAGGCGGCGTCAGGCTAGAGGAGAAGCCAGGTGGAGAGCCCGAGGAGAAAGAAGAACCCGCAGGTGTCGGTAAAGGTGGTGACAAAGACCGACGACGCGAGCGCCGGATCGATCCCGAACCGCTTGAGGATCATCGGGATGAAGGCCCCGGCGAACCCCGCCACCAGCATGTTGCCGGTCATGGCGAGAAACACCACGACGCCGAACATCGGGTTGCCCTTGATGATCGTGGCAACGAGCCCGGCCACGAATCCCGTGGCCACGCCGTTGATGCCCCCGACCACCATTTCCTTCCGAATGACCTCCCAGAACTCCCGAAAGTCGATCAGGCCCAGGGCCAACCGCCGGACGTTTACCGCGAGGGCCTGCGTCCCGGTGTTGCCGCCCATTCCGGCCACCACCCCCATGAAGGCCGCCAGAAACCCCAGCCGCTCGATAGTGCCGCTGAAGAACAGGGGCACCATCGCGGCGAAGAACGCAGTGGCCAAATTGACGAGCAGCCAGGGCAACCGGCTCCGCACCGCTTCTCGCCAGCCGGCGCCGAGGTCCTCATCGCCGGAGACGCCGCCGAATCGGAGGAGGTCTTCCGTCGCTTCGGCCTCGCCGACGTCCATGACGTCGTCGAAGGTGATCCGGCCGAGCAGGCGTTGGTCACGATTGACCACCGGAATGGCCGACACGTTGTACCGGCCCATCAGACGGGCCACTTCCTCCTGGTCCATCTCCGGCGGCACGGTCACGTCGGGATCTTCCATCACCTCCCGGAGCGGCCGGTCCGGGGCCGAGAGCACCAGGCGCTTGAACGACATGATGCCCTTCAACCGCCCTTCGCCGTCAACGACGTAGGCCTCGGAGAAGTCCTCGAGTTCATCGGCCTGGCGCCGGATCTGGTCGAGCCCCTGCCCGACCGATTCATGCTCCATGACCGTCACCACCTGGGAGGTCATCAGGCCGCCGGCGGTCTCCCGGTCGTACTGCAGCAGGTCGGCGACTTCTTCGCGCTGCTCGGGATCTTCGACTTCCGCGAGGATTCGCCGTTGTTCTTCGGGTTCGAGGTCGCCGAGCAAGTCGGCGGCATCGTCGTCCGGGAGGCCTTCGAGAATCTCGGCGGCTTCGCCGGGCTCCAGCGCGGCCAGGGTGTCTTCGGCGTGCTCCTCTTCAGGCAACTCCCAGAGCGCCGACCCCGAGAGGGACGGCGGCAGCAGCTTGACGA
>JANMHX010000262.1:0-9714 GCA_031375485.1 Gemmatimonadota bacterium | reverse complement strand
CGGCGGAGCCGTAAAGGGCGTCGCGGCTGGGCGGTCGGATCCCGAGCGCGCACCCGGTGGGCCAGGATCCGGCCGATGACGGTGGCGTCGGTGATCACGGCGACCACCCGCATCACGCCTTGGCACCGCGGACAGGTGAGCGGGTCAACCTCGAAGGTCCGGCGGAGCAATGCGGCCCACCGGGCGCGGGCCGCCCGCAGCGACCAGGCGACCGGCTCGACGACCGTCCCCCCCTCGGCCGGCCCGGCAACGGCGCGCTCCCTCCGGCGCCGCGCGCCCCGGGTCCGACTGGCATACCAGCCATAGTAGCGCTGCCTCACTTGGCCCGGGTTGGGAATGTGAGTGACGATCCGAGCCGGGGACTCGAGCGGGTCGACCGTCTCGGTGCCGGCCGTGGGCCCCTCGGTCTTGTCGGATCGGTAGGTCACCCCATCCGCTCCGGCCTCATCCGTCAACCGCTCCAGCGCGACCGGATGCCGATCGCAGTACCGCGCCAGCCGGAGCGCGAAGGCGCGATCGCCTGCCGGCACCCCGACCCCGGCGTGGACGAGAAACCCCGAGTGAGGCCACTGGAGCATGCCCTCGGCTTGATCTTGGTCGAAGAGACCGCGGCGCACGAAGAGCCGGAGCACCGCCCGCCGGAACGCCTCCGAGACCTCGGTCCTCCTCGCGCGGCACGGGCCTCTCGTCCACATGGACCGGTTGGAGATCGGCAAAATGGGGCACATCGACCTCGACGAGCTCTTGACCAAGGGCCTCCGCGGGATCACCCCGAACGGCATTCTCGGCGATCCCCACGGCGCCACGTGGAAATCGGCGAGGCCGTGCTCGAATCGCTGGCCGAGACCCTTGCTCAGTTCGTCCGTAACCGGCAGCGACCGGAGCGACCAACCGGTTATCTTCGCCAGCAACCCCTTTTCGGACCTCCGATGTCTCGCTTTGTCTCGCTTCTTTTCGGCGTGTCGATTCTGACCGGCTGCGTTGCCAAATCCGATTCATCGAAGGCGGCGCCTGCGGACACCGTGGCGGCGGTCCAGCCGGTGGTCATTCCGCACTCCGAAACTCGCCTGCTCCGCTCCCAGTTCGTGCCACAGGAGTTCCAGATCTTCATCGCCCTGCCGCCCGGCGCCGAGGCGGGGAAGAAGTATCCGGTGATCTACGCGCTCGACGCGAATGGTGAATTTGGGATTGTGACGGAGACGGTCCGGATGGCCGGATTCGGGGCGCCCGAGATTCCGCCCGCCGTCGTGGTGGGGATCGGCTACCCGGTCGACGGAATGGCGGCGACCTTGAATCTCAGGACTCGCGACTACACCCCGACCAACGACACCGCCTTCGCGACCTACGCGTCCTCGCTCTGGGGGAAGGGGGAGGCACCGACCCCAGGCGGCGCGCCGGCGTTCCTCCGCTTCATCCGGGAGGAGCTCAAGCCGTTCATCGAGAAGAACTACCCCGTGGATCCGGCCGACGCGACCCTGATCGGTCACTCATTCGGCGGACTGTTCACGACCTACGCCCTGTTCCACGAGCCCGGGACCTTCCAGCGGTTCGTGATCGCGAGCCCCTCGCTTTGGTGGGATCACAAGGTCTCGTTCGATTACGAGAAGGAATATGCCGCCAAGAACAAGGACCTCGCGGCGTCGGTATTTCTATCGGTCGGCGGGCTCGAATCGGCCGGAGAGCTTCGAAAGATGAATCCGAAATTTCCCGAGCCCATGGAGTCTGCGGCGGCTGGCTACTACGACAAGCATGGCTGGCCGGAGATGGTCGAGCTGATCGAGCCGTTCGCCAAGACGCTGGCCGGCCGGAAATATCCGAGCCTCCGGGTGACCACACACGTGTTCCCCGGAGAATCCCACAGTTCCGTGATGCCGATGATCGCCAGCCGCGGGCTGCGAGAAGTCTTCAAGGCCCCTGCGGGGAAGTAACGACGCTGGGTTCGACCATGCTCCGATGGGTTCGGAGCGCTTCCAGGGTGAGCTCGTTCAGCCCGGACGCGGATCAGCAGAACGGGGGCCTCATCGTTTTTTTTCGCGATGGTAAACCCGAGCTGCTGGTGACCGGGGGTGCGCCGATCTATTGGCTACACGGTCAGCGGCGTCTATCGCGATTCGATGGTTTACCGGGTGTCCGGCTGGCACGAGCCGTTTCCGGGAGCTGCGGTGTTTGGTCATCCGAGGCACTCCGGATCAGCTGACCTCGGCTATGTTGTCATGCAATCCCATGACAAACTCCGCCCCCCGTCCCGCCCGCAGCGACCTCGCCGGCCACTGGTCGCTCGATCCGAGCATCGCGGTTCTGAATCACGGCTCCTTCGGCGCCTGCCCCACGGCAGTGCTCGCAGAACAGACTCGCCTCCGGTCCCTGATCGAAGCCAACCCGACCGGCTTCTACTTCAACGAGCGCCCTCGGCTTTGGCGTGAAGCCATCGAGGCGATCGCCGGCTTCATGAACGCCGATCCCGACGGTGTGGCGTTCCAGACCAACGCCACCGCCGCGGTCAACACGGTGCTCAAGAGTCTGACCTTTCAGCCGGGCGACGAAATCCTGGTGCTCGATCACGCCTACCAGGCCTGTCGCAACACGGTCGAATTCATCGCCGCCCGCCAGGGGGTGAAGGTCGTTCCCGTGGCGCTGCCGTTCCCGCCGGAGAGCGAAGACCAGATCGTGGCCTTGGTGCTGGCGGCGGCCACCGACCGGACCCGGCTCGCCATGATCGACGCGGTCACCAGCCCGACCGCGCTTCGGCTCCCGTTCGAGCGGCTGACCCGGGAGCTCGAGTCGCGCGGCATCGACGTGTTGCTCGACGCGGCCCATGGCGCCGGGATCGTGCCGCTCGACGTCCGGGCGTTAGGCGCGGCCTACGTGGCCACCAATTGCCACAAGTGGCTCTGCACCCCGAAGGCCGCCGGGGTTCTCTCGGTCCGGGCCGACCGGCGCCACCTGATCCGCCCGTTGATCACCAGTCACGGCCACTCGGCCGGCGCCCTGGGCAATGCCCGGTTCCGGGTCGAGCACGACTGGCCCGGCACCATCGATCCGACCCCGTGGCTTTGTATTCCGAAGGCCATCCAGTATCTCGGCGGGATCGTGCCCGGCGGCTGGCCCGCTATCATGGAGCGCAACCACGCCCTGGCCATTCGCGCCCGCGATATCCTGGCCGATGCCATCGGGGCGCCGAGCCGGGTGCCGGGCTCGATGCTGGCCTCGATGGCCACCCTCGCGATTCAGCCGGACACCGATCCCGGACGCTCGGCGCTCACGGCCGATCCGTTGATGACCCGGCTCCTCGAGGCGTACCGGATCCAGGTGGTGGTGTTCTCGTGGCCGATGCACCGGGCCCGGTATCTCCGGGTGTCGGCCGCGCTCTATAACGGTGAGGCGGAGTACCGGTTCCTCGCGAAAGCCCTGGGCGAGTTAGGCATTCGGGCCCAATAGTCCGTCGTCCAGATCCGGATCTGGGCCTGAGGCGGTCGATCCTCAGCGGACCGCGCAGGCCTCCAGAACGAGACCGCGCAGCCAACGGTGCCCCGGATCGGCATCGAGCCGCGGATGCCAAAGCAGAGAAATCGTGATCGCCGGCGCCGAGACCGGCAGCTGGAAACTGTGCATTCCGGCGCGGAGATTTCCGGTGTGTCGTTCCGGAACACTGGCGATCAGATCCGAGGCCCGAGCCAGTCCCAGCGCCGTCGAAAAGCCCCCGACGATGGTGACGACGTTTCGTTCCAGCCCGAGTTGCTTGAGGGCTTCGTCGATCGGGCCTTTCTCCAAACCTTGCCGCGAGACGGAGATGTGTCGGCCGGCCGCGTAACGGGCCGGCGTGACCTTGCCTCGACACAGGGGGTGCCCGAGGCGTACCACACCGACGTATCGGTCTTGGAACAACGTCTGGACGGAGAGTTCCGGAGCCGTGGTCTTCTCCACCACGCCGGTTTCAAGATCGACGATCCCTTCCCTGAGCGGCCGGCTGTCTTTGTCGGGTTTCTGCACGAAGCTGAGCCGGACGCCGGGTGCCTCCGCTCCGATCCTCCCGATCAGCGCCGGGCCGAAATTCTCCACGAACCCCTCGCTGGTGCGAAGGGTGAAGGTGCGAACCAGCCGCTTGAGGTCGAGCGGCTCGGCAGGCCGGAGGATTGCTCTTGCGTTCTGAACCACCTGACTGACCCGTTCGCGGAGTTCGAGCGCTCGGGGCGTGGGTACGAGACCCCGCCCGGCTCGCACCAAGAGTGGGTCGCCCGTCGTGTCCCGCAATCGCGCCAGCGCCCGGCTCATCGCTGACGGACTGAGCCCGAGCCGGCGGGCGGCGCGAGCGACGCTGCCCTCTGTCAGCAGCACATCGAGGGTCACCAGGAGGTTGAAGTCTGGGGCGGACACTCATGGAACATAGCCCAGTTTTCGCCACATAGGGCGTTTCATGCATGAATGCAGTGCAACTGGTGCGCCTTCCGCCATATCAAGCGATGGGCAATAGTTCTGACGATTCCGCTTCCGGAGTCCCAGAAAAATGGAGTCCCTGTGAACACCATGATCGCCGAGCGAAGCGAGGCGGCGGCTGAACGTCCGCGAGGTTCTGAGTCGGTTCGCTGGGCGCTGGCCAGCCTCTCACTGTCGATGTTGATGCCCTCGCTTGACACCAGCATTGCCAATGCCGGTTTGCCGACCTTGGCCGCGGCCTTCACCGCGTCCTTCCAGGCGGTCCAGTGGATCGTCCTGGCCTATCTCCTCGCGATCACGACGCTGATCGTCAGCGTCGGCCGGCTCGGTGACATCATCGGCCGTCGCCGGCTGCTGTTGGCCGGAATCAGTCTCTTCACGGTGGCGTCCCTCCTCTGCGGCCTCGCGCCGACGCTGTGGTTCCTGGTTGCCGCTCGGGCGGCGCAAGGCCTGGGTGCGGCCATCATGATGGCCCTTACCGTTGCCATGGTGGGTGAGACGGTCCCGAAGGCGAAGACCGGCAGCGCCATGGGACTGCTCGGGACGATGTCGGCGATCGGAACCACTCTTGGTCCGTCGGTCGGGGGCGTTCTGATTGCCGGATTCGGTTGGCGGGCGATTTTTCTGGTCAACCTGCCCTTGGGCGTCCTGAATGTTGTCCTCGCCCATCGCTACTTGCCCGCCGATCGTCGGGTACCCAAGGCCAACCGGCCCGGATTCGACCACCTGGGCACGCTCGTGCTTGGGCTAACGCTCGCGGCCTATGCCCTCGCCATGACGAGTGGGCGGGGGAGCTTCGGCCTCATCAACCTGGCTTTGCTGTTCGCGGCCGGCTTGGGTGTCGGCCTCTTCGCCTTCGCCGAGTCGAAGGCGGCGGATCCGCTGATCCGATGGGAGATGCTTCGGAATCCGGCCCAAAGCGCCGGCTTCGCGATGAGCGCCTTAGTGACGACCGTGGTGATGGCGACCTTGGTGGTTGGTCCGTTCTACCTCTCTCGGGCGCTCGGGCTTCCAACGACCCTTGTCGGCCTCGTCTTGTCGGTCGGTCCGTTGGTCGCCGCGTTGACCGGGGTGCCGGCCGGCCGAGTGGTGGATCGCCTGGGTGCCCGGCGGATGACCCTCGCCGGGCTGATCGGCATCGCGGCCGGTTGTGCCGGGCTATCCCTCATGCCACTGACGTTCGGCATCGCTGGATACCTCACCCCCATTGTCTGCATCACGGCCAGCTACGCCCTGTTCCAAGCGGCCAACAACACCGCCATCATGACGGATATCCGCTCGGACCAGCGGGGCGTCATTTCCGGCCTGCTCAGCCTCTCCCGTAGCCTCGGGCTCATTACCGGCGCATCCGCGATGGGCGCGGTGTTCGCCTTCGGATCTTCAACCACCAGCATCACGACCGCTGGTCCTCTGGCCGTGGCTCGTGGGATGCGGCTCACGTTCGTCGTGGCCGCGGTCCTGATCGTCGTTGCCATCGGGATCGCGTTGGGAGGCCCGGCTTTTGCGCGGCGCGCCCGTTCCAGCAAGGATCTCAGGGTGTTTCAGCGAACTGGGAGCTCTGGGCCGGAGGCACGCCCCGTCGAATAATCCACTCGGCGACCGCCCCATTGATGACCCAGCCGGCTCCCATCAACCCGGCCCGGGTCGACTCATCAGGTTGGCCCGCGAGGGCCAGGTATGAAAGGTGAGTCAACACCTGAGTGCCCGCGCCCATTCCGATCGCATAGCCGCGAATCATCCCTGCGCGGTGGGCCACGAAGTCGCGGCGTCCGATGGCCGCAACCGCCAGGACGATCGATATCGCCATGGCCGACCCGAAGCTGAGGCGGAGGACGTAGACGACCACGCCGTCGCCCGGAGGCCACGGATAGAATTCGGCCATCCACAAACCCGTCAGCGCGGCCGTCAGTCCGCAGACCACCAGCACCCGCCCGGCCCCGCGATGCCAGCCTCGGTGGCGACGCCGGAACCCCGGTGCGAACTGCAGCGCACCGAGGACGCTGAACGGGATCACCGACAGAATGTGCAGGACCACCGGCAATGGCGCCGCCAGGAACCGGACGTTCGCCGCCGTGGCCCGCGCCCCGCCCGCCAACTCGGCGAGGCGTGCCGTGCCCGCCAGGGCCGGCACGAGGCTGAGCAGCATCAGCAGAGCGGGAACCATCCAATCGGAGCGGCGGCCGCCGGTCGAGCCGGGCACGATCAATGTCCCGTAAAGCGAAGGCCGGCGATCAAGGCGACATCGTTCCGCCCAGCGGTCGGGCCTGCCCCAACCAGTGGCTGAAAGCCGGTGACGTAGTCGCGGAGCTCGAGGCGCAGCCGGACCCGTCGGTAACCGAGCTCGCCCCCGGCGCTGCCGTAGGCCGCGAGGTTGTGGGTCGCGTCAACGTTCAGGCTCCGATAGTTGTAGCTCCGCCCACCTGCCCCAACGCCGACAAACGGACTGAAGGTCACCCGGGCGCTCCAAAGCCAACGTTTCGCCCGGAGCTCGGCGCCGACGTCATACGTGAAGACATCGAGCTTGGGGGCTCCGGCCGACGCGAGGTCGCGGCTGCGGGCCCAACCGACGGTGGTCGTGATGGCCACACCCGGGCGCACCACGTATGACAACTGCGCGGCTGACAGATTCCCGCGCTTGACCACGTCACGCTGCGCGCCGGTGGGGACAAGGCTTCCCGAGGCGACCAGAAACTCGAACCCTGTCTTGGTGTCCGGTACGGCCTGCGCTCTGGCGGCTCGAGCCCCACCGACGAGGATGGCCGCCGCGAGGGCGATGGGTACGGCGGCCCGGAATCCGGGGCGACTGAGAGCGGGGACGGCGGTGGTGGTGAACATTTGCGGGGTTCCTTGGCTGCTGGTATGTTTACGACGTACACTATATCGTGTATGATATACACAGTTCTCGGTTTGTCAAGAGGAACCCAGGAACACCATGGCACGACAGACTGGCGGGAAACGTCCGCCCGGCCGGACCACCAAGCCGACCCGGAAGCGGGAGGCCCACCCCCCGGCCGTCGCCAGCGTGGCGAGCGCCGGTCAGGACCTGACGAAGCGGAGTGAACTCCTCTGGGAGGCCCAGCTCCGGTCGAGCCGCGGGCCGAAGCCGGCCCTCCGCCGCGAGGACGTCGTCCAGGCCGCGATCGATATTGCGGACGGCGAGGATCTCGCGGCGCTGACGATGCACGCGGTCGCGGCAAAGCTTGGCTTCACGACGATGGCCCTGTACCGGTACTTCCCCAATAAGGAGGCGCTGATCGACTCGGCGGTCGACGCGGCCATGGGCGCGCCGCCGCACCGGCCCGAACCTCGGCAGGGATGGCGCGAGGAAGTGCGCCGCTGGGCCTATGCCAAGCGGGCGATGCTCTGCTCACGCCCATGGCTGGCGGAATTGCCCTTCGTCGCGGCCCCGCATGGACCCAACTGGCTGAGCTGGCACGAAGCGTTGCTGTGGGCCATTGGCGACACGCGGCTCAGACCCGAGGACATGATGGACGTACTCAGCGTGATCCACGGGTATGTGAGCGGAAGCTCTGATACGGCCATTTCGTTGGCGAGGGCCTTGGCCCGAGGGATCTCATCCGAGCAATGGGCCCGGGCGGTGGGTGCGGACCTCGGTCGCGCAATCAACGACCCGCGTTATCCGATCCTGTCCGCCATTCTCACCTCGGCATCGGGAGGCATCTCGTCAACGGCGCCGTTGCCGGCCCGCGGCGGCCGGCCCCGGACTCTCGATGAGAGCTTCGATTTCGGCCTGGAGCGCGTACTCGACGGAATCCAACTTCATCTGGACTCCCTGAAGGGGTTGTAGGGGCCAGCTACAGCCGGCCTGGAACGGAACCGGGTACGGACGGACTCCACTGGGGCGGGATCTTGACACGGCCCCGACTCACCCTTCGACGGGCGTTTCGCGTGGTCTGCCTACGTGGACGAGGGATTCCGCTCGAGCTTTGAGGCCGCGCATCATCCGGCGGTTCATCGCGAAGTCGCCGAACTCCATCAGGACCAAGCCCACCGATGCGCTGAAGGGATGTCCCCAGTCGTAAACGGCATGGATGCGATTGACGAGTCGGGTGCCGCCGTCGCTGGTGGGGGTCAACCGCCACGACCACGTCGAGTCGGGCTTCGTCCAGAGCAGCCAACGCCCGACGTCGAACGAGTCGACTCGGAACGCGTTACGCTCGGTCGGCGGTGGCTTCGGTGACATCGGTACCCATTGCCCGACCTGGAGGTCCTGCCACGCTGGCTCGATCGTGGTCGCACTCGGTCGGCCGAGGTTGTCGAGCAGGTCGTTGCTGTACCACCCGGCGCGCGTGCAGCCCATCTGCACCAACCAGGGCCACACGAGCTCCGGCGGCGTCGCGATCGTGATGGCGCGAGTCGCGCGGAACTGAGCGTCGGGGAATCGATCATCTCCGGGCATGGGTGCCAGAACCTCGTCGGGAGTGGCGCCCCAGTGCAGGTGCCACCGACGGTAGATCGGCGACGTCAGGAACACCGGAAAGTCGACCAGGACATCGCCCACCTGGCTCAGCAGCACTCGGCTCGCTCGTCCGTTCATCTCGGCAACGCTCCTTCTCGTGATCCAACCGATCGGGTGCCACGACAAGCACGCGGTTCTTGCGATCGGCGCTGCCGGGCTCGAGGTAGATGATGTCGTCAAGCGTGGAACTCGAGGTAGTCGAAGCTGGGTTCGACCTATAGGAAGTTGCTTCGCGCCTCCCAACCTATCCGGTGAGGGGTGGACGGTCCAGCCGGGCCCCCGCGCCCGGGAGGGCCGACCCCCGGAGCCGTCCGGCGACCGGCGTGGGTGGGTTGCGCGCCGTCGGCGGGATCCGGGGGCACGCCACGCGTCCCCACGCTCGAACCTACGGGTGGGGATGACCGGCGGGCGTACCAGCCATCGTAGCGCTGCATCACCTGGCCGCATTGGGAATGTGGCTGACGACCCGGGCCAGGAACTCGAGCGGGTCCCCGTGGCCGGCCCCACGGGGGCGGGATCTTGACACGGCCCCGACCCGGACGCACTTTGTTTGGTAAGCGAACAAAGTGCCGGCCGGCGGGCCCGCCGCCCAGCCGCTCCCCTCGCGGAGGCTCCGATGAGTCTACGTCCGAATCTGTCCCTCCGCGCCCTGTTTCGGCGCTGTCTTGCCCTCCTTGCCACCGGCATGGTGCTTGGGGCGGAGGCCCTCGAGGCCCAGAACCCAGCCGTCCGGGTGGTGTCGGACGCCGGGGGCGCCCGGATCACCGTCGACGGCCGGGACTTCATGGTCCTCGGCGTCA
>JANMHX010000256.1:0-2138 GCA_031375485.1 Gemmatimonadota bacterium | reverse complement strand
AGACCCCGGCCGCGATCGCGGAAACCCCGCTTGGCGGACTCTTGGCGGCCCTCGGAACCGCGACGCCGGCTCCCGTGGGGGCCGTGGCCAACGCCACCTGTGGTCGCTGCGGATGGACGCTGGCGGAGTTTCGGGAAACCGGGCGGGTGGGCTGCGCCGATTGTTATGAAGCCTTCGGCGAACCTTTGCGGGAGCTGGTGCGACGGCTCCATGGCTCGGCGCATCACACGGGGAAGGCATACCGTCCGCCGGGCGAAGCGCCTCCGGCCCCAGTCGAGGGGATTTCCGAACTCAAAGAGCGGCTCCGCCAGGCGGTCGAGCGGGAGCAATTCGAACTGGCCGCCGCCCTCCGGGACCGGCTGAAGGAACGGGGATGATCGATCTCAACCTGCTGCCTGACGGCGGGCTCGGCTGGCTCGACGCGAGCGGGCCGGCCAGCCACTTGGTGCTGTCGACCCGGATCCGGTTGGCCCGCAACCTGGCTCGGACCCGGTTCAGTACCCGGATGGACCGACAGGAACGTCAGGCGGTACTCGAGTCGGTGCTGGCCGCCGCCGGGCGGACCGCCTCCCTCGGCCGGGCGGTCACGTTCCGGATCGACCAACTCGAGCCGGCCGATCGCCAATTGTTGGTGGAACGGCACTTGATCAGTCGGGAACTGGCCGGCACTGACGACCAAACCAGAGGCCGGACCGGCAGGGCATTGCTCCTGCAGGACAGTTCGGCAGTGATGGTCAACGAGGAGGACCACCTCCGGCTCCAAGGGCTCGCTTCCGGGGCCGATTTCGGGCCGGTTTTTGAGCGGATCGAAAGCGTGGACACCGAACTGGGGCAACAACTTGCCTTCGCGTTTCACCCAGATCTCGGTTACCTTACGTCGTGTCCGACGAACGTGGGAACCGGGCTTCGGGCCTCGGTTTTGATCCACCTTCCCGGGCTGGTTTTGACGAAGGAAATCAACAAGACGCTGCATGGTTTGACGAAGATGGGGCTGACTTATCGGGGTTTGTACGGGGAAGGCAGCGAGGTGGTCGGCAACTTTTTCCAGTTGTCGAATCAGACCACCTTGGGGAAGACGGAAACGGAGTTGTTGGATCAGTTGCGGGCGATCGTTCAGCATGTGATCGCGGTGGAGGAGCGGGCTCGCCAGGTGCTGCTCCGGGATGCGACGACCGTCTTAGAGGACAAGTGTTGGCGGGCGTTCGGTCTGCTGCGGTATGCCCGGTCCCTGGGCTTCGAAGAAACGATGAATCTGTTGTCCGGCGTGCGGCTCGGAGTGAGTCTCAAGTTGATTCCCAACGTCGGCATGTACGCGCTCAATAAGCTGTTGGTGTTTGCACAGCCCGCTCATTTGGGGGCCCTGGCAGGGCAGGAGCTCGATCCCGAAGCGTTGTCGATCCGGCGGGCGGAATTCGTCCGTCGGACGTTGGAAGATGAAGTCCGACGGGGACAGGTCACATGAACGGGTACAACTTTACTGACCGGGTGCGTAAGGTCCTCCAGATGGCTCGGGAGGAAGCAGCCCGGCTCCATCACGAATACGTGGGCACCGAGCACATTCTGCTTGGTCTGATTCGCGAGGGCGAGGGTGTCGCCGCCGCCGTCTTGACCAACCTCAGTGTCGATCTCGAAGAAGTGCAGCAGAAGATCGAGGAAACGGTCAAGAAGGGCAAAGCCTCTTCCGCGCCGGGTCCAGATCTGCCGTACACTTCGCGGGCCAAGAAGGTACTCGAGTTGGCCATGACGGAGGCCCGGGAGCTCAATCACTCCTACGTCGGGACCGAGCACCTGTTGCTGGGCCTGTTGCGGGAGGAAAAGGGCATCGCCGCCCAGGTGCTGACGGATGCTGGTGTGACGCTGGAACAGTCGCGCGCCGAAACGCTCCGCTTGCTCGGCAGCGAAATGCCGCCGCAAACGTCGGGCGTGGCGCCGTCGACGCCGCCCAGTTCTCCGGCGCAGAAGTCCGAGAAGAAGTCGAAGACGCCGGCGCTCGATCATTTCTGCCGCGACCTGACCCAGTTGGCCGCCGAGGGACAACTCGATCCCACGATCGGCCGCCAGAAGGAAATCCAGCGGGTGATGGAGATTCTGGCCCGCCGGAAGAAGAACAACCCGGTGCTGATCGGCGAGCCCGGGGT
>JANMHX010000251.1:0-6689 GCA_031375485.1 Gemmatimonadota bacterium | reverse complement strand
CACCAGCACCGCTCACGCTCTGGAGGCGCTCCAGGCCGCCTCGCCGGTGCCGGTCATCGGGGTGATCGAGCCGGGTGCCCGAGCGGCGGTCGAGGCGGGAGCCGGGCGCCCGATCGGGGTCATCGCGACGGCGGGTACTGTGGCCAGCCGAGCCTACGAACGGGCGATCGGGGCGCTCGACCCCGGCGCCGACGTCCGGGTGGTGGCCTGCCCGCTGTTGGTTCCGTTGGTCGAGGAGGGCTGGTTCGACCATCCGGCAACCCGGCTGATTGCCGCCGAGTACCTGGCCCCGCTCCAGGCCCACCACGTCGCGACCCTGGTCTTGGGCTGCACCCACTATCCGCTCCTCAAGCCGTTGCTCGCCGGGATTCTCGGTCCGACGGTCCGGCTGGTGGACAGTGCCGAGGAAACCGCGACCGCGGTGGCCGCGGTGCTGGCCGAGCGCGGGCTGCTGGCGCCGGTGCCCCGGTCCGAGGCCCGGCACCGGTTGGTGGTGAGCGACGATCCGGAACGGTTTCAGCGCCTTGGAGCCCAATTCCTCGGCGAGCCGATGGCACCCGCCGAGGTGGTGACGTTAGGCGGCCACTAGCCGAACTGGCGCAACGCCACGCTCGAGGGGCCGACGACCGCGTAGCACCGGCCCTCGACCCAGGCGCCCGGGTTGAGATAGTGCCGGCCCGGGAAGAGCTCCGCGGTTTCGGCCCGGTGGGTGTGGGACATGATCAGGAGTCCAAGGGCCGGCTCAGCAAGCAGCCGGTTCTTGGCCCAGGCGGCTTGGCGGATTTGGGCCCGGTCGAGGACGCCGGGGTCGCGCGTCGAATCGGCCAGTCCCCGGCTCATCTTGTCCACCAGCCAGAACCCGAGGTCGGGGTGGAGCAGTCGAAACGCGCCGGCGGTCAGGGGATGCTTCGTGATCCGGTGCATCAGCGCGGCGGACCGGTGTTCTTCCGCCACCCCGTCGCCATGGAGGGCCAGCACGTTGGTGGCGCCCACTTGGAGCCGGAGCTCAGCGGCGGCGTAGGCGATGCCGGCATCCCGCTGCCAGAACGAGTCGCCCCACCGGTCGTGGTTGCCGCCGGTCATCACCACCGGGATCCGCCGCCGAAGCGACGTCAGCGCCGCGGTGACCGGAAAACCGGCCCGCGGAATGACCCGGCGATAGGAGAACCAGAAGTCGAACAGGTCGCCGTTGACCAGCAGGCAATCGCCCAAGGCCGGCACGGTGTCGAGGAAATCGAGAAAGGCGGCGTCGTTTTCCGGTGACGCCGCGCCGAGGTGGGCGTCGGATACCACGACCAGCTGGGTTCCGAGCATGGCCCGAAAATAGGACAATGGAGGAACGCATGGAAGCGACCCCCGGGGTTTCCGTCACCGAGTGGCGGGTCAACTACAGCGAAACCGATCAGATGGGGGTGGTCTACCACGCCTGCTACTTGGTCTGGCTCGACCGGGCCCGCACCGAGCACCTTCGCCGGACCGGGGTGAGTTATGCGGAGTTGGAACGACGGGGCATCCGGCTCCCGGTCGGCGAGCTCACCATTCGGTACCGCCAATCGGCCCGGTACGACGACCAAGTCAGGATCCGCTGCTGGGTTCGGGAACGGGCCTCCCGCCGGATCGTGTTTGGGTATGTGGTCGAGCACGCCGACACCGGCCGGATCCTGGCCACGGCCACGACCAGCCTGATGGTGATCGACGCCGACTTGCGCTGGGCTCGGCTTCCGGCTCAAGTCGCGGAACTCCTCCCGACGGCACCAGACCCGGTCCGGCTATGACCCACCGAGCGCCGGGGCCCGTCCCCGTGTATCATCCAACCATGAGGCCCGCTCTCGTCTTCGCGGTGCTGGCGCTGGCAGGGTGCGGCGGTGGCGGCGCCATTATCGTTCCCAAGCCTCTCGGCTTCGTGTCCGCTTCGCGGGACAGCGCCATCGCGTGGTCGGCCGCGTCGATCCCGACCGAGACCCGGGAGATCCGCTTCCGCTGGCAGTTCCGAGACGACCAAGGCGCCGCGGGGGGCCGGGGGCGGATTCGGTTTGCGCCGCCGGATTCGGCCCGACTCGACGTCCAAGGCCCGCTCGGCTCCGGCCGGGCGGCTGCCTTCGTGAGCGGCGACACGGCGTTGTGGGCCAACCCGGAGAATGACGTCAAACGCCTGGTGCCGAACTATCCGCTCTTCTGGGCCCTGCTCGGCATGGTCCGGGCTCCCGCGGCCGACGCGGCCGTCCGCCGGGCGGCCGATCCGTCCCTGACCGCCTGGCAGTACCATGCCGGACCCGACACGGTCGACTACGTCCGGTTGACCGGCCCGGCCCCCCGGCTGATTGCCGAAGTCCGTCAAGCGGGCAAGAAGATCGGAACGGTCGAGACTATTTTCGGAGCGGACGGCCGGCCGCAAACCGCGCGGCTCATCGTGCCAAGCGTTCCGGCCCGCCTCGACATCACGTTTTCTTCCAACCTGAAAGCTCAGACCTTTGCGCCGGATACCTGGACTCCTCCTCAGCCTTAGCCTCGGCGCCGCACTATCGGGCTGCCTCTATGGCTTCGGGGGCGGCACCGGGTTCCCGCCGTCGATCAAGACGGTGGCGGTGATTCCGTTCGACAATCTGACGGCGGAACCGTCGTTGACGTCCGAGGTCAACCGCGCCGTCCGCGAGGCCGTCCAGAACCGACTCGGCCTCCGGGCCTCGGGCGAGGCGTTGGCCGACGCCTTGGTCCGGGGCTCGATCCAACGGTACGATCCGGACATTCCGGTGGCCTTTGGAGGCAACGAGCAGAACCAGAATGTGCAGGTCAGCCGCCGCAAGGTCCAAATCACGATCAATGTCCAGATTTTCGATCAGAAGAACAACAAGATTCTCTGGGAGCGGAACGGTCTCTCGGTCGAAGGCGACTATACGTCGAGTGAAATCGAAGGCCGGAAAAAAGCGATCGAGAAGTTGATCACGGACATCGTCGATGGAGCCCAATCCCAATGGTAAATCCGGCCACAAACCGTCGCGGCGCCAGTATGACCGGCTGCCTCATCTCACTGGTAGTGACGATCATCGCCGTGTACTACGGGATGCAGGTGGGCCGGGTCTACTACCGGTTCTATGCCATCAAAGACAAGATCGACTCGGCCGCCCTCTTTGCCCAAACCGAGCCGACCGAGCAGATCCTCCGGAACCTCCGGCAAGCCGCCGATGAGATCGGGCTCCCGCCCGCGGCCAAAAACTTCACGATCCGCCGGACCGACGTCTACCCCCGGACCATCACCATCTCGACCGTTTACACCGAGAACCTGAACCTGCCGTTCATCAAGAAGACCGTCACCTTCAAACCGACGGCGACTCACACCCAGTGACCGTGGGGAAGATCCTTCCGCTCGCGGAGGCCGTGGCGTGGCGTGACCGGCTCAATGGCCCCGTCGTGTTCACCAACGGCGTCTTCGACCTCCTCCACCGCGGACACGTGGAATACCTCGAGGCGGCTCGGGCGCTCGGCCAGGCCCTCGTGGTGGCCGTCAACGACGACGCGTCGGCCCGATCGCTCGGGAAGGGAGCCGGCCGCCCTTTCGTTCCCGCCGCCGACCGGGCCCGACTCCTGGCCGGACTCGAAGCGGTTGATCGGGTGGTCCTCTTCTCAGACCCGACGCCCGCCGCCGTCATCGAAGCGATCCGCCCGGACGTGCTCGTCAAAGGCGGCGATTACAACCGCGACACCGTGGTCGGCGCCCCGTTCGTCGAAGCCCGGGGCGGCCGGGTCGTCCTGGTGCCGCTCGTCCCTAACCATTCAACTACCTCACTCGTGGAGCGAATTCGTGAATCGCGCTGACGGCCGAACCCCCGACCAGCTTCGCCCGGTCGTCCTGGAACGCAACGCCAATCCTTACGCCGAAGGATCCTGCCTGGTCCGATTCGGCGGCACGCTCGTTCACTGCACCGCATCGGTCGAGCCAGGGGTCCCGCCCTTCAAGAAGGGCAGCGGTCTCGGCTGGGTGACCGCCGAGTACTCCATGTTGCCGCGCGCCACGCTCGAGCGCACCAGCCGGGAGCGGAATGGACCCGGCGGACGGAGCCAGGAAATCCAACGGCTGATCGGCCGTTCACTCCGGGCAGCCATGGGCCGGTGGGATTTCGGAGAATACACGATCAAGATCGACTGTGATGTCCTCCAGGCCGACGGCGGCACCCGTACCGCCAGCATCACCGGTGGGTGCGTCGCCTTGGCTGACGCCTGCGACTGGCTGGCCCAACGCACCGGCCAGGTCTCGCCGTTCGGGCAGCTGGTGGCGGCGGTGTCGGTTGGGATTGTCGATGAGCAGGCGTTGCTCGACCTGGCCTACGTCGAGGACAAGGACGCCGGCGTCGACGCCAACGTCGTGATGCGCGCTCCGTCCGATTTCGTCGAGATCCAAGGCACCGGCGAACAAGGCGTCTTTTCCCGATCCCAATTTGGCGAGATCCTCGACCTCGCCACCGCCGGCATCAGCCAACTCTTTACCGCGCAACGCAAGGCCCTCGGCCAGTGAAGCTGTTGGTGGCCACCCGGAGCGCCGGTAAACAGCCCGAGGTCCGGCGGCTGTTGGCGGGAACGCCGTTCGACGTGGTATTCCCGGACGACGCCGGTGTCGTCGAGTCACCCCTCGAGGACACCCTCGAGTTGCACGACTCCTTCGAGGCCAACGCCCGGGCCAAAGCCGAGTACTTCTGCCGGAAAACCGGCCTCCCGACGGTGGCGGATGACAGCGGGCTCGACGTCTTCAGCCTCGGCGGCGAACCCGGGGTTCGCTCGAAACGATGGGCGCAAGCCTCGGGCACCCCGCTCCAGATCGATGCCGCGAATAATGCGATGCTGATCCGCCGGCTGGCGGGGGCCGCGGAAAACCGGCGCCGGGCCCGCTATCGGTGTGTCCTGGTTCTGGTCCGAAAACCGTCCGCCATTTCCGAAACGTTCGACGCCTCGGCCGCCGGCCTGATTCTCACGGAGCCCCGGGGCACCAACGGCTTCGGCTACGATCCCTATTTCCAAAGCGACGATCTCGGCCGGACCTTCGGCGAGGCCTCGGACGCCGACAAGGACGCGGTCAGCCATCGGGGGAAGGCGTTCCGCGCCCTCCTCGAGGCGCTGACGGTCCGACCACTCTGAAACCCCGAACGAACCCATGGCCATCATTCCTCCGAACCGTTTGAAGCAACGCCTCGCCGAGGGTAAGACCGCCATCGGCACGATGGTGGCCGAGATCCGCCAACCGGCCGTGATCCAGTGTCTCCTGAACGCCGGCCTCGACTGGGTGATCATCGACAACGAGCACGGCGTCTTCAGCAACGAGACCGTGGCCGATCTCGCCCGCGCCGCCCGGACGATCGGCCTGACCCCGATCGTCCGGGTTCCGGCGCTGACCTACGAACTCATCAGCCAATCGCTCGACGGTGGCGCGCAGGGCGTCATGCTGCCCCGGATCACGACGCCCGAGCAAGTGCGGGACGCGGTGTCGATCGTCAAGTATCCTCCGGTCGGCCGGCGGGGCAGTGCACTCGGCCGGGGACACACCGAGTTCAAGGGCGGCGATGTCGTCCAGATGATGGCGGAGTCCAACCGGGAGACGTTCGTGATCGTACAGATCGAGACCCGCGAGGCGGTCGAGCGGATCGACGAGATCGTGGCCGTCCCGGGCGTGGATGCCGCGTTGATCGGGCCGAACGATCTTTCGATTGCCCTCGACGTCGCCGGGAAGATGCGGGACCCCGTCCTCGTGGCCGCCATCGACCGGATGATGGGAGCCTGCGCGAAAGCCGGGGTCTATCCGGCCATCCACACCAATGACGTGACGCTCACGACCGAGTGGGCTCGCAAGGGCATGCGACTGGTGAGCATCAACAGCGAGCTTGGCTTCCTCCAAAAAGCCGCTAAGGAAGCCGTCGACACGATCCGCGGCTGAGGCCTCAGCGGACCCGGATGCCGAGCGAATCCTTGGCCGAGTGCCAGATGGTGACCGCGCCCCCTTGCTTCCGGAACATGAACTGCTTGCCGGCGTGCCGCACCTGGTCGTCCACGATCGCGAAGGTCGAGTCGTTCGCCGGCACCAACGGAGTTTCGGTTCCCTCGTAGTCCGCGAATAGCGAGTCGGCCCGAAGATAGATCCGGGTGTCGCCGAATTTGGTGTCATATTGCCCCACCCACCGGCGGAGGATCGCCGCAGCGAGGGTCACCCCGACCGGTGGCGGCGGGGCAACCCATTTCCCCGCCGGGAGCGTATCGACCGGCCCGCCGGCCAACACCTTCAAAACGGCCGGAGCAATCGGCACGACGTTGTAGTCCTCCCGATTGAACGCGAAGGCAACCGCCGTCTTCTGGTCCGGCAGCATGACCCAGAGCGACACCATGGTGCCAACGGAGCCGGCCTTCTTGACGGTGAGGGCACCGAACGACGAGTCCACCTCCCACCCCAAGCCATACTTCGTCGGGCCCCCGAGCTCACTCTCGGCTTCGGCTTGCGGCCGGATCGCTTCGGCAATCAGCGCCGGCGTCAAGAACTGCGTATTCAAGACGGTCTTCCCGCCGTTCAGCATGGCCACCAGTAGCCGGCCCATGTCCCGCGGGGTCGACACGGTCATGCCAGAGGGTCCGTAACCACGATGGAGTGAGGCCGTGCTGGGCTGATTGCGGACCTTGAACCCCTCCGCGTAGCCGGTGAGTAGGTTGCCCAC
>JANMHX010000239.1:0-9506 GCA_031375485.1 Gemmatimonadota bacterium | reverse complement strand
GGCCCAGCGAATTCGAACCGGAGAGGAAGAGGCACTCGACAAACTGGTCCGGAGCAACCTGCGGTTCGTGGTGTCGGTGGCGAAGAAGTACCAGAACCAAGGTGTGTCGCTCTCGGATCTGATCAATGAGGGCAATCTTGGATTGATTCGGGCCGCCCACAAGTTCGATGAGACCAAGGGCATCAAGTTCATCTCGTACGCCGTGTGGTGGATCCGCCAAGCCATCCTCCAGGCGCTCGCCGAGCAGAGTCGGATCGTCCGGGTGCCTCTCAACCGGGCCGGCACGCTGCATCGGATCACCCGTCGGAGCGCCGCCCTGCAACAGGAACTGGGTCGCCAGCCGACGGCGGCCGAAGTGGCCGAGGGTATGGATATCGGGGTCGACGAGGTGGAGAAGACCTTGGCCATCTCGCTGAACCACGTGTCACTCGACGCG
Organism: Gemmatimonadota bacterium; assembly: GCA_031375485.1. Classification (GTDB taxonomy): domain Bacteria; phylum Gemmatimonadota; class Gemmatimonadetes; order Gemmatimonadales; family GWC2-71-9; genus SHZU01. Next base: position 9,070 of record JANMHX010000239.1, on the reverse strand, counting down.
CCCCTCGCGCCCGGCGAGGACAACCGCCTCCTCGACTATCTGGCCGACACTCAAAATCCCGGTCCGGACGCGGAGACCTTTGAACGGGCCTTGACCCAGTCGATCGAAGAAGTGTTGTCCGGACTCCGGGAGCGCGAGGCGAAGATCCTGCGGCTCTATTTCGGCCTCGATAGCCCGGAGCCGATGACGCTCGAGGAGATCGGGGCCACCTTGGGCATCACCCGTGAACGGGTGCGCCAGATCAAAGAGAAGGCGCTGAGCCGGCTTCGCCACGTCAGTCGCTCGAAGGCCCTTGAGAGTTACCTGTTCTAACCAGAGACTATGGCTTCAAATTCCTCGTTCGACATCTCGACCGGCGCCGATCTGCAGGAAGTGGACAACGCGGTCAATCAGACCGTGAAGGAGATCGGCCAGCGGTACGATTTCAAAGGCACCCACTGTACCATCGAGTTCGATCGCACCACGGCCACGATCAAGCTGTTTGCCGACGACGAGTTTCGGATGAAGCAGGTGATCGATGTCCTGGAGGCCAAGTGCGCCAAGCGCCAGGTGCCGCCCCAGAACCTGTCCAAATCCGATTTCGAGCCCGGCACCGGGACCTCGGTGCGCTGCGTCATCACCTTGAAGCAGGGGATTGACCAGGAAACCGCCAAGAAGATCACGAAGGCGATCAAAGAGGGCGGCTTCAAGAAGGTCCAAACCCAAATTCAGGGCGAGGAAGTCCGGGTGACCAGCCCTTCGCGGGACGAACTCCAGGCGGTCATGGCCTTCCTGCGTACTCAGGATTTTGAAATCGAACTCAAGTTCGGCAATTACCGGGGCTAGTTGGGGCCGCGGGGCGGTCGCGCTGGCCCTGGTGGGGACGCTCGGCTGCCCGCGGGTCGAGGTCGGCGGTGTCGCGGGTCTGCCCGGCGCGGAGAGTGCCGAGCCGATGGTCCACGTCGGGATCGGTCTGCCGCAACCCGAGTTCTCGATTGGAGGCGGGGCAGGGTTGCTGGTCTTCGGCTCCGACGGTGGTGGCCTGACGGAAATTCCCGCCGGCATCAGCGCCCAGGTGACGGGCAACGGGACGACCGTCCGGGCTCGAGTCGGCGGGCTGAGCACCCCCGCCGGTACCGTGCTGACGGTCCGCTCGGTGGACTCCCTCGGCTCCATCCGAGTCAACGGCCGAGACTATCGGGGTTCCCTGCTCGTGTCATCGACCCCGGCCGGGGTGCTGGCCGTGAACCTGGTATCACTCGAAGACTACGTCGCCGGCGTCGTAAACGCGGAGATGGGCCGGCGCCCCGCCGGCGACAGCCAAGCGGTGCAGGCCCAGGCGGTCATCTCGCGTACCGTCGCGATGCGGGCGCTCGGGCGGTACCGGGTTCGGGGCTACGACGTCGTGAGTACCGTGTCCGACCAGGCGTACGGCGGCGTGATGACGGAGACCGAAGCCGGCTGGGCGGCGGTGCGGGCCACTCGGGGCGAGGTGCTGACGTTCGGCGGGGCCGTGATCGAGGCGTTCTTCCACTCGACCTGCGGTGGCAGAACCGAGGCGGTCGATGAAGTGTTCTCCGGCGCCGCCCAGCCCTATTTGCGGTCGGTGTCCGATCGAAGCCCGACCGGCGAAGTCTATTGCGCCCTGTCGCCGCGGTTCCGATGGCGGGAAGAATGGACCGGGGATCAGTTGGCCCGGGTGGTTCGGGACAACGCTCGGCTGCTCGGCGTGGCGGCCGAAGCCATCGGATTTCCGAGCGATCTCCAGATTGGGGGCCGATCCCCATCGGGCCGGGTGAGCGACCTCGTGATGGTTGCCGGCGGCCGCATGGTGCCGGTGGTCGGGCAACAAGTCATCCGGCAGGTGTTCCGGATCACGGATGGCGGCTGGCTTCGAAGCACCCAGTTCTCGATTCAGGCCACTCGGAGCGGGGGCCGGATCGTCCGCTTGGCCGTGGACGGCGGCGGCAACGGTCACGGGGTCGGGATGTGCCAGTGGGGGGCCGTTGGCCGGGCCCGCTCGGGAGCCACCTACCAGGAGATCCTCTCCGCTTATTTTCCAGGTACGGAGCTCCGCCGCCTTTATTGAGGGTCCGCTCATGACCAGTATCCGCCGTTCCGGGCCGCATGCCCGGCCGTCCGCCGCTTCGCCCCGTTCGCCAGAGCTGGAGGGGCTTCAGCCCCCGCTTCGGCTCGGGATCATCGGGGCGGGAGCGATCGTCCAAGTGGCCCACCTGCCGGTACTCCGGAAGAACAAAGCGGTCGAGCTGGTGGCGCTGTGCGACTCCGACCTGGTCAAGGCCCGGGCGCTCGCTGAACGGACCGGGATTCCGAGCGTGTACGACGATTTCGAGGACCTGCTCCAACACGAGCGACTCGAAGCCGTGCTGATCGCGACCCCAAACCACCTCCATGAGTCACACATCGTTGCCGCGTTATCGGCGGGGCTCCATGTGTTGGTTGAAAAACCGATGGCCCTGACCTCGGCCGGGGCCCAGAAGATCGTCCGGATGGCGGAAAAGCGGGATCGGGTGGTGATGGTCGGGATGACCCACCGCTACCGGCCCGATGTCCAGGCCGTTCGGAGTTTCGTTCAGGCGGGGGAACTCGGCCAAATCACCAGCGTTCGGGCCAGCTGGCATCTGGCCAGGCCGGCCCGGGCGCCCCTCGGGTGGCGGGAAAAGCGGAGCGAGTCCGGCGGCGGCGCCATGCTCGACTTGGGCCTGACCATGGTGGATTTGGGCCTCTGGCTCGCGGGGAATCCGGCGCCGGCCCGGGTCAGTGCCAGTCTCAGCCGGCCGAGCGGGGAACGGTCGGTCGAGCAGTCCGGCAGCGCCATGGTGGTGTGCGAAAACGGGGCCTCGATTTTCGTCGATGTCACCTGGCGCCACATCGGGGAGGGCGAGCGCTTCGGGGCCGGTCTCCGGGGCTCGAAGGGTACCGCCGGGATTAATCCGCTCCACGTCTGGAAGGAGATCCACGGGATGGCGCACGATGTGTCGCCGACCGGTTCCTTCAGCCGCGAGAATGCTTTCGCGGCCTCGTTTCGAGCCCAGTGGGCCCATTTTCTGGCGGCCGCCGGGGGCCGGGTAGCCATGCCGTCACTCGATGAACAGGTCCAGGTTCTCAAGGTCATCGAGGCGATCTACCGCTCCGACGCCGACGGCCGAGACGTGTTGTTGTGATCGAGCTTTTCCTGGCGGCAGTGTTCGCTCTTGGTACACTGCAGGCGGCTCCAGTAGCTCCGCCGCCGGCACCGACACAGAGGGCGGACACCGGGGACGAGCTCACCGTCTATCTCCTGACGTTTGATCCCGGTGGTTTGGTGTGGGAGCGGTTCGGTCACAACGCCCTGTGGATACGTGACAAGCGTACCGGCGTCGATTGGGCCTACGACTATGGCCGATTTCAGTTCGGTCAGACGTTTGGTGATGTGCTCCGGTTCGCCGGCCGATTCGCCGCCGCCGACATGCGCTACTCCATGGGCGACGGCGACGCCCGGGGCTACTTGGCCGGGTACCAGCGGGCCGGTCGCTCAATCTGGTCGCAGGAGCTCGATCTGCCTCCGGCCGCTCGGTTGGCACTTCGGGATTTTCTAGTCTGGAACGCCAAGGAAGAGAACAAGTACTATCAATACCACTACTATCTCGACAACTGCTCGACCCGAATTCGCGATGCCTTGGATCGGGTACTTGCCGGGCAACTCAAGACCTGGGCGCAAGCGACCACCACCCAGATGACCTACCGGGATCACACCCGGCGGACCACCGAAAACAGCCCGACCACCTACACCCTCTTGATGCTTGGCCTGGGCCAGCCGGTGGATCGGCCGCTGACCCCCTGGGAAGAGATGTTTCTCCCCATCATGCTTCGCCCGTACCTCAACCAGCTGACCGTGACCGATCCTGATGGGCGCCGCCACCCCCTGGTCATGGAAGAACGGCATCTGGTCGAGAGCAACCGCTTTTCGGTGGCAGACCGACCGTCGGATTGGACCTTCCGGTATCTGGTCGTCGGGGTTGGCCTGGGCGCCATCCTGCTCGGGCTGGGGCGGCTGGGACGTCGGTCGTTGAGAGGGCGGTTGGGGTTCGGCGTCGTGTCGGTCGGGTGGGCGGCAGCGTCAGGGCTCGGAGGACTCGTCTTGGCGTTGCTCTGGGCTTTGAGCGACCACCGATTCAGTTACTGGAACGAAAACGTCCTCCACCTCAATCTGGCGGCCCTGGCGTTGGCGTTCGGATTGCCCCGGGCGATCTGGCGAGGGCAGGCTCGGTACCGCCAGGGCGTGAAGCTGGCCGCAGTCGTCGCCGGCATCTCGGCACTCGGCCTCGTCCTCAAGATTCTGCCCCCGATGGGGCAGGACAACCTCGAGATGATTGCCCTGATCCTCCCGGCTCACGTGGGCGTCTGGCTGGGCCTTCGGGCGCTTGGCGCCGGTCCGTCCGCGTAGCCTCAGCCCCCCCGGAGCCGCTTCAGGCCGTCGCGCGCCTCGGCGTACTCGGGGAACGCCTTGATCGCCTGATCGTAGAACTCAATCGCACGCTGCTTGTCGCCTTTGTCCTGGTAGAGCAAGGCCCGGCTGTAGAGGGCCACCGCTTCCGTCGGAACGTTGCGAGCCCGGACGGCCTGGGCCTTGGCGGCCGGGAGCGGCGGGAGTTTGGCCCCCTCCATGACCCGCTCCCCAACTGACTGAATGATCCGGAACATCTGCTTTCGATCGGTCAGTTTCGGGTCGCTCTTGACGACTTTGATGATCTCGCTGGTTTCGACGTCGATGATCCGGGCGTCGATCCGAAAATCGCCGTACAGGTCGATGAACGTTCCCGCAATCATGTACCGGGCGCCGACGAGTTTCCCAAGTTTGGCGGCGGTTTGCGCGTCGACGCTGTTGGCGGCCGTGAGGCCCTGCTCGTCGAGCAGTTTCTGAATTTGCTCCCGGTCAACCAGGCGGATCGCTGGGTTTTGGGAGAGCTCCGAGAGGAGCATCCCGGCGATGCCCTTCCTGAGGGCCTCGAAGTCTTCCTTGTCCTTGCCGTAGCTCCCGCCGTTTTCAAACGGGAGTACCGCCACGCCGGGCCGAGTGTCCTGGGCGCCGGCAACGTCGCCGGCAGCGATAGCCAAGAGTCCGATGAGGGCAATTCGTCGCATCTTCGTCCTTCGGTTAGCAGACGAGGACGGTGTCCTCGGCTGCGATGACCAACTCGAGAGTGCCACCCAGGCGCTCCCGACACGTAATCGCTTCGTCCAACAGTTCCTCGAGCGCGGCGTCGTCATGCTCGGGGTCATGGTGAAACAGGACCAGTCGCTTGACCTCGGCTTCGAGCGCCAGTTCGGTGGCCTGCACCGCGCTCGAGTGCCCCCATCCGAGCCGGGAGCAGACCTCGGTCTCAAAGTACATCGCGTCGTGGATCAATGTGTCGGTACGATGCAAGAACCGTACAAGGTCGGGCCTGATCTTCGCCGCTGGGTCTCCGGCTAACTCGTTGTCGGTCAAGTAGCTAACCGCAGGCCCGTTGGGTGTTGGCTGAACCTTGAACCCCAAGGTTGGCGCGGGGTGACAGAGTGAGACAGTTTGGACGGAAAACCCTGGGACTGAGAACTCGGGGGACTTGATTTCGTCCACTTCCAGCGCGGCGCCAATGGCGGTCAGTGGTACGGGAAAGACCGCTGGGGCCATCTGGGATCGGAGCGTCGTAGCGAGAGGGGCGCCCGCGGAACGGGGGCCGAGAATGCGGATGGCATTTCCGGCGGCGTACAGGGGACGGAAAAAGGGGAGCCCCTGGATGTGATCCCAATGGGTGTGGGAGAGGAGCACTACGAGGTCTTGGGCGGCATCGGACGAACGGGTCAGGTGTTTGCCGAGGGGGCGAATACCCGAGCCGGCGTCGAGGATGAGGCGATGTCCCAGGCCGTCTTCGATGGTGACGCAGGGCGTGTTGCCGCCGTATTGGACGGTTCGAGGCCCCGGCGTGGGGATCGACCCGCGGGTGCCCCAGAATCGAATCGAGAGCGGCATGCTACCCTCGCCGGGCGGCCGTTCGAAGTTGATCGGGATCCTGGAGGGTAATCTCTTTCCGGTTCATGACGATGACGCCTCGAATCGCGAGGCTCCGCATCGTTCTGGAAACGGTCTCGCGGCTGGCCCCGACCATCTGCGCGATGGTGGCGTGAGTCAGCTTCCTGGTAATCCGGGCGCCGCCTTCCTCGCGGGCCATTTCGAGGAGCAGATGAGCGATCCGCCCGTTGACATCGAGCAGGGCCAGGCTCGCAATCGTTTCGTCGGCTCGGCGAAGCCGGCGGGAGAGTTCCCGGAGCATGGCGATCGCCAAGTCCGGTGAGGCCCGGAGCCGGCTCCGAAAATCATCCCGGCGCAGTTGCCAGAGACTGGCGTCGGTCATGGCGATGACGTGGGCCGAGCGGGGTTCGTCGTCGAGCAGGGCCATTTCGCCGAAGAACCCGCCCTCGGTCAACACGGACAGGATGACTTCGCGGCCATCTTCTCCGAACACGGCGACCTTGACTTGGCCGTCGGCGATGAGGAACAGGGTGTCGCCGGGTTCGCCTTGGGTGACGATGACCGTGCCCTTGGCGAGGACTCGCTCGCGCAGCAGACCGGCTAGTGCGCGGAGTTCCTCTTCGCCGAGATGGCGGAAGAGGGGGATCGCCTTGAGGAACTCGGAGCTCGGGACGGCCATCGGTCCAGCATAGGGGTTGTGGGCTGGGCTCGCAAGCCGACGACGGAGTTTCGAGGGTCCCGAGGGTCACGCGGCGGTCACGGATCCGAGGCATATTTCACCCCATGAAATACTTCGTAGTGATGGCACTGCTGATGATCGGCCGCGGGAACTCGGTGGTGGCGGCCCAGTCGGAGCCGGTCGAACAGGCGCTCGGGCGCCTCAAGGTCGGCGATCGGATCAAGGTCCAGGTCCCCGGCGCGGTATGGGTCGGCACCTACCAACAATTCGGGGCCGGCGAACTCGTGATGGCCCGGGACTCGACCGCAGAGCGCCTCCGTCTCGATCGGGTGACGGGGCTCTGGGTCCGGGGCCGGGCGACAAAGATCGGCGCCATCGTTGGAGGAGTTGCCGGGGCGGCTGCGGGAGCCTTTCTCGGTTTGATCGTAGCCAGTGTCTGCGAGGTGGACTGCTCGAGCCAAGCCACCGGCCTCGTGGCGGGCGGCCTCCTCGGCGGGGCGGCCGGGCTCGGTGCCGGGGCCGTCTTCGGGGCGGCCATCCCCCGCTGGAAACGAGTCTTCCGATGAGGGCGGTTGGCGGGGTACTGCTTGGACTTTGGACCGTGGGGGCCGGAGTGGCCGGCGGGCAAACGGTGGGGTCAGTGTCCCTGGGCGCGGTGGTCGGAGCTCGGGTCCGGGGGCCGGTCCAGGAGGCGGTCTTTGGGGGCCAGGGCAGCTTCGGGTTCGAGTCGGGCCGTTGGTTTATGGGTCCGGAGTATAGCGTGGCGCACGGCGCCCAAACTCGGACCTGGGCGGTTGGAGTGGTGGGCCGTTTTTCCTGGCCCGGCGAACGAATTCGGCCATTTGTGGTTGCCGGAGCCGGGCGTTACCAGTGGAGCACCCGGTACACCTACCAGCTGCCAGGCGGCCAAACGGTGCCCGATTGGTCCGGCATCGGCTACTTCTCGGGGAGTCTGGGTGCCGGCTTTGAGGTTGGTGCGGCCAGGAGCCGGCTCAGTCCGCGGCTGGAAGCGCGCTACCATGGCAACCTCCAGCGATCCGATCTGGCGGCGGGGGGCCAGGGTCTGGTGACGGCAACGATCGGGCTTCGCTATCGGTGGTAGGCACCGCAGGTTGGACCCTTGCTCGACGACCCCGCGTCCGCTACATTTCTGGGCTTACCGGGAAGGGACAAGTTCTTCCCGGGTAACGGTTTAGCCGCAGGAGTCCGGACGTGAAGCCGAATCTGCATCCGATGTACAACAAGATGATGACCAAGTGTGCCTGCGGGAACACCTTCGAAACCCGCTCCACCTCGGCCGCGATCAGCGTTGAAGTTTGCTCGGTCTGCCACCCCTATTACACCGGCAAGCAGCGCTTGCTCGACACCGCCGGTCGCGTCGATCGGTTCCGCCGGAAGTACGGGGCTGCGGAGGCTCTGCCAGCCGCGAAGGAGTAGCTCGTGGAGGCCAAACTCCGCCAAGTGATTCAGCGGGCGGAGGAGGTCGAGCGTGAGTTGTCCGAACCGGACCTCGCGAAAGATCCCGCCCGGTTGACTGCCCTTGGGCGCGAGCATTCTCGGCTCGCGCCCATTGTGCGTTTGGGGAAGCAGTATCTGCAGTTGCATGACGAACTGGCCCAGGCCAGGGAGTTGATCGCGTCTGACGATCCGGAAATGTCGGCGTTGGCCTATGCCGACGCCGAGGGATTGCAGGCGGAGATGGCGGGGCTGGAAACCCGGTTGGAAGACCTCCTGGTTCCCCCCGACCCGCTGGAAGACCGGAGCGCCATTCTCGAAATCCGCGCCGGCACGGGAGGCGATGAGGCTGCTCTGTTTGCCGCGGACCTGCTCCGGATGTACACCCGGTTTGCCGAGCGGAACGGCCTCAAAGTCGAGCCGATGTCGGTCAGTGACGGCACGTTAGGCGGAATTCGGGAAGCCATTGTGGTGGTGAAGGGTGTCCAGGCGTACGGGTTACTCCGGCGCGAGTCCGGCGTCCATCGGGTCCAGCGGGTCCCGGCCACGGAAACCCAAGGGCGGATTCATACCTCGGCCGCGACGGTGGCGGTCCTCCCCGAGGCGGAAGAAGTCGATGTCAAGATCGACCCCCAGGACCTTCGGATCGACGTGTTCCGGTCATCCGGCCCCGGCGGGCAGAGCGTCAACACGACGGACAGCGCCGTTCGGATCACCCACTTGCCGACCGGGCTCGTGGTGTCCCAACAAGATCAGAAGTCGCAGCTCCAGAACAAGCTCCAGGGGATGGAAGTGCTTCGGGCCCGACTCCTCGATAAAATGATCTCCGAGCAGGAGTCGGCTCGAGCCCGCGATCGAAAGGCGATGGTGGGAACCGGAGACCGGTCGGGAAAGATCCGGACCTACAACTACTCCCAGAGCCGAGTGACCGATCACCGGATCAA
>JANMHX010000225.1:0-2069 GCA_031375485.1 Gemmatimonadota bacterium | reverse complement strand
AAGCCACGCCATCTGGGACAACATCCCGTCGATCCCGCCACCGTGGGACACCAGCAGCTTGCCGTAATAGTCACGAAGCCAGAGGCCAAGTCCGTAGGTGTCGAAGTGAACCATCGGGAGGAGCGTGTCGCGCCCGGAGCTCGCGATCATCTGCGAGGTCTCCATCTGGTCCTGGAACCGCTTGCTGAGGAGTTGCTTGCCCCCGTACTGCCCATCGCGGAGGTGGAATCGGAGGTACTGACCCATCTCGGCAACGTTGGAGTAGATCGAACCGGCCGGGGCCACGTTGTCGAGGTTCCGGTGGTTGATCGGAACCGGCTTGCCATCGACCAACGCGTGCGGCCGGGCGACGTCGGGGCCGGTCAGCTCTTTGGTGCTGGTCACGCTGGTCGTCATGCCGAGGGGCGTGAAGATCCGCTGCCGGACGAAAGCGTCCCAGGTCGTCCCGGCCACCTTGCCCGCGATTTGTCCGGCGGCAAGGAACATGATGTTGTTGTAGCCGAAGGTCGAGCGGAAGCTGGTGGCCGGCGGCTGTTGCAGGGTCCGGCGGAGAATCTCGTCCCGCCCGAAGCCGCTTCCCATCCAGACCGCATCACCCCGGAAATAGCCACTCCGGTGGGTGACCAGATCGCGAATCGTCAGCTCCCGGGTAATGTACGGATCGGACATCGCAAAGTCCGGGAGGTACTTCATCATCTTGTCGTCGAGGCTCAACTTCTTCTCGTCCTGCAACATCCCGAGGGCCACGACCGTGAACGACTTTGAATTGGAGCCGATGGCAAACAGCGTCCGCTCATCGACCTTGTCCGGCTTGCCGACTTCGCGAACGCCGAAGCCCTTGGCGTAGATCACCGAATCGCCCTTGACGATGGCGACGGCGAGTCCGGCCACCCCCCAGTCCTGTCGGGCCTTTTCGATGTAGGCGTCGAGGCCGCGAAGGGGGTCGGATTGCTGGGCGGCGGCCGGCGCGACCAGCGCGACCAGCGACAGCAGAGTCGTGACGGATAATCTCGAGACGTTGCACATGACGGTCTTCCGGTTGAGGCATGGTTGAGTACCTAAGATCGCCTCCCTGGCCCGGGCCGCAAGTCGTAACGCCGTCTATGGCACCCGCGGCAACGTCAGCGATCCACCCGGGGTGATGACCGTCATGGCCTCGGCCCTCGGGCCGGCGCCCGGGAACCGGACCCGGAAATCCGGACTCGACTCCAGCCGGAACTCACCGCCACCCTGAAACAGCACCCGGGTCGGCTTTCCCAAGCCGTAGCCCATCAGGCGCCCGCTTTCCGCCCGGATTTCGAGCTTCGTTTCCCCCTGGGCGTAGTGGCCGGCGACCCGCGCGAGCTCGGCCTCCGGCACTGATAAATCCTTGACCACCTCGTCCGGAATTCCCAACGCCCACTGACTCACCTTCCGGCCGATTCGATCGGCTTCGCCCGACTCGACGTTGACCACGACCGCGACGATCAGCGAATCGTCCGGGTAACTGGCCAGGTAGGAGTTGAATCCATTGATGCCGCCGTTGTGCGAGACCGACCGGTGGCCGGACCAGTTCCCGATCCCCAACCCGAACCCATAGGTCTGGTCTTTCCCGCCCGGCAACGGCAGCGGGGTCGTCATCATCCGGTATGACTCCGGCTTGATCACTCGGCCGCCTTCCAAGGCCCGGGTCCAGGCCAGCAGATCGCCCGGTGTCGAACAGAGCGCCCCGGCCGCATACGCCTGGTCTACGTTGATCGGGGCGGCGTTCGTGAAGCCGTCGGGCCCCGCGCTGTAGCCCGGCGTCCGGCCGGGCACCACTGACCGGCTGGTGCAGTAGCGGGTGGCCTTGAGGCCCGCGGGCTCGAGCAATCGGCGGGCGACATACTCGGCGTACGTCCGGCCGCTCGCTTTTTCGATGATGACGCCGAGGAGATAGTAGCCGGAGTTGTCGTAGCGCCACTCGGTGCCGGGCGCGAAGTCCATCGGCTCGTCGCGAAAGAGTGCCAGCATCGAGTCGTGCGGAAGCGGCAGCGCCATGACCCGAAGCCTCCGGGGCACGGTCGTGTAGTCTTTGATGCCGGAGGTGT
>JANMHX010000211.1:0-6932 GCA_031375485.1 Gemmatimonadota bacterium | reverse complement strand
GGCCGCCAGCGCCGGCCTCTCGATCCCGTTGTTGGCCGGCTTGCCCCGCCGGGCGGCTGCCGCCCCGGTCGGGTACAGCTTGGTCAACCCGGCCACGCCCGACGAGGCGCTCCAGCTCCTCTATGAGGGCAACCGCCGGTTCGTCGAGGGCCGAGTCAAGGCGCCGAACCGCAACCTGGATCGGGTCAGGGCCGTGGCGCCCAAGCAAGCCCCGTTCGCGGCCTTCCTCGGATGCGCCGACTCCCGGGTGCCGATTGAAATCGTTTTCGACCAGGGCTTCGGGGATGTCTTCGTGACCCGGGTCGCCGGGAACATCGCCGATCCGGCGATCATCGGGAGTCTCGAGTTCGGGACCCTGGCGCTCGGGGCCAAGGTGATCTTCGTGCTCGGTCATTCGAGCTGCGGGGCCGTCGCGGCGGCGGTCAAGGGTGATCCGGTGCCGGGCCAGATCAGCACCCTCTACCAGCACCTGGCCCCCGCAGCCCGGCTCGCCAAGGGCGACATCCCGACCGCCACCCGGGAAAACGTCCGGATCCAGGCCGAGCTCCTCGCCCAGTCCTCGCCGGTGATCGCGGGACTGATCAAGGAAGGCAAATTGGCGATGGCGGGCGGGGTCTATGACCTGTCCACCGGCGTCGTGACGCCGGTGTCGCTCGCCTAACGTTCAGGGTGAAGGTTGGCCCTGCCACCCCAACACGGTGCGCAGGGCCGCCCAGTCCAACTGGCGAAACAGCGGTACCACCTGGTCACACCGATTGCTCTGCAGCGACGGCTTCCCAACCCAAAGTTCCCCGCAGGGCGACTCCGGAAGCCAGATGGTGAGCAGCTGCACCTCGCCGGGCCGCTTCGGATCCACGAGGCCCCGCCGGATCCGGACCATGGGCACACACCCGGCGCCCCCCGACGCGGCCGGTTCGAACCGGACCCCGTTGTCGACGGCAAAAGCCGGATCCATCCGACCGCAAGCGCCGGCCTGGCGGCCGGCTCTGTCGAGCGAGGCCAGCCGCTTCTCGAGGGCCTCGAGCGCCAAGCGCGGACCCCAATAGACACCCTTCGGATCGCGGTCCGCCGGGGCGGAGAATTCCGCTTTCTGGCGTTGATAGTCCGACTCGTCGGATTTGTCGGCCGCATCGAGTTCGCCGGCGAGGGTCGTCGGATTCCGGAATTGCGTCTTCCAGCGATCGGCCCGCTTCGCGCGCCGCGCGGCTTTGGCCTGCGGCGTCATCGACGCCTCGAGCTGCTCGAGTGACGACTTGGCATTCCGGTCCATGTCGGCGATCAGTTTCCTGACTCGCTCGATCTCGCCTTCGAGGAGCCCCCCGACTGGAGCCGGCTCGAGGACCGATCGTCCGTCCTTGGTGAACACCAGCATCGAGTTGTAGAGGGTACCACCCCCGATCTGACCAAAGGTTCGCGGTTCCGCAAACATGCCATGCAACGGGTCCTCGGCCACCAATCCGCGAGTGAAGTTGCCCCGGGTGGCCGGGTCCTCGAGCTTCGGTGGGGTGGGCGGGTTGTTGGTTTCGAACCACGCCAGTAAGTGCGCGCCGCCGAGCTTCGGCCACAATGAGCCGTCCGCACGCACTTTGACGTCCTGCGGGGCCGACCAGTAGACGGTCACTCGTTCGCGGACCGCGCCATCCCAGACCGTCGGCCAGGCGGTTGCCAGCGTGGCATGTTTAGCCGGTTGGCTGAAGACTGGCGCGGCCTTCAGAAGATCATAGACCCGTTCGGCGCGGGACCGTGCCGCCCTGAGCTCCGCCGGCGTCAACTGGCGTTGGGTCGGCGGCCTGACGTCGGGGTCGGGGTCCCAGGTCACGATCGGGCTCATCCGTGGGGGAGACACCGAGGTAGCCTGGGCCGTGGCAAGGCTCGGAAAGAGGGCGAGGCCTAAGGCCAAACGAACTGGATTCATAAGAAGAAAGGTATTCGGCGACGGCTCAATTTCTAGTACTTATTTTGTACAGTACAAAACATTGACAAACCACCGCCCTCGGCGTATCCTCCCTATCCGTGAACCCTCCTATTGCCATGACCATCCCGAACCCCGACCCAACCGCGTGACCAGAGTCGCCATCATCGGGAGCGGCGTGTCCGGGCTGGTCGTGGCCCGGGGCCTTCGTTCGACCCACGACATCACCGTGTTCGAGGCCGACCGCCGGATCGGCGGGCACGTCCATACCTGGACCGTGGAGCGCGAGGGCCGGACCTGGGCCATCGATTCCGGTTTCATCGTGTACAACGAGCGAAACTACCCCCACTTCACCCGGCTCATCGCCGAGCTCGGGGTGCCGACCCAACCCAGCACGATGAGCTTCAGCGTGCGGCACGACGGCGCCGATCTCGAATACAACGGCTCCACCATTCGCCAACTCTTTGCCCAAAAGCGGAACCTGCTCCGGCCGGCGTTCCTCCGGATGCTCACGGGCATCCTCCGCTTCAATCGCGAGGCGACGGCGGCGGCCGGGACCTTTGGCAATGAGCCACTCCGCGAGCTGCTCGACCGGGGTGGATACTCCGCCGGTTTCCGCGACTGGTATCTGCTCCCCATGGGGTCGGCGATCTGGTCGATCCCCGCCTCGACCGTGCTCGCGATGCCGACGCGGTTCTTCGTGCAGTTCTTCTTCAATCACGGCATGCTCACGGTAGACGACCGACCCGAGTGGCGCGTGGTCTCGGGCGGGTCGTCGCGGTATGTCGGGGCCCTGGTGGCGCCGTTTCGCGACCGGATCCGGACGGGGTCGCCGGTTCGCCGGGTCAGCCGATTCGCCGACCGGGTCGAGGTCAACGGCGAGGCGTTCGACCGGGTCGTCCTGGCTTGTCACAGCGATCAAGCCCTCGCGATCCTGGCCGACGCTACCCCGTTGGAGCGGGAGGTCCTCGGATCGCTCCCCTATCAAGCCAACGAGGCCGTGCTCCACACCGATGCCTCGGTGCTGCCGCGGCGGCGGGCGGCGTGGGGAGCTTGGAACTACCGGCTGGGCCATGATGCCGAGTCGCCGGCCGTCGTGACCTACAACATGAACCTGCTCCAGTCCCTCGAGGCGCCGGTCACGTTTTGCGTCACCCTCAACGGCGACCAGCTGATCGATCCGGCCCACGTGATCGGCCGGGTGCAATACCACCATCCCGTCGCGACCGTCGCGGGGGCGACCGCGCGGGCTCGCCGGAGCGAAGTGAGCGGCGCCGGACGGACCCACTACTGCGGGGCGTACTGGGGCAACGGCTTTCACGAAGACGGGGTCGCGAGCGGGCTCGCGGTCGTCTCGGAGATTGGGTCGCCGTGAACAGTTGCCTCTATCGCGGCACGATCCGCCACCGGCGGCTTTCGCCGGTGGCGCACGAGTTCCGGTATCCGCTGTTCATGTGCTACCTCGATCTGGCCGAGCTGCCCACGTTGTTCGACCGGCGGTGGCTCTGGTCGGCCCGGCGGCCGGCCGTGGCCTGGTTCCGCCGCGCCGACTATCTCGGCGATCCGTCGATCCCGCTCGAGACCGCGGTGCGCAATCTCATCGCCGAGCGCACCGGGCGCCGGCCCACCGGCCCGATCCGGCTCCTCACCCATCTCCGCTATTTCGGCGTGGCGATGAACCCGGTGAGCTTCTACTACTGCTACGACGACAGCGGCCGGGCCATCGAGGCGATCGTGGCGGAGATCACCAACACGCCGTGGGGCGAACGGCACGCCTACGTGCTCGTGCCCGGCGCCGGGCAACAGACCGCCCGGTCGATGGGATTCCGGCTGGCGAAGGCATTCCACGTCTCGCCGTTTCTTCCGATGGAGATGGGCTACGACTGGACCTTCTCCGCCCCCGGCAACCGGCTCGCGGTCCACATGAAGAATCTGAGCCGGCGGGGCCGGGTCTTTGACGCGACGCTGGCGCTCCGGCGGGAGCCGATCACCGCCGGTTCGCTCGCGGCGGCGCTGGCCCGTCATCCCTGGATGACCGCCTCCGTGGCCGTCGGCATTTACTGGCAAGCGCTCCGGCTTTGGCTCAAGCGGGCGCCGTTCCACGTTCACCCCTCGCTCCGGAAGACCCATGACGTTGCTGACCGCGCTCGCTGAACGGGCGTTGACGCCCCGCCTCGCCCGCCTGACGGAGGGACGGCTCATCCTTCGCGACGGCGCCCGAACCGCTACGTTCGGCCGCGGTATCGCCCAGCCGATCGAGGTGGTGGTCCACGACCGCCGGTTCTACCAATCGGTGGCGTTCGGCGGTCACATCGGCGCGGGTGAGGCCTATGCGGAAGGCTGGTGGACCACTGACGACCTGACCGGCCTGGTCCGCCTGCTGGCCCAGAATCGCGGCGCGCTCGACGGCTTGGAAACCGGCTGGGCCCGACTTGGCCAACCGGTCCGGCGGCTCCTCCATGCCATGAACCGGAACACCCGGACCGGGAGCCGCCGGAACATCCAGGCCCACTACGACCTCAGCAACGATTTCTTCCAGACCTTCCTCGACGAGACCCTGACCTACTCGTGCGGGATCTTCGAGCAACCCGGCATGACGATGAGCGAGGCCTCGCTCGCCAAGTACGACCGTCTGGCCGCCTTGGTTGACCTCGGGCCGGACGATCACGTCATTGAAATCGGCACCGGCTGGGGCGGGTTCGCGGTCCGGGCGGCCGCCCAGTTCGGCTGCCGGGTCACCACCACCACGATCTCCGCCGAGCAGTTCCGGTTCGCCAGCCGGCGGGTGGCCGAGGCGGGCCTGACCGAACGGGTCACGGTCCTCAACCGGGACTACCGCGATCTCGAGGGTTCCTTCGACAAGCTGGTCTCGATCGAGATGATCGAGGCGGTCGGCCACGAGCACTACGACACCTTTTTCGCCAAGTGCTCCGAGCTCCTGGTGCCCGACGGCCTGGCCGCGATCCAATCGATCACGATCCAAGACCATCTCTACGAGTCGGCCCGCCGCGAAGTGGACTTCATCAAACGGCACATCTTCCCGGGCAGTTGCATTCCCTCTCGCGCCGTGCTCCGTCAAGCCGCCGGACGGATCGGCCTCACCCTGGTCCGGGCCGACGAAATCGGGCGCCACTACGCCGAGACGTTGCGCCGGTGGCGGGCCAGCTTCCGCGCCAGCCGCAGCCGGATCACCGCGCTCGGATTCGACGACCGGTTCCAGCGGCTCTGGGACTTCTACTTCAGCTACTGCGAGGGCGGGTTCCTCGACGGGGCCATCGGGAACGCCCAGTTGACCTTCGCCAAGGCCGCCGCCGCGGGCCGGCGGATCGTGGCGCCGGACGTGGCCGAGTTCGAGATGGTGGCCGGATGACCTCGCTGCTCGGGTCGGGCCTCGCGCTCGCCGAACGGGGATTGGTGCCGACCCCCCTGCTCCGCCGCGCCATTCGCCGTCTCTGCGACGATCGTCTCGACGAGCTCCGGACCGCCGGCGGACTCGACCGGTTCATCGCGACGCTCGAGGGGGCACCGATTGCGCTGGTACCCGACCAGGCCAACGCCCAGCACTACGAGGTGGCCAGCGATTTCTTCTCGCTGGTTCTCGGTCGCCAGCTCAAGTACTCATCCTGTCTCTATGGACCCGGCATCGAGACCCTCGATGCCGCCGAGGAAGCGATGCTCGCGCTGACCTGCGAGCGGGCCATGCTCGAGGACGGGCAAGACGTGCTCGAACTCGGCTGCGGTTGGGGGTCGCTTTCGGCCTACATGGCTCGCCGCTATCCGCGGTCCCGGATCGTGGCGGTATCCAACTCCGCCACTCAACGCGCCTTCATCGAAGCGCGGCGGCTCCCGAACCTCGAGGTGCGAACCGCGGACATGAACGGCTTCGACCCGGGCCGGCAGTTCGACCGGATCGCAAGTGTCGAGATGTTCGAGCACATGCGGGACTGGCCCACCCTGCTCGGCCGGGTTGGCGGATGGCTCGGCCCAGGCGGTCGGCTCTTCGTGCATGTGTTCTGTCACGCCCGGGAGGCCTATCCCTTCGAAACCGAGGGTGACGACAACTGGATGGGGCGGTATTTCTTTTCCGGCGGGATGATGCCGGCGTACGACCTACTGCCCCGGCTCGCGGGGCCGGCGCTCCGGCTCGAGGAGCAGTGGTGGGTCGACGGGACCCACTACCAGCGCACCGCCGCCGGGTGGCGGGCGAATCAGGAGGCCCGCCGCGACGAGGTGCTCCGGGTGCTCCGGACCCACTACGGCCGCGAGGCGGGTCTCTGGTACCACCGCTGGCGGATGTTCTTCCTGGCGTGCGAAGAACTCTTCGGGTATCGAGGCGGCGCCGAGTGGGGCGTCGGCCACTACCGTCTGGTTCGGCCGCCGGCTGGTTAGGCCGCCGGCTTCGGGTACTGTTTGAACCAGCTCATCATGTAGAGCATGGTCCGCATCCAGTTGGACGGCACCGACTCGGTGCCATGCCATTCGTTCTCGAACCGGAGCAGCTTGGCCGGAACCCCGCGGACCTTGAGTGCGGCGTAGAAGTCCTCGGTCTGCGGCATCGGGGTCCGCATGTCGAGCACGCCGGTCATCAACAACGTCGGGGTGTTGACGTTGCCCACGTACGCGAGGCTCGACTGCTTCCACCACGCCATCGGGTCTTCCCAGAACGGCTTGTCGAAAAAGGCGTAGGCGAAATAGGGCACATCGGCGTTGCCGGCCATCCCGATCCAATTGGTGACCGGGCAACGGACCGCGGCCGCCGCGAAGCGGTTGGTGTGGCCGATCATCCAACTCGAGAGCGCCCCGCCGCCGCTGCATCCCGACACATACAGCTGCTTGGAATCGACGTAGCCGCGGCCGAGCACGGTGTCGACGCCCGCCATCAGGTCATCGTAGTCGGGCCCCGGATACGACTTCTCAATCGTCCGGACAAACGCGTCTCCATAGCCGGTGGAGCCCCGCGGATTCAGGTAGAGCACCACGTACCCGTTGGCCGCGAACGTCTGCCACATCATGTCGAAGC
>JANMHX010000104.1:0-13353 GCA_031375485.1 Gemmatimonadota bacterium | reverse complement strand
CCGGGGGTGGCCATCGGACCTAGCGCTCCCGCCGGGCGAGCGGCCGGCCCGCGAGGACGGGCGTGGGCTTCCCGGCATCGATCGCCAACCGTCCGTTCACGAGCACGAAGCGCATCCCGACCGCCAACAGCTCCGGCGCATCGTAGGTGGATTTGTCTTCGATGGTCGTCGAGTCGAAGACCGCGATGTCGGCGTAGTTGCCGACGATCAACGTACCCCGGTCGGACAGGCCAAGAATCTGGGCGGTCTGGCCGCTGCTGGCCTCGATGGCCCGGGTCAGGGAAATGAGGCCCCGATCCAAGGCATACCGCCGGATCTTCCGGGGAAAGGTGCCGTACTTCCGGGGGTGGCCAGCCGACCCGTCGGACCCAGTCACCACGAAACTCTGGGTCATGAACCGGTCGATATCGGTCTCGTTCATGTTGAACGAGGCCACACCGGCATCCCCGGCCTTGATGATGTCGAGGGCCGCCGAGATCGAGTCGGTCTTCAGGGCCGTCGCGATCGCGGCCAACCGCTGCCCTTTCCAGCGGCCATCCGTCACGAGCAACGACCCCGCCCCGCCCCGGCGCCGGAGGTTCTCGGTCATCTCCTTGACCAGCTTCTCCCGGATGGCGGGATCGCCGATCCGGCGGAGCAACGAATCCCGGCCGCCCGCCTCGGCCCATCGGGGCAACAGGGAGGCGCCCACGCTGGTGCCCGACGCGGTATATGGATACTGATCGGCGGTCACCCGGAGACCAGCCGCCCGGGCCGCCAGAATCTTCGCGACCACCTCGTCGCTCTTACCCCAGACGTCGACACCTAACGCTTTGATGTGGGCAAAGTGGACCGGCAGCGCCGCCTCCCGGCCGATCCGGAGCACTTCGTCGACCGCCCCGAGCAAGCCGATCGTGTAACTCGACTCATCCCGGATGTGGGAGTCGTAGTAGCCGCCGGCCCGGCCCGCCACCTTGGCGAGCTCGATGACTTCCTCGGTGCTGGCATAGCTGGCGGGCGCGTAGTACAGCCCGGTGGAGAGGCCGAAGGCACCTTCCCGCATGCCTTTGGCCACCAGCGTCCGCATACTGTCGAGCTCGACGGCGGTGGGCGCCCGGTCCGCCATGCCGAGCACCTGGCGGCGAATCGTCCCGTGACCGACCAGGAACACGGCGTTGACGCCCAGACCGGCGCTCAGGCGTTGGCGAGCGGCGGCCACCTCGAACGGACCACCGCCGTCGCTCCCCATCACCACCGTCGTGACGCCTTGCGCCAGGAACGGCACCAACCGGCGCCGCAACGGGTCGCGGGCGTCGGCATCGGTATGGGTGTGAGGGTCGATGAACCCCGGTGCCACCACGAGACCCCGGGCGTCGATCACCCGCCCCGGAATGACGCCGACGGGGGCATCCCCGATGAAGATGATGCGGTCGCCGGCAATGCCGATGTCGGCAATGCGAGGCGGCCCGCCGGTTCCGTCGTACACGCTGCCGCCGCGAATCAGGATGTCAATCCGGGTCTGGGCCGCCGCGGGGGGCGCCAGCAACAGTCCGAGCAGGATTCCGCGAACGATCATGGCACCAACTCCGCTTTGGGTTTGGGCTCGACACCCAGCACGTACTTGGCGAAGAAGTTGTACTCCCGAACGATCTTGTCGAGCGCGTGCCGGGGCTCCTGAAGACCGTGGGGCTCCCGGGGGAAGAACACCAGCTCGACGGGAACGTCGTTCTTCTTGAGACCCATATAGAGTTCCTGCGCCTGCCCGACCGGCACCCGGGTGTCTTGCTGGCCGTGGAGAATGAGGGTCGGGGTCTTCGCCTGCTTGATGTGGACCATCGCCGAGGCCCGGCGGTAGGCCGCCTCGTCATCCCAGGGCTCGCCCCCGAAGTAGTCTTCGAGGACCGACTGGAGGTCGTTGGTCGAGTACATCGAGTACATGTTGGTGAGTCCCGCTCCGACCATGATCGCTTTGAACCGATTGGTCTGGGTCAGGGTCCAGGCGCTCATGTAGCCGCCGTAACTCCAGCCACCCTGAGCCAGCTTGGTGGAGTCGGCGATGCCCCGCTTGACGAGGTTATCGAGACCGGTCTGAATGTCCTGATAGTCGCCGCCGCCCCAGTCGCGGTAGTTGGCGGCCAGGTACTTCTCACCGTAGCCGCCAGAGCCGCGGGGGTTCGGAAGGAACGCCACCCAACCTTGGCTGGCGTAGACCTGGGCCGGATTGTACCAGTTGGCCGGAAACGACTCGTCCCACGCCCCCGCCGGCCCCCCGTGAATGATGGCCACCGTCGGATAGCGCTTCCCGGCCTGATAGCCGACCGGATAGACCACCACCCCTTCCGCCTCCATCCCGTCCTTGCTCTTCCACCGGACCACTTCGCCCCGGCCCATGGCCACCCCGGCCAACTCGGGATGTAGTTTGGTCAGCGCGGTGGGCGCCCAGGGTGATTCGACCCGAGCCACGTTGACCTCATCGGGCGTATCGACGGTCGAACGCCCGAAGGCGACCATCCGGCCGTCGGCCGACAGCGACGGCGGCCCCCCGGCAAACAGACCTAACGATCCTTTGAGATCGGAAATCTGTTTGACCGGCCCGCCGCCAACCGGCACCTGATACAGTTCGTGGCGGGTCCGGGTCAACGCCCAGAAATAGAGCGACTTCCCGTCCGGCGCCCATGCCGTCGGGCCGGGCTGGTAGAGGAAATCGGCCGCCAGGGTCCGCGGGGTTCCGCCGCCGGACGCCACCACCACGAGCTTCGACTGCGTCGTCGACGCCCCCTTGGCCGCCTTGGTATCGAACGTGATCCAGTTGCCGTCCGGCGACCAACTCGGGTTGGCGTCCGGCCCCGCGTTCTCCACCAACCGGCGGGTCGACCCCGAAGCCAGATCGACGACCATCACATCGGTATGCCGGCCATCATCGGCCCGCGGCGTCGGCATCGAGACGTAGGCAATCTGCTTCCCATCCGGTGACCAGGCCGCCCCGAGAATCTGATAGTCGCCCTTGACGACCTCCGTGGCCTTCATGGTGCCAAGGTCGAAAACGCTGAGCCGGGCGGGGATGAAGTTCCGGTCGACCTCGATGGCGTCGTCCTTCTCTTTCTGCTTCCGCTCCTCGTCCGGGGTCGGCTCGCGCGCCGCGACGAAGGCGATCCGCTTGCCGTCGGGCGCCCACTCGAATCCTTGCACCCCCGATTTCGAGTCGGTCAGCTTCTCGGCCTCGCCCCCGAACGGGGAGATCCGGTAGATCTGCGGCTTCCCGTCGCGGGTCGACACGAACGCGATCCACTTCCCATCGGGCGACCACCGGGCCTGGTCATCGACCCCGGGGCTGTTGGTGAGCCGGATCGGATCGCCGCCGGCCGACGACACCAGCCAGATATCCGAGTTGGTGCTGCTTTGTTTCAAATCCTGCCTGGTTACCGTATAGGCCACCCACCGCCCGTCCGGGGAGATCCGGACGCCGCCGAGTTGCCGCATCCCGGCGGCTTGCTCCGCGGTGATGCCCGATTGCGCCGCCACGGGACCGGCCCACAACGTCACCGTCGTCACGACCCGCCACATCATTTTCATGGAATCAACTCCGGCTTATCCTTGACCTCGACCCCGAGCACGGTCTTGGCAAAGAAGGTGTATTCTCGCTTGATCTTGTCCAATTGATGCCTCGGCTCCGAGAGCCCATGGCCCTCGCGAGGGAAGAACACCAAGGTGACGGGGACGTCGTTCTTCGTGAGACCCATGTACAGTTCCTGGGCCTGGCCGATCGGAACCCGGGTGTCCTGTTGACCATGGAGGATCAGCGTCGGGGTCTTGGCCTGTTTGATGAACGTCATCGCCGAGGCCCGGCGATACGCCTGCTCGTCGTCCCAGGGCTCGGCGCCGAAGTAGTTCTCGAGCGTGGTCTGGAGATCGTTGGTCGAGTACATCGAATACATGTTGGTGAGCCCGGCCCCGACCATGACGCCCTTGAACCGGTTGGTCTGGGTCAAGGTCCACGCAGTCATGAACCCGCCGTAGCTCCAGCCGCTCTGGCCCAGCCGGGTCGAATCAGCGATCCCCCGCTTCACCAAGTGGTCGAGCCCGGTCTGGATGTCCTGGTAGTCGCCACCGCCCCAGTCCCGGACGTTGGCCTTGAGATACTTCTCCCCGTACCCGCTCGACCCCCGCACGTTGGGGAAGAAGCTGACCCAGCCCTTCCCGGCCCAGACATGGGCATAGTTGCCCCAACTGCCCGGAAAGGATTCCGTCCAGGCCCCGGCGGGCCCGCCATGAATGAAGGCCATCGTCGGGTATCGCTTGGCCGGATCGTATCCGACCGGATACACCACAACGCCCTCGATCTCCATCCCGTCTTTGCTCTTCCACCGAATCGTCTCGCTCGAGCCTAACGCCATCTGGCCGAGATCCGGATGATGGTTCGTGAGCCGGCGCGGTTCGATCGCCGGCGCCCAAGGCGCCACGTAGACATCGTTCGGCTGCTGCACGTTGCCGAACGTAAAGGCCAGCACCCGCCGGTCCGCCGACAGCGTCGGCGCACTCATCACGCCCCGGACCTGGGTCAGCGGCTTCGGTTCGCCGCCCGCGACCGGAACCGAGTACCACTGGGTCGTGGTCCGGGTCGGCGCGGCGAAGAACAGGGTCTGTCCGTCGGCGGACCACGTCGCAGGGCCCGGCTGGTAGAGAAAGGCCGGTGCCACCGACCGCGGCCGGCCGCCATCCGCCGCGACCACGGTGAGCCGCTGCTGGCCGAACGCCCGGAGCGTGTCGCCTCGGGAGAGGTAGGCGATCCACCGGCCGTCCGGCGACCACCGAGGCCCGTTGTCGGGCCCGGCATTCTCGACCAGCTGCCGCCGTTCGCCCGTGGCCACCGTCACGATGTGGATGTCGGACCGGCTGCCGTCGTCGGCTTTGGGCGTTGGCGCGGTGGTAAACGCGATCCGGGTTCCGTCCGGCGACCACTGCGGGTCGCCGACCTGGAACTCACCCTTTGCCACTTCGGCGGTCTTCTTGGTGGCCACGTCGATGGTCCAGAGCCAGCTCATCCGGAAATCGCGATCGACCACAATCGCGTCGTCTTTTTCCTTCTCCTTCTTCTCTTCCTCGGCCGTGGGCGCCCGGGCAGCCAGGAACGCGATCCGCTTCCCGTCCGGGGCCCACTGGAACGACTGGACCGCGGTCTTCGAATCGGTCAGCTTCTCCGCTTCGCCCCCGTTCGGCCGAATCAACCAGATCTGGGGCCGGTCTTCCCGAGCCGAGACGAACGCGATCCACCGTCCGTCGGGCGACCACCGGGGCTGGCCGTCCGCCTTCGGGCTCGACGTGAGGCGCACCGGGGTACAGGCCGACGGCCCCGCGCAATCGGCGGCCACTAGCCAGACGTCGCTGTTCGCCGCGTTCTGGACCAGATCGGCGGCCGTGACGACATAGGCCACCCACTTCCCGTCCGGCGAGATCTGGGCATCGCTGACTTGGCGGATGGCCAGGACGTCCTCGGCGGTCATCGGCCGCTGGGCCCTGGCAGCCGCGATCGGAGTGAGCAGGGCCGTTACGGCAAGCCCGGATCGAAGTATTCGCATCGGTTAACCCTCCATCGGTCAATTGGCTCGAGTTGGTATCCAAAGGTGCCGACCTCTGACCAATCCGGCAACCGGTGTTAGAATCCTCGATGCCCATTCTCCCCTCTCAGCGTCATTTGTTCGATATCCCGTCCGACGTGGCGTATCTCAACTGCGCCTATATGTCCCCGCTCGCCAACTCAGTCGCCAAGGCCGGGCAGGCGGGGTTGGTCCGGAAGCAACGGCCGTGGAACGTGACGCCGGCCGATTTCTTCGCCCTGACGAAACAGGCGCGGGACACCTTTGCCCGCCTGATCGGGCCGGGCGCCACCGCCGAAGACATCGCGATCGTTCCGGCGGCCAGCTATGGCATGGCCACCGCGGCCGCGAACATCCCCCTGGCCAAGGGCGATCGGGTTCTGGTGCTCGAGGGCGAGTTCCCGTCGACCATCCTGACATGGCGGGAGCGAACCCGGGCCACCGGCGCCGAGTTGGTCACCCTGCCGGAACCCGCCGACCACGACTGGACCCGGGTCATCCTGGCCGCCATCGACGACCGGACCCGGGTGGCGGCCCTGCCGGCCGTGCACTGGATCAGCGGCGCGGCGATCGACCTCAAGGCCATCCGCCGGCGCCTCCAGGCGGTCCAGGGCGCCCTGGTGCTCGACTTGACCCAGTCGTTAGGCGCGATGCCGTTCGACGCCGGCGACATCGACCCCGACTTCATGGTGGCCGCCTGCTACAAATGGCTGCTCGGACCGTACACCACCGGGTTCCTCTACGTGGCGCCCCGCCACCACGGGGGCCGGCCCCTCGAGCACCATTGGTTCGGCCGGGCCGGCTCGGAGAACTTCAGCGGACTCGGGTATCCGGAAGAATTCCAGCCGGGCGCCCGCCGGTTCGACATGGGCGAGCCGTCGAACTTCGCCCTGCTCCCCTCCGCCATCGCCGCCGTCGAGCTGATTCTGGGGTGGGGGGTCGCCAACATCGCCGCGACCGCGGGTGCCTTTGCCGAGGACATCGTCGCCCGGGGCGGCGACCTCGGTCTGACCGCGGTGCCGGCCCGACTCCGGGCGCCGCACTATGTCGGCCTGACCTCCCGGGCCGGACTCGCGCCCGGTCTGGCCGAGCGGCTGGCGGCGAGCCGGGTGTTCGTCAGCGTTCGAGGCGGGCGCTCGCTCCGGATCACGCCCCACGTCTACAACGACGCGGCCGATATCGATCGCTTGTTCAGCGTGTTGACCCAGGCTCTGGCTTGACTCAACGCCGTTCGTCCTCTATCGTTTGCCGCATGACTCAACCGATCGCGTTGAACCTTTGGTGGTGGCCCGGGCGCTTTTCAGCGGTAGGGACCACTGGCGTTTGAGTCGATAACTCGATCCTGACACTTGGAGCCCACCGCAGCCGCGGTGGGCTTTTTCGTTTCGGGCCCTCCCGTGCTGCGCGCTCCCCAGCAAGGAAGGCCATGATCATCGTCCTGAAGCACCACGCCACTCGCGCCGACGCCGACGAGCTGATCGACACGATCAGGTCGCAAGGCCTCACCCCGCTGCATATGCCCGGCACCGAGCGGGTCGTCCTCGGCGCCCTCGGCGACGAGCGGGTTCTGGCCCGGCTCGGGCTCGAAGCCCACCCCATGGTCGAGAGCGTCAAGCCGATCCTGGCCCCCTACAAGTTGGTGGCCCGCGAACTCCATCCGGCCGACACCGTGGTCGAACTCGGCGGAGTCCCGATCGGGGGCGAACGGCTAGTCGTGATCGCCGGACCCTGCTCGGTCGAAAATGACCAGCAAATGCGGGCCACCGCCACGGCCGTGATCGCGGCCGGCGCCGCCATTCTCCGGGGCGGCGCCTTCAAGCCCCGGACCAGTCCGTACGCGTTTCAAGGTCTCGGCCAAGCCGGCCTCGAGATCCTGAAGCGGGTCTCCGAAGCAACCGGCACTCCGACCCTGACCGAGGTGGTCGACGCCGCGGACGTCGAGTTGGTCGACCGGTACGCCGACGGATTTCAAGCCGGCGCCCGGAACATGCAAAACTTCCGGCTTCTCAAGGCGTTAGGCCAGACCCGGAAACCCGTGGTCTTGAAACGGGGTCCGGCCGCCCGGATCGACGATTTGCTCCTCGCGGCCGAGTACATCCTGGCCGAGGGCAATCCGAACGTCATTCTGTGCGAACGCGGCATTCAGAGTTTCGACCCCGCCACCCGCAATACCCTCGACCTCTCGGCCGTCCCCGCCATCAAGGCGCGAAGCCACCTGCCGGTCATCGTCGATCCGTCCCACGGCACCGGGGTCCGCGAGTATGTCGCGCCGATGGCGAAGGCCGCGGTCGCTTGCGGGGCGGACGGACTGCTCATCGAGGTTCATGTCGACCCGCGAACCGCCCTGTCCGACGGACACCAATCGCTCTTCCCGGCCCAATTCGCGGCGTTGATGCGGGACCTCGGCCGGTTCGCCGCGGCCGCGGGGAGGACCCTGTGACGCCATCCCGCCTCGGAATCGTGACCCCGGTGGTCCGCCGAATCCCGGGCGCCGAGGACCCGCTCTGCTGGTATCGGGCGGTCAGCGCCGACGGGGCCGTGCCCCATACCCAGCTGCTCGAGTCCGCCGACCACACCCCCGGCGGAACCACCCGGAGCTTGATCGGCGTCCGCGCCGCGGTCCACCTCACCGCCGACCGGACGACGGTCACCCTCGTTCCGACCTCGGCGAACGGCCCGGCGGTCATTGCCTGGCTGGCCGAGCGGCGGCCCGACGGCCAAACTGACTCAGCCGGCGTTTTTCGGCTCGCGATCCCGGCCGGTGCGCCCGTTCCAGCGGAGCGGGACCGGTTCCGCCAACCGTCCCCCCTCGACGTCGTCCGGGAGTTGGTCGGCCAGATCCAGCTCGACGGCGCCCCGGCGCGGTGGTGCCATCTCCTGATCGGCACTATCGGCTACGACGCGATTGACTACTTCGAAACGTTGCCGGCTGGACCCGACCCCGAGGCCGAGGCGCCTCGGGTCGAGTTCTGGCTTCCCGATCGGCTCGTCGTGATCGACCACTCGCGAGACACGACGACCCTCATCGCCACGACTTGGTCCGGTCCCGGCGACGAGTACCGACGCCACGATGCCAGCGCCGACCTGGCCGCCCTGGTCGAGTTGGGGTCCGGTCTTCCGGCCAACCTGACCCAGCGCCGACCGGACGGCGGCAGGCCTGAGGCGCCGGCCGTCGACCAAGATGACCCAGCCTTCGAGGCCGTCGTGACCGAACTCGCCGAGCACCTCCGCGCAGGCGACGGATATCAAGTGGTCGCCTCCCGGACCTTCACGCTTCCTTGTCCCGAGCCATTGGCGGCCTACGGGATCCTCCGAGCGGCCAATCCGAGCCCCTATCTCTTCTTTCTCAACGGTCCCGACACCGTGTTGTTCGGTGCCTCACCGGAAACCTGCCTTCGGGTCGACGGACCGACGCGACGGGCCACCATTGTCCCGATTGCCGGGACCGTTCCGAGAGGCCGGCGGCCGGACGGGACGATCGATCCGGACCTCGATACCCGCTACGAGGTCGCGCTCCGCTCCGATCCCAAGGAACTCGCCGAGCACCTGATGCTGGTCGATTTGGCCCGGAACGATCTGGCCCGGATCTCGATGCCGGGCACTCGGTCGGTGACCCGGCTCCTCGACGTGGAGCGATACAGCCACGTGATGCACTTGGTCTCCGAGGTCACCGGCGTCCTCCGCGACGGCGTCGACGCGATCGAGGCCTATGCGGCGACGATGCCGATGGGAACGTTGGTCGGGGCGCCGAAGCTCGAAGCCGCGGCGTTGCTTCGCCGGGTCGAGCCGGCCCGTCGGGGCTACTACGGGGGCGCCGTCGGATACCTCCTGTCCGACGGCTCCCTCGAGACCGCGATCGTGATCCGTTCCGCGGTGGTCCGCGATGGAGTCGCCTCGATCCGAGCCGGTGCCGGCATCGTCCTGGACTCGATCCCGGCCAACGAGGCGGCCGAGACCCGCCGAAAGGCGGCGGCCGTCATCGGCGCGATCCAGGCTGCAGCGCCCGAGGTGGCCCATGCCTAACGCCCTTTCGGTGACGCTGCTCGACAATCGCGATTCTTTCACCTACAACCTGGCCGAAGAATTCGCCGTCCGGGGTGCCCGGATCGAGGTCATTCGCCACGAGGCGACGGCCGGGCGGGTCCTCGCCCGCGCCACCCAACCGGGCGGGCCGAAACTCCTGGTCGTGTCCCCGGGCCCGGGAACCCCCTCGGGCGCCGGCTGTTGCCTCGAAGTGGTCCGCGGGGCCCTCGGCTTGGTGCCGGTGTTCGGCGTCTGCCTCGGACACCAGGCCCTCGTCGAGGCCACGGGCGGCACCGTGGCGCGGGCCCCCGAGGCATTGCACGGCAAGGCGGTCTCGATCCGTCACGACGGGAAGCCGCCGTTCGACGGCCTCCCGAGCCCAATGCCCGCCGGGCGGTACCACTCGCTCGTGGCCACGGCCCTGCCGGCCGACCTCGAGCTGGCCGCCGAGGCCGACGGGATCGTGATGGCCGTCCGCCATCGCCGCGCCCCCGCCATCGGAGTCCAGTTCCACCCCGAATCAATCCTCACCCCGGAGGGCGGGCGGCTGATCGGCAACGTGATCGCCTGGGCGATGTATGCCGGTCGCTGAGTTGCTGGATACCCTGAGCCATCGCCACCTCGACCAGGTGGAGAGCTACCGGACGTTCGAGACGCTGCTCTCGGGCGGCCTGTCCGAGGTCGAGATCACCGCGGTACTCGTCGCGCTCAAGACCCGGGGCGAAAGCCCCGACGAAATTGCCGGCGCCGCCATGGCCCTTCGCGACGCCGCGCGGCCGTTTCCGAAACCGCCCGGGCCGGTGGCCGACACCTGCGGCACCGGGGGCGACCGGAGCGGCACCATCAACATCTCGACCGCGGCCGCCTTCGTCGCCGCCGCCGGCGGCGTCCCGGTGGCCAAGCACGGCAACCGGGCCACCACCTCCCGGTGCGGTTCGGCCGACCTGATCGAGGCGTTAGGCATTCCGCTGGACCTGGCGCCAAGCCTGGCCCGGCGGGCCCTGGACCAGACTGGGATCTGTTTTCTGTTCGCCCCCGCCTACCACGACGGCGTCCGCCTGGCGTCGGCGGTCCGGAAGACCCTCAAGACCCGGACCGTCTTCAACCGGCTCGGCCCCCTGGCCAACCCGGCCCGGCCCGAAATACAGCTGATGGGGATCTACGCTGCCGGCCTCTGCCGCTCCACGGCGTTGACCCTGGGCCGGCTCGGATGCCGTTCCGCGCTGGTCGTCCACGGCGGCGGCCTCGATGAGTTGGCACTCCACCACCATTCCGAGGCAACGTTGCTGCGGGACGGCACCTTGACCGACCTCGTCCTCACCCCGGAGGACGCCGGGCTGCCGCGGTATCCGGTCAGTGCCCTGCTGGCCGAGGGGGGACCGGCCGACGCGGCGGCCTGGCTCCGGGAACTCCTTGCGGGGCGGGCACCCGAGGCCCACCTGGCCGCCGTCGCCCTCAACGCCGGAGCCCTGTTCTGGATCGCGGGGGTGGCGGCCGATCTCCGATCCGGCGTCACGTTCGCCCGGGAGATTCTCGGCCATGGCACCGCCTTCGCGACCCTCGAACGGTTGATCGAGGTGTCCCATGGTGCTTGAGTCGATGGTAGCCGCCACCCGGGCGGACCTCGAGGCGCGCCGCGAGCGGCGGCCACTGGCCGACCTGCTGGAAGGGCTCGAGCCCAGCGATCGCGACTTCGAGGCGGCCCTCCGGCACCAGCGTCCGGCATTCATCCTGGAAATCAAGCCGGCCTCGCCGTCGCGAGGCCTGATTCGATCGGCGTCGGAACTCGATGCCGTGATCGAGGCCTATCGGGGGTTTGCCACCGCGGTCAGCGTCTTGACCGATCCCCGATTTTTCGGCGGATCGTTCGAGTTGCTCAGCCGGGTCCGGGCCCGCCTCGACCAGCCGGTACTCTGCAAAGGCTTCATCCTGGACCCCTACCAGGTCGCCGAGGCCCGGCGGGCCGGCGCCGACGCCGTGCTCCTCATGCTGTCGCTCCTCGACGACGCCCAATACCGAGCCGCCGCCGAGTTGGCCGGCCGGCTCCGAATGGCGGTCCTGACCGAGGTTCACAACGAATCCGAAATGACCCGGGCAGCGGCGTTAGGCGCCCGGATCATCGGGGTCAACAACCGCGACCTTCGGACCCTCGGAGTGGACCTGGCCGTGACCGAACGGCTGGCGCCTTTGGCCCCGGCCCCAGCAATCGTGATCTCTGAATCGGGGATCGGGTCGGGTGGCGACGTCCGTCGCCTCGCGCCGATCGTCGACGGATTCCTCGTCGGCTCGGCCCTGATGGCGTCGGCTGATCCCGGAATGACCACCCGGGCGCTCATCTTTGGTCCGACGAAAGTGTGCGGACTGACCTCGCCCGCCGACGCGGCCGCCGCCTGGCAGTTCGGCGCGACGCATGGCGGATTGGTGTTCGCCGCCGACTCGCCGCGGGCCGTGACGGTCGAAGCGGCCCGGCCGATTCGGGCCGCCGCCGGCCTTCGGTGGGCCGGGGTGTTCGTCAACCAGCCCGACGGCCGGGTTGCCGCCATCGCCAACGACTTGGGCTTGCAGGCGGTTCAACTCCACGGCGACGAAGACCCGAGCTACGCGGTTCGCCTCCGAGCCAAGCTCACGCCGGACACGGAGATCTGGAAAGCGGTGCCGGTTGGATCAGTGCCCCCGCCGCCAGCCGACCCCGCCTTCGACCGCCGCCTCCTCGATCGCGCCGACCCCGTCCGGAGGGGCGGCACCGGCCGAACCTTCGACTGGGATCTCTTGTCCGGCCTGGACCATCCGGATCGGTGCATTCTGAGCGGTGGACTGACCCCCGCCAACGCGGCGGCCGCGGCCGCCACCGGGATCGGCTTTCTCGACGTGAGCTCCGGGGTCGAATGCGCCCCGGGCCGCAAGGATCATCCGGCCCTTGCCCGTTTCTTTGCCGCGCGCCGGGCGGCATCTCAGCCCAGGAGGATCCGCTAATGAAGCTGCCGACCCGGTTTGGTGCCTTCGGCGGCACGTTCGTGCCCGAAATCCTGCTGCCGGCGCTCGAAGAGCTCGAAACGGCCTTCATCCTTGCTCGCGACGACCCGGCATTTCAGGCCGAACTCGAGGCCCTGCTCGTTCACTACGCCGGCCGCCCGACGCCGCTGTATCGTTGCGTGCGCACCGGCGACCGCTGCCCCGTCTGGCTCAAGCGGGAGGATCTGCTCCACGGCGGGGCCCACAAGACCAATCAAGCCCTCGGCCAAGGGCTCCTGGCCAAACAGTTAGGCAAGACTCGGCTCATCGCCGAAACCGGGGCGGGGCAACATGGCGTGGCCACCGCGATGGCGGGCGCGGTCCTCGGATTCGACACCGTGATCTACATGGGCGCCAAGGATGTCGAACGTCAACGTTCCAACGTCGATCGAATGCGGCTGTTTGGAGCCAAGGTGATTCCGGTCACGACCGGCGGCGCCACCCTCAAGGACGCGATCAACGAGGCGCTTCGCGACTGGTCCGCCTCCTACCCCGACACCCACTACCTCCTGGGCACGGTGGCCGGCCCC
Organism: Gemmatimonadota bacterium; assembly: GCA_031375485.1. Taxonomy (GTDB): domain Bacteria; phylum Gemmatimonadota; class Gemmatimonadetes; order Gemmatimonadales; family GWC2-71-9; genus SHZU01. The sequence continues at coordinate 215 of JANMHX010000104.1, read as the reverse complement.
CACCCCTACCCCACGATGGTGCGGGATTTCCAACGGGTCATCGGGGACGAGGCCCGCCGCCAATTCCTGGCGGCCACCGACGGCTTGCCGGACGCCGTGGTCGCCGCGGTCGGCGGCGGCTCGAACGCGATCGGGATCTTCACCGCGTTTCTCGGTGATCCCGTCGACTTGATCGGCGTCGAGCCCGGGGGCCGCGGGCTCGACACCGATCACCA
>JANMHX010000102.1:0-2203 GCA_031375485.1 Gemmatimonadota bacterium | reverse complement strand
CTGGGCCAAGAACCGCCGCGATGAGTTCGAACTCGTGGCCGGGGCCGGCCGGTTGGTGAGACCGCGGTGATGCGCCGCTGGGTCCTGGCGGCGTCCCTGGCGTCGCTCGTTGGCTGCGCGACCAAGGGCAACGTCCGCTTGGTCGAAACCCAGGTCCTGGTGCTCCGGGCCGAAACGGCCCGGCACGACTCCATCCGGGCCGCCGAGTTGGCCCGGATCATCCGGCTGCAGCAACAGGTCCTCGACTCCCTGACGACGACCCGTCAGGCGCTCCGGGTTATGGACGCGAAGACCACTAACGACGTCACCGACATCATGCGGCAACTGTTGGCGGTGCAAGAGGTGGTGGGCCAAAGTCAGCGGAACCTGAGCCAGCTTCGGGGCCAACTCGATGCCCGCGCCGAAGCTCAGGTCGGGACGCCGGTCGCTCCGGCAATACCGGACACCTCGGTCCGCGGGCCAGGGACGGTCCCGGCGGCGTCGGCCGAGCAGATGTATAACGCGGCCCTCCAACAGTACCGGCGAGGGAGCGTTGCCACCGCTCGGCGGGCCTTCCTCGACTTCGTCCAGCAGTACCCCACCCATCCCAACGCGGTGGACGCGCTCTATTTCGTGGCGGAAACGTTCGAAGCCGCCTCGCCCGATACCGCGATTGCCCGGTTTACGGAAGTGAGCGCCAAATACCGGCAGTCGGCCCGGGCGCCGGCCGCGCTGTACAAGATCGGCCGTCTCTACGAACAGAGTCTCAAAGATCCGGTCCGAGCCCGGGCCGCCTACCAGCGGGTGGTCGCAGAGTATCCGAGGTCCGAGGATGCCGAGTTGGCCAAGACCCGGCTCGAGGCGCTGAAACCTTAAGGTTGAGTGGGTGATGGCTCGGTCCAGCGGCGAAATGCCGTTCCTCGACCATCTCGAGGAACTTCGAAGTCGACTCGTGAAGGCCGTCGTCGCCCTGGTGGCGGGGGTCGGCGCCGGGATCTGGATTGTGACCCAATTCCGCCTGGTCGACCTCCTGCAGGCGCCGATCACCCCGTTGCTCGAAGGCCGCCACCTCGTCATTCATAGCCCGACCGAGCCGTTCATGATTGTGCTCCAACTCGGGTTCATCGTCGGTTTGGTGTTGGCGTCGCCGGTCCTCATTTGGCAGCTGTGGGCCTTCCTGGCGCCGGCCCTCTACGACCGCGAGAAGCGGGCGATCGTGCCGGCGCTGTTCGCCGGGCTGGTCTTGTTCGTGAGCGGTGCGGTGTTGAGCTTCATCTTCATTGTGCCGGAGGCCCTCCGGGTCCTGCTTGGGTTCCAGGCGGGTACCTTCGATCTGCTGATCACGTATCGTGAGTACTTCTCGTTCGTGCTCCAGGTCACGCTCGCCATGGGCATCTCGGCCGAGCTGCCCCTGGTCATCATCATGTTGGCGGTCCTCGGGGTCGTGACCCCGGCGATGCTGCACAAGTTCCGCCGGTTCGCCGTGGTGCTGTCCTTCGCGGGGGGGGCCATTCTCTCGCCGGGCACCGACGCCTTCTCGATGATGATGATGTCGATTCCGCTGCTGATCCTGTACGAGGTCGGCTTTGCCGGGGCATGGATCGTCCATCGGCGCCGGATCCGCGGGGCGGCTGCGGCGATGATCGTCCTCCTCGCCTTCGGATTCCCAACCCGGCTCGACGCCCAGCGGCCGATTCCGCCGCCCCGGCCGGTCACCCAGCAGAACCCCCGGCAAACCCCGGCAGATACCGGCGCCCGGACGCCCACCCCCCTCGATACCGCGAGCGCCCGCCGCCTCGGCATTCCCACCGCACCGAAGCTGACGTTCGCCGCCCCGGACTCGATCGTCGACGACCTCCTTGAACTCGAGGGGTACGATGTGACCCGATACCGGTCGGATACGGCCCGGGTCCAAGCGGTGGAGCGAGACGTGAAGCTCAACGGGAACGCCATGACCGAGCGGGCCGGCTCCACCCTCGAGGCGCGTCAGATCAACTATCGGGAGGGCGATTGCCGGTTCGACGCGGAGGGCGAACCCCACCTGTTTCAAGAGGGCACGGTGGTGGTAGGCCGCGAGGTCCAGTTCAACACCTGTACCGAGCGGGGGTTGGTTCAAGACGGCCGGACGACCTTCCCCCAACAAGGCGCCAACTGGATCATCAGCGGCCACATCGCCATGGATTCGTCCACCAGCCGGATCTATGCCCGCGCCCGGGAGATCACG
>JANMHX010000187.1:0-1567 GCA_031375485.1 Gemmatimonadota bacterium | reverse complement strand
GCTCAAGATTCTCTAATCGGTAGCTGACCATGACGCTCGGGATGCTCGCGGTGGTGCTTGCCGCTGAAGCCGAGGGTAAGGGCGGGCCGTTTTCGGTCAATCCGGGTCTGATCCTTTGGACCTGGCTGGTCTTCCTCGTCTTCCTGTTCTTCTTCAAGAAGACGTTCTGGGTCACGATCGTGAGCCGGGCCGAGGAACGGGAAAAGACCATCGCCGGCCAGCTCGCCTCGGCGGAGAAGTTGAACGCCGAGGCCAAGACCCTGGTCGAAAGCCAGCGGAAGGCCACGGCCGAAGCGCAGGGGGCGGCGCAGTCGCTCCTGACCGAGGCGAAGGCCGCGGTCGAGAAGGAGCGGACCCTGGGCCTCGAAAAGGCCAAGCTGGAACAGGCCGCGCTGATGGACCGGGCCCGGCGGGACATTGCCGCCGAGCGCGACAAGGCCATCGCCGATCTCCGGCGGGAAGCCGTGGAGTTGGCGTTAGGCGCCGCCGCCAAGGTCATCGGGCAGCGGTTGGATAGCGATGCCGACCGGAAGATCATCGTCGACTACCTCTCGAAGGTGGAGACGACCCACTAATGGCCGGCTCTACCGTGGCGGAGAACTACGCCGAGGCGCTCTTCGAGTTGGGTGCCAAGTCGGGCCGGCTCGAGGAGTACGGGCGGCTGATGACGGCCACCGCCAGTGCCTTGGCGTCCTCTCCGGAGGCCCAGGCGGTGCTGGTGAGTCCCAAGGTCACCAAAGCGCTGAAGAGCGACTTGGTGGGCCGGGCCATCACGGCCATCGGCGCTCCGCGGGAGTTCGTGCTGTATCTGATGGCCGTCGTCAAACGCGGCCGGCAGACTCGGTTTACCGAGATCGCCGCGGTCTATGGCGACCTGGTCGACCAGAAGCTCGGCCGAGTCCGCGCCACGGTGACCCTGGCCCGGAAACCCGATCCGGCGCTCGAACAGGCCGTCGTGGCGTCGTTGGCCCGGACGGTCGGCAAGGAGATCCTGGCAACGTTCTCGGTCGATCCCGAGATTTTGGGCGGGGCGGTGGTCCGGGTCGGCGACAAGATCTATGATGGCTCGGTCCGCCGGAAACTCGTCCGGCTGAAGCGGCAATTGCTGGCCAAATAGTCTCGGCGGTGGTTTACTTGGTGCCGGCCTCGCGAGTTCGCGGTGCCGGCATTGCTTTTCAACGACTCCGCGATTTCATGAGGCCACAGCGATGAGCGACTCGATTCAGTCCCGGTTGGTGCTGCCGGGCTCCGGTACCCGACCTGCCGGTGCGGTACGGGCGCCGGCCGGTGCTTGGACCCTGCTGGCGATTGCCGGCTGGGGGTTCTTCCTGATCGGCTTGATGGATGTTGCGTTCGTCTGGTATCCCACGGCGTTTGGGAACGGGGGCTGGGAGTTCGGATCCGTGACGGCGGCGCTGAACGGACTCCCGCTCCCAGCGCTCGGACTGGCGTTGATTGCCTTGCTCATGACTGGCCACATCGCCGCTCTCGATTGACACTCCCCCGGCGTGAGGCCTAACTTGGGGTGCTTTTTCCTGCCTTCACCTTGCTTCATCAATGCTCTAGA
>JANMHX010000170.1:0-3161 GCA_031375485.1 Gemmatimonadota bacterium | reverse complement strand
CGTGGCCGGCCTGCCCGTCACGGCGATCATTCCCAGTCACGGACATCCCGATCACTGGCCCCTGGCCCCCGGCTTGTCCGCTGCCCTTCGAGCGCCGATCTGGTTCTACGGAACCCACCGAGGATTTGAGACCGGCCGGTCCCTCGCCGACGGCGAGATCCTCGAGGCCGGCGGCATCCAACTCGAAGTCCTCCACACCCCGGGCCATTGCACCGACCACTTGAGTTTCGTGATGCCGGACGAAAAGGCCGCATTCCCCGGCGACCTGGTCATGGGATGGTCGACCTCGATCATCGCCCCGCCCGAAGGCAATCTGCCGGACTACCTTCGGTCCTTGAACCGGCTGCGGGCGGTGCCCGGCTTGCAGGTACTCTACCCCGCCCACGGCGAGGCGATCGTGGGCCCCTACGCCAGGATCGACGCGCTCTCCGCCCACCGGCAGGAGCGAACTCGGCAGGCGCTCGAAGCGTTAGGCCGGGGTCCGAGCCGGATCGATGGCCTGGTGGAACAGATCTACGTGGGCGTGGACCGGGCGCTCTATCCGGCGGCGGCCCAGTCGCTGCTGGCCCACCTGCTGGCGCTCGAGTCGGCGGGCACGGTGGTCCGCTCGGCGCCGGCCGCCGACGGGCCTCCCGATCAGGCGGTGTGGCGACTGAGCCCGTGAGCGGGTGCGCTATTCGTGAGCGATGGCGGCGATCACGGGGAGGTTCGCGGCGCGGCGGGCGGGAAAGGTCCCGAAGATGAGCCCGACGGCCGAAGATGATACGATCGCCATCAGCACCGTACCGGCCGACAGCACCGGATACACGGGGGCCTCGACGAAATACCGGAACCCCGCCGTCACCGCCGCAGCCAACACCAAGCCCAACACCAAGCCAATCCCGGTGCCCACCACCGCAATCGACACCGACTCGGCCAAGAACTGCTGCTTGATGTCGTCGCCCCGGGCCCCGACGGCCTTTCGAATCCCGATCTCCCGGGTTCGTTCGGTCACTGACGCCAGCAATACATTCATGATCCCGATTCCGCCGACCAGCAACGAGATCCCAACCAACGCCCCGAAGAAGAGCTTCGCCAGCAGGATGGCCTGCTCCACTTGGGCCAGCCGCTCCAATCCTACCGAGACCCTGACCCGGTCGGGCCACCGGACATACCGACGCGCCAACCAGTCAATCGCCGCATCCCGTACGGAGGTGACGGCCTCGACCGAAGGGGCCAACAGTTGGAGCACCGGGGTGAACCGGCCACTGCTCGGCGGTTCCAACAACGCGTCGGCGCCCCGGATCGGGGCGAACAGCGCGAAGTCGGGATTCCTCGGTTCTTCGAATTTGCTCCGCGCCAACACCCCGACGATCCGGCGAACCCGGCCTCGGACTTGGATTTCCTGGCCAACCATGTCGAGCGGGTCCCGACCCGGCGCGAGCTCCCGCGCCAGGGCGTAGTTGATGACCACCACCGGGGAATTGTGCGAAGCCTCCACCGCGCTGAAGAAGCGGCCGGCTCCGATCTCGATCACGGCGAAGTCAGGGAGATCGGCCGTGCCGAGGGTCACGCTGACCTGATGCTCGTTGCCGCGGTACCGGGCCGGCGCAGCGCCTGTCAGCTGCATCGTCACACCGGCCACGCCTTCGATGCCTCGGCGGGCCGATTCAACGTCGGCCGGAGTGAAGATCGGGTAGTCCGGAATCGGGACCCACTGGCCCTGCCGGTAGTCGGTGGTTCGGGATCCGATACTGATGACTTGGACCGCGGTCTGCTGTTGGATCTGGCCACGGGCAAACGCCATCATCCCGTCGCTCACCGCCATGGTGGCGACCAGGGAGGCGGACCCGATGATGATGCCGAGAACGGAGAGCATGGTCCGGAGCGGATGGATCCGCAGGGCGTCAATGCCAACTCTGATATTTGCGGCGACCGCAACCCGATTGACCATCACCCTCCCTTGGCATCGTGACTGGTGGCGGCGCCCCTACGACCGTCCGAAGAACCTGGTTTCGGCCGTCGGAACCTAACCTCGGTGGGTAACCCGGCTGCGGCGCCTCCCGGATCCGGAACCAGCGTTCCCGGTCCTGGGACGAGCCGCCGTTGCCTTCGCGCAGCCAAATGCTTCGCCGGCATCGAGTTGCCCCTCTGGGCCGGCTGGCACCATTCTCATAGGTCAAAGGCGGGCCGCCTCCAACGTTCCGGAGCAATGCGGCATCAAAGGGGAACTCGAACCAGACGGGGTACCAATGAGAAAGCAGCTGACGGTGGCCGCCGGACTCCTCGCCGGATTGGCCCAAACGGCGGACGCGCAACAAATCGTCGGGCGAAACGACCCCTCCTTTTCATTGAATGAAACCGTGGCCAAAGGCGACTGGGTTCGGATCGCCTCGCCGAACGGCTTCGTCAAGATCACCCAGGGGACCGGGAACCGGGTCGAGATTCAGGCCGATAAGGTCGTCCGCCGGGGCTCGATCGAGGACATCGGCTTCGTCGTCCGGCGGGGGGAGGGCGGCGTCACCGTGTGCGCGGTGTTCGAGGACGAGGACGAATGCGATCAGGACGGCGGGTATCGGTCGCGCCGCCGGTCACGGGACTGGTCGGACGATCATCAACTCCGGGTCAACTTCACGGTCCGGATTCCCGCGGGCGTTCGGGTCCGGGCGGGAAGCGGCAACGGCGACATCAGCGTTTCGGGCGGCGGCCCCGAAGTCATTGCCTCGAGCGGCAACGGCCGGGTCGACGTGACGGGCAGTGCCGGAGAAGTCCGGGCCTCGTCCGGGAACGGCAAAGTGACGGTCGATGGCGCCGAGGGACCGGTGGAGGCCACCAGCGGCAACGGCGACATCCGGGTGGCGACGTCGTTAGGCCCGGTCGAGGCGAGTTCGGGCAACGGCAGTATCGATGTGTCGATGGACCGGCTGGAGGGGTCGCCGGCAATGAACTTCTCGACCGGCAACGGCCGGATTACGGTGACCGTGCCCGAGGCATTCGGCGCGGAACTCGAGTCGAGCACCGGGAACGGTCATGTGACGGTCGACTTCCCGATCCAAATGCGAGGACGGTTGGACCCATCGCGCATTCGGGGCACTCTCGGGAAGGGCGGCGGGCGGCTGGTGATGAGTTCCGGCAACGGCGACCTGGAGATCAGGAAACAGCCGTAGCGCGGGAGACCAAAG
>JANMHX010000143.1:0-2241 GCA_031375485.1 Gemmatimonadota bacterium | reverse complement strand
GATCGTCGACAGCAAGTGCTACCTGGGCGTGATGAATCCGGGTCTCGGCCGGAGTCATCGGGGCTGCGCCGCGCGGTGCTTGAGCGGCGGGATGACGCCGTTGTTTGCGGCCCGAAACCTGGAAGGGGCCGCGGTCGAATTGATCATGGTGAACGAACGAATGGAGCCGCTCCCCCCCCTCGACCGAGTCGCCGGCCGGCCCCTGACCCTGACCGGCCGGGTCCTCCGCCAGGGCGATCTCTGGTTCTTCCAAGTGGCCCGGGGCCTTCCCGCCGCATGACCGCCGGCAAGCTCGGATCGATGGCGCTCTATCCGGTCTGCCCAACCGCCATTCCAGACCTCGAGGTCGAAGCCGGGAGCTATTCGGTCCGGTTCGCCCGGACGCCCGAGGATCTCGACCGAGTCCTCCGGCTGCGGTATGAAATCTTCAACCTGGAGTTGGGTGAGGGCCTCGACGCGTCCCACGCCACCGGCCGGGACGAGGACGAACTGGACGCTCGCTTCCACCACCTGCTGATCCAGCGTCGCCACTCGTCGGAGGTGGTCGGGACCTATCGGATGCAGACCGCTGAGATGGCGCGTCGGGGCGGCGGGTACTACGCCGACCCGGAATTCGACCTCTCGACCCTGCCCGACGACGTCCAGGAGGCCGCGGTCGAAATCGGCCGGGCGTGTGTGGCCAAAGATCACCGGAGCGGCCGGGTCCTCCATTTGCTCTGGCGCGGACTCGCCGCTTATCTCGAATGGAACCGAAAACACTACTTCTTCGGGTGTTGCTCGCTCACCAGTCAGGACCCCGCCATGGGCGTGGCGGTTCACCGACACCTCGAGGCGTCCGGCTGGGTCCACCCGACTCTCAAGGTGGCGCCCCGGCCCGGGGGCCGCTGCGAGGTGCCACCGGGCCAACCGCTCCCGGCTCCCCATGTCCCGGCCCTGTTCCAGTCGTATCTGCATCTCGGTGCCAAAGTGCTCGGTCCCCCGGCCATCGACCGTCTGTTCAAGACCATCGACTGGCTAGTTATCCTTGATACCAGGGAATTCGACCCAGCCACCTACCGCACCCTGTTCCGGTGACCTCACAGGCCGACGTCCGACGCGAAGTCTATGGCGGCAATCTCAAGCAAACCCTCGGAACGCTGCTGCGGACCGGGGCCGTTCGCCCGGTTGTTCGTCTCGGCGCCATCACCGGGTGGACCGGCGGGCTCTTGGTTTTCCTGGTGGCCGGGATGTGGCTGGCCTCACCCTGGCCTCGACGGCGGCTCTGGTGGCGGAACCGGGTCGTGGGCCGGTGGGCCCGGGGCATGGCGTGGATCGTCAACATGCGGGTGACCGTTCGCGGCGCCCGGCCCAAGCCGCCGTTTTTCCTGGTGTCCAACCATGTGAGCTATTGTGACATCGTGCTCCTGCTCGGCCAGGTCGACGGCGTCTTCGTGGCCAAGAAGGAGCTCAACGACTGGCCGGCAATCGGCTATTTGACTCGATTGGTGGGGACCATCTTCGTCGATCGGAACAACCGGCGCGATGCCAAGCGGGTCCTCCAGGCGATCGACCAGCGAGTCACCAGCGGCGACGGCGTGATCGTCTTTCCCGAGGGAACCAGTTCCAGCGGTGATGACGTTTACCCGATGCGGACGGCCTTGTTCGAGTGGGCTGCCCAGACCGGGAAGCCGGTCGACATCGCCACGATTCACTACACCACCCGGCCCGGCATGCCGGCGGCCCGGGAAGCGGTGTGCTGGTGGGGAGACATGAGCTTCATACCCCATGTTCTCCAGCTCTGCCAGATGCCGGGGTTCGCCGCCACCCTGCATTTCGGGGATGAGCCGGTGACCGGAAACGATCGCGGACGGTTGGCCGTACAGGCCCGGGAGGCCGTGGCCCGCCATTTTGTTCCACATCGAGTCGAGGGGACGTAAGCTCCGATGATCCGCGCCAACCACCTGTGCCTCGAGCAGGCCCTGATGCTGCTCGACGCGCTGGATGACGCCCAGTACGCCAACCGCCGGGGCGACTGGTCTCCGGTCGGGGCGCAGCTCCGTCATGTCATCGAACACTATCAGAGCTTCGTGTCGGGTCTGCCGGGGCGAGCCATCGACTACGACGCCCGCCGGCGCGATGTCACGATCGAAACGTCCCGGTCGCGCGCGGCCGCCGTCATCCGGGAGCTGATGGCGCAATTGGCGGCGGCGGGAACCGTGCCGGCGGCAACGCCGGTCCAGGTCAAAATGGAGTGCGACCCCG
>JANMHX010000096.1:0-60984 GCA_031375485.1 Gemmatimonadota bacterium | reverse complement strand
GGCCTGATCGCCATGATCGGGAAAGCCGAGCGGGGACCGACGGGCCTCGAGGCGATCCGCAAGCATCAGGCGGCCTACCTCATGGCCGTCGGCGGGGCCGCCTACCTGGTGTCGAAAGCGATCCGGTCGTCGCGCGTGGTGGCGTTCGAGGACTTGGGTATGGAAGCCATCTACGAGTTCACGGTGGAGGAGATGCCGGTGACGGTCGCGGTCGACGCGGCGGGCCGCAATGTCCACGAGACCGGGCCGCGGGAGTGGCAGGACAAGATCAAGCGCCTCCCCGTTCTCACCTAACGACTACTCCCAGCCCAGGGCCGCCGACAACGCCGGAGCGGTCCGCCGCACCATCGCCACCGTCACCTCATCGGCGTGCACCGGCCCGACGCAGGCGGGGAGGCCCACCACCGCCGCCAATTCCGGGGTCACCGCGAACGTCGTGGCGCCGAACAGCGCCCCTTCGACCAGCGCGCCGGCCAACTCCGCCCCTCGGAAAAACGCGAAGGTCACATCGGCATCCCGGAGGTCGGCGCCCTCCAGTCTCGTCGCCGCCAGCACGGCGGCCGTCAACGAGGCGCCCCGCATCCCGGCGCCCCGGAGATCCGCCTGAGACAAATTGGCTTCCCGAAGATCGGCGCCTTCCCAATCCGCTCCCGGAAGTTTGGCCTGTCCGAAGTGCGCGTTAGGCATCTTGGCATTCTGGAACCTCGGCCCCGCCCCGGTCGCGTAGCTCATCCGGAAGGTGGCCCGCGTCAGGTCGGCATGGTCGAATCGGGCCGCGGTCAGATTGGCGCCCAGGACTTTGGCCCCGACCAGGTTGGCGCCCCGGCAATCGGCGCCGGTGAGGTCGCACCCCGCCAAATCCGCCCCCGCCAACCGGGCGTTCACGAGCGACGCGCCGCGGAGGTCCGAGCAGGCCAGATCGGCATGGGTCAGGTCGGCGCCGGCCAGGTTCAGGCCGGCGAGTTGGCTATACCGGAGCGAGGCCCCGGCCAGGGCGGCGCCCTCGAGCGTTCCCGAGGCCAAACGGGCCAGCACGATCCCGGACTCTCGGTGGAGGATCTCGATCATCCCTGGAACGTAGCGCCCCGGCGGCCCCGCCGGGAACCCGGCGGACGAAGCCCGCGTTCGTCCCCTAGGTCGATGCAGGCCGAGCCACCGACGCCGCGAGGAATATGTCAACGGGCCACCGAGTAAGCTGCGAGGAGTTGGTTCGGGAACTCCCCGATTTCCTGGACTGCGAGTTGTCTTCGGTCAGAATGGCGGAGCTCCAAGAGCACCTCGACGAGTGTGCCCGGTGTCTCCGGAAATATGAATTCGAGGCCGCGGTGCTCGCCCGGATTCGAGTGAGTTTGTCGAGCGCGGGGCTGCCGCCGGAACTCGAGGCCAGGGTCCTCGCCTCGATCGGGGCGCCCCGGGGTGGATCATGCCTGTGAGCGACGGTTCGATCACCGATCTCTCGGCCGAGTGGCTCGAGGTCGACGGGCAGGGCGGGTTCGCCAGCGGTTCGCTCGCTGGTCCGCGGACTCGCCGCTATCACGGCCTGCTGATGGCGGCCTCGACACCTCCGACCGGGCGGCATCTGCTGGTGGCCGGGTGCGACGCCCGAATCGAGTCGGGTGAAGCGACGGAGTACCTCACGGTGCAACGGTATCGGCCCGACGTCCAGAGCCGGTCCTTCGACCACCTGGCGGGGTTCTCCGCCGAGCCCTGGCCGACCTGGCACTACCGGCTCCCCGACGGCACTGAGATCGAGCACGAGCTCTTCATCCCGAAGGAGCGATCGATGGTCGTCCTTCGGTGGCGCCTAGTCCGGCCGGCGGCCGGGAAGCGCCTGGTGGTCCGCCCGCTGCTGACCGGCCGGGACATCCACGCGCTCCACCATGAGAATACCAACTTCCGGTTCGACGCCGAGGCCGGTCCCGGGCGGGTCCGGTGGCACCCGTATCAGAGCCTTCCCGGCATCGTCGCCGTTCACAACGGAACCTACGACCACGATCCAACCTGGTACCGCGGGTTTCAGCTCGACGAGGAGCGGGCCCGCGGATTCGACTACCTGGAAGACGCCGCCGCCCCTGGCGGGTTGCGCTTCGACCTCTCCGCTGGGCCGGCCGTGCTGATCCTCGTCGCGGACCCGGCCGAGCCGGCCGACGATCTGGCGGTCGGAGCGGTCGAGGCAGCCGACCGGCTCAGAACGCGGGAGCGGCTCCGGCGGGGCCGGCTGGCGAGCCCGCTGGCTCGCGCAGCCGATCGCTACATCGTCCGGCGGGGCGCGGGCAAGACGATCATCGCGGGCTATCCCTGGTTCACCGATTGGGGACGCGACACCTTCATCTCGGTGCGGGGGCTCTGCCTGGCCACCGGCCGCCTCGACGACGCCAAGGCGGTGTTGCTGGCCTGGGCCGACACGGTGTCCGAAGGCATGCTTCCCAATCGGTTCGTTGACCAGGGCGACGCTCCCGAATACAACTCGGTCGATGCCTCGCTCTGGTACGTCACGGTCGTCGGCGAATTGATCACCGCCTACGCCGATGCCGGCAAGCGTTTGACCGGGGCCGACCGCCGCCGGATGGAAGATGCCGCCCAAGCGATCCTCGAGGGGTACGCGGCCGGCACCCGGTACGGGATCCATGCCGATAGCGACGGCCTCCTCGCCGCCGGAGTGGCCGGGGTGCAGCTCACCTGGATGGACGCCAAACTCGGTGATTGGGTGGTCACGCCCCGGATCGGGAAGCCGGTTGAGATCCAGGCACTGTGGTTAGCGGCGCTGATGACCGGAAGCGATCGCGACCGCCGGTGGCGCCTCTTGGCCAACCGGGTCCGCGACGTCTTCGCGGCCCGGTTTTGGAATCCGGACCGCGGCTGTCTCTACGACGTCGTCGATTGCGACGGGGTGGCGGGCCGGATCGACCCGTCGGTGCGCCCGAATCAGATCTTCGCGGTGGGCGGCTTGCCCGAGGCGTTGCTGAGTGGAGACCGGGCCAAGGCGGTCGTCGCCACGGTCGAGCGCGAGCTGCTGACGCCGCTCGGGTTGCGGACCCTGGCCCCGAGTGATCCAGCCTACATCGCCCGCTACCAAGGTGGGCCTCGAGAACGCGACGGGGCCTACCATCAAGGCACGGTCTGGCCCTGGCTTCTGGGGCCGTTCGTCGAAGCCTGGCTTCGGGTTCGAGGGAATACGCCGACGATCCGGGCGGAAGGCCGGACCCGGTTTCTGGCGCCGCTGCTGGCCCACCTCCGCGAAGCGGGGATCGGCCATATCTCCGAAATCGCGGACGCCGACCGTCCCCACGTGCCTCGGGGTTGCCCGTTCCAAGCGTGGTCGGTTGGGGAGGCGATCCGGATCGAGCGGCTGTTGGCCGAGCCCGCCAAGGCGGCCCCGAAGCGGCCTCGCTCGCCGGCCCGATGAAACCACACTGGGCCGAGTATGGGCTCGAGGCGTTCGGGCTGGGCCTCTTCATGGTCTCGGCCTCGGCGTTCGGGGTGCTGCTCTTTCACCCGGCCTCCCCGGCGGTGACCGCGATTCCCCACCCATTGGCCCGGAGCGCCTTGATGGGTCTGGCCATGGGCGGGACGGCGATCCTCAACACCTATTCGCCGTGGGGCCGCCGGTCAGGCGCCCACCTCAATCCCGCCGTCACGCTGACATTCTACACGTTAGGCAAGGTGACCCCCGTCGATGGAGCCGGCTACGTCGCCGGTCAGTTCATCGGGGGGTGGCTCGGCATGGCGGCGGCCGGTGCGCTGTTCGCTCCGTGGATCGGCCATCCGGCGGTGAACTACGTGGCGACCGTGCCGGGGCCCGCCGGGCTGGCGGCGGCGTTTGCCGGTGAAACCGCCATCACATTCCTCTTGATGACGGTGGTCCTGGCCTGCGCGGCGCGCCCCACCACCGCGCCGTACACCGGGCTCGCCGCCGCCGCCCTCATCGCCCTGTACATCACGTTCGAGGCCCCGCTCTCCGGCATGAGCATGAATCCGGCCCGGACCCTGGCGTCGGCCCTCCCGGCCCGGTCGTGGACCGGGCTCTGGATCTACTTCACGGCGCCGCCCCTCGGCATGCTGGCGGCCGCGGCGCTCCGCCGCCGCGCCGCCGGCCGTCATTGCGCGAAGCTCCATCACGACCCGCGGTACCGGTGCATTTTCTGCGGGAACTCACCCTAGGGCCTCTGCGTTGATCGGGCGAGCGAGACGGACCCGCACCCCGCTCGCGATGACGAATGTCATCAACCGGTGCACTACACTCAGAGGAGTAACGTTATGCGTACCTGGCTCGTCGCGTCATTCGCCGCCCTGGCCGTGCTCACCACCGCGGCTTTCACCCCCGCCCCCGTCGTCAAGGTCAGCAAGCCGTTTGCCGGCGCCAAGGTCAACGGCGGCAATGTGACCATGAACAACGAAGGCGGCAAGATCACCCTGACGCTCTCGCCCGAGGTCAGGGATCCGAAGACCCCCGACGCCCACTGGCAGGTCGTCGACTCCAAGGGCCGGGTCTACCTCCTCGACAAGATGACGATCAAGGACGACAAGGTGAATCAGTCGATCACCCTGCCCGACTACATCAAGGATGTCCAGAAGGTCGTGATCTACTGTGCCTGGGCGGTGGCCAACCTCGGCGAAGCCTCGTTCTAGCGGCCTCCAGTCGAAACAGCTCCCCATACGGAGCTTGGCCGGCGGGTGGTCGAATCGACCTGGCGCGAACAATAGGCTGCCATCATTCGACGACCTTGCCGGCCCGACTCATTCCACCATCGTGAGGAGATCGGATCGTCATGACCATCAGGACCATGCTCGCGTGCGCGTGCCTCGTCGCCCTTCCGGCCGCCGCGCTCCAAGCCCAGGTGACCACCAAGAAGCAACTCACCATGGACGGCGCCAAGCAGATTGCCGACGCCGTCGTCGCCGAGGCCAAGCGCCTCAATACTACCGGTGTCGTCGCGGTCGTCGATGACGGCGGGAACCTGATGTACCTCGAACGCGTCGACGGCTCCTTTGCGGCCGGGGCGCTGATTTCCTACGGGAAGGCCCGGACCGCCGCGTTGTTCATGCGGCCGACGGCGGTGTTCGAGAACCTGATCAAGAGCGGCCGGACCCCGATGATCGCGCTCAACGACTTCACGCCGTTACAGGGCGGCATTCCGGTCGAGGTCGACGGCCACATCGTCGGCGCGGTCGGGGTGAGCGGGGCCGCGAGCGCGGCCCAGGACGAGGAACTCGCGATGATCGGCGCCCAGGCGCTCGCCGGCATGAAGCAAGCGATGGCGCCCGTCAGCGTCTTTCCGAGGGCGGAGGTCGACGCCGGCTTCGCCAAGGGCGGCGTGCTGATCGGCGAGATGCCCGACCGGGGATACCAGGTCCACACCAGCCGGCGAAACGAGCCCGGCGTCGTCGAGGTCCACACCCTCGACACCGACGTGTTCCAGGTGGTGTCGGGCTCCGCCACGCTGGTCACCGGCGGCACGATGGTGGGCGGGAAGGAAACCGCGCCGAACGAGTGGCGCGGCACCGAGATCCAAGGCGGCGACAGCCGAAAGATCAGCAAAGGCGACGTCGTCGTCATTCCGGCCGGGACGCCTCACTGGTTCAAGTCGGTCGACGGACCGGTGACCTACTTCGCCATCAAGGCCCGGTAACCCGATGCGACGCCCGATGCGGCTCGCCTGGGCCGCCCTCACACTCGCGGGGCCGGCCGCCGCGGTCCAGGTCACCACCGATGCCCCGGCCGGGCGAGCCCAGGCCATCGTCGATCTGATGACGACCGCCGGGGTCCGGTCGGTCAACGGCGTCTGGAAGTACCGCAATGCCGAGATCGTCGAGGTCGAGCATCGGAACCCCGGACCCGACCTTCGACCCTCCGGCACTCCGAACCGAACCCGGGACATTGTTCCGAAAGCCGGCGCCGCCGGTTTCGACGACACGGATTGGGAATCCTTTGACGGGCCCGATTTGACCAAGCGCCGCACCAATGGCCGGCTCGCGTTCGGGTGGTACCGTCTCAACATCACGGTACCCGAAACCGTCGGACCCTTTTCGACGCGGGGCTCAATGGTGGTCTTCGAGATCGTGGTCGACGACTACGCCGAGATTTGGGTCGACGGCAAGCTGACCCCGGTGCTTGGACAAACCGGCGGGCAACTCATCAAGGGATGGAACGCGCCCAACCGGGTGGTGATCGGACGCAACGTCGAACCCGGCCAGCGAATTCAGCTGGCGGTGTTCGGCATCAACGGCCCGCTCTCCGACCCGCCGGTGAACTTCGTCTGGGTCCGCTCGGCGACGCTCGACTTCTACGCCCCGCCGGCCGCCACGGTGGCTACCGCCGCGTCGGTGGTCCGCCGCGACCCCGGACTCGACGCCATCATCCCGAGCGGGGCAACCCTTGAAAAGCTGGCCGGCGGATTTGAATTCCTGGAAGGACCGGTCTGGGTCCCTGAAGGCGGGTTCCTGCTCTTCAGCGACCCGAACGCCAACAATGTTTATCGGTGGACACCCGACGGCCAGGTCTCGGTATGGCGGACCAAGAGCGGCTACGCCGGCCCCGATATCGCCGCATATAAGCAACCGGGGTCGAACGGGATCGCCCTCGACGCCATGGGCCGGGTGACGATCAACCAACACGGCAACCGCCGGGTGATTCGGGTCGAGCGCAACGGCGTCGTGACGGTGCTGGCCGATGGGTTTCGGGGACAGCGGCTCAACAGCCCCAACGATTTGGTTTACAAGTCCGACGGGTCGCTCTACTTCACCGACCCGCCGTTCGGCCTTCCCAAGGGGTTCAGCGACCCGGCGAAGGAGACCCGGTTCTCCGGCGTCTACCGGTGGAAGGATGGCGAGGTCAGCCTCCTCACGACCGACCTCACCGGCCCGAACGGAATCGCCTTCTCGCCGGACGAAAAGTATCTCTACGTCGACAACTGGGATCCGGCCAGGAAGGTGATCATCCGCTATCCGGTCAACCCGGACGGCACCCTCGGCGCCGGTACGGTGTTCTTCGACCTCACCAGGTCGGTGCCAGGAGACGACGCGTGGGACGGGCTCAAGGTCGACACCAACGGGAACGTCTACGCGGCGGGCCCTGAAGGCGTGTACATCCTCGCACCCGACGGCGCCCACCTCGGCACCATCGTCCTGCCGGAGCACGTCGCGAACTTCGCCTGGGGCGACGCCGATTTCCGGACGCTCTACCTCACGGCCTCGACCGGGCTCTACCGGATCCGGCTCACCGCCCAGGGCACCGGCGCGTTCCATCGGCTGGCCGCCGAACCCCGCTAGTCGGCGGGGAACCCGCGGCCGCCTCTTCGCATTGATATCCCATGGAAACCACATCGCGTAGCGACTTCATCCTGATCGGCTCCGAGACCGAGGGCGGCACCGTCTACATCTGCGAACCAGGCCCGGACCGGAACACCTGGACCGCCTACGATATCCGGCCCGGCGGCGCGAGAGCCAACCCCCGGGTGGTGTTCGGGGGGGCCTCTGCGAGCTGGCGCGGCGTGCCGGAGCTCGCATGACCCAACACTACGACGTCATCATCGTTGGATCGGGTGCCGGCGGCGGAACCCTCTTTCATCGTCTCGCCGCCACCGGCAAGCGGATCGTGCTGCTCGAGCGTGGCGACTATGTGCCCCGCGAGCAGGACAATTGGAACCCCGAAGCCGTCAACGTCCACGCCAAGTACAACGCCAAGGAAGTCTGGCACGACCGGGACGGCAAGCCGCTCCACCCCCACACCAACTACTATGTCGGCGGCAACACCAAGTTCTACGGCGCCGCGTTGTTTCGGCTCCGGCGGGAAGACTTTGGGGCCTTGACCCATCACGGCGGCGTGTCACCAGCCTGGCCGATTTCGTACGACGAGCTCGAGCCCTACTACACCCGGGCCGAGCACCTGTATGAAGTGCACGGCCAGCGGGGATCCGACCCGACCGAACCGCCCGCGTCGGCGCCCTACCCGTTTCCGGCCGTCAGCCACGAGCCCGTGATTCAAGCCCTCCACGACGACTTCACCGGGCTCGGGCTGAAGCCGTTTTCGGTCCCCTTGGGGGTCCGGCTCAATGAGCAGAATCGCCGCCAGAGCGCCTGCATCCGCTGCGGCACCTGCGACGGATTTCCGTGCCTCGTCGGCGCCAAGTCCGATGCCCAGACCATCTGTGTCGATCCGGCCCTCGCCGCCTATCCGAACGCCACCCTCATGACCGGAGCCAAGGTCACTCGGCTCACCACCGATCCGAGCGGGCGCCGGGTCGACGGCGTGCACGTCGAGCGGGGGGGCCGGACCGAGGTCTTCACCGGTGACATCGTGGTGGTTTCGGCGGGCGCCATCAACTCCGCGGCGCTGCTGCTTCGGTCCACCAACGGGCGGCACCCGCGCGGGTTGGCGAACGGATCCGACGTGGTCGGACGCCATTACATGGGCCATCTCAATTCCGTCCTGATGGCGATTTCCAAGTGCCCCAACCCGACGGTGTTTCAAAAGACCCTTGGCGTGAACGATTTCTATCTGGGTTCGCCCGAATGGAAGTTCCCGATGGGGCACATTTCATTCGTCGGCAAACTCGACGGGATCACCTTGTCGGCCGGCGCGCCGGCCATCGCGCCCGGGTTCACCCTCGACCTGATGGCCAAGCACTCGCTCGATTTCTGGCTCACGTCTGAGGACCTGCCCGACCCCGAGAACCGGGTGACCCTCGACGCAAATGGGGCCATCGTCCTTTCATATCGGCCGAACAATGAAGAGGGCCACCGGCGCCTGATCAAGAAACTCGAAGGCCTGATGCAGCAGCGCACCAAGTGCGCCGTCCACGGATCGAGCTGCCACGTGGGCCTGTTTGGCAGGAGCCTGTTCGTCGGCCAGCGCATTCCATTGGCGGGGGTCGCCCACCAGAACGGTACCATCCGATTCGGCACCGACCCGAGCACGTCGGCGCTCGACCGGTTCTGTAAGGCGCATGAGCTGGACAATCTCTACGTCGTGGACGGGAGCTTCTTCCCGTCGAGCGGCGCGGTGAACCCAGCGCTCACCATCATCGCCAACGCGCTCCGGGTCGGCGACCATCTGGCCGAGCGACTGCGGTGAACCGTCGAATGTGGGTCTGGTCGGCTACCCTGGCGTTGCGTCTTGCGGCGGGCGGCATGCTGGCAGCGCAGAGCCGCGGCAACCAGGCGATCGAGGCCGAAGCGGTGACCGCGATCGGCGTCACGGTCGGGGATCTCGACCGCTCGGTGGAATTCTTCACCCAGGTCCTCCGTTTCGAGAAGCTGAGTGAGACGGAGGTGGACGGGGCCGCCTATGAGCGACTGACCGGCGTCTTCGGCGTCCGGATCCGGGTCGCCCGGCTCCGGCTCGGCGAGGAACAGATCGAACTGACGCAGTACCTGGCCCCCGAGGGGCGGCCGATCCCGGCCGATTCCAGGAGCAACGATCGCTGGTTCCAGCATCTCGCGATTGTGGTCCGCGACATGGATGAGGCGTACCGGCTGCTCCGGCGGCACAAGATCCGTCATGCCTCGACCGGACCTCAGCTCCTGCCCGACACCAACCCTAACGCCGGCGGGATCCGGGCGTTCTACTTCAAAGACCCCGACGGCCACAACCTCGAAATCATCTGGTTTCCGAAGGGCAAGGGCGACCCCCGGTGGCAACAGCCCACCGAGCGGCTCTTTCTCGGCATCGACCACACCGCCATCGTGGTTCGGGACACCGAGGCGAGCCTCCGGTTTTATCGGGATCTCCTGGGCTTTCAAGTCGGGGGCACCAGCCGGAACTACGGCACCGAACAGGCCCACCTCAACAACGTCGAGGACGCGAGCCTGCTGATCACCGGCCTCAGGGCGCGCTCGGGGCCCGGCGTCGAGTTCCTCCAGTACCTGACCCCCGCCGACGGCCGCCCCTACCCCGCCGATGCGAAGCCAAACGACCTCCTCCATTGGCAGACCATCGTGAGGGTGGCGGCCGGAGAGTCCGTGAACCTTCTCGCGACTTCGGGCGTTTCCACCGTGTCACGCGGCGCGGTGGCGTTTCCGGATCCTTGGTATGGCTCCCGGCGCGGTGTGATGGTGCGAGACCCCGATGGTCACGCCGTACTGGTCACCGAACACTGAAACAGGGAGGCGTCATGGCCACGACGTTCCGGGTCGGAGGTCCGTCGGAAATCGGGAGCCTCGATGGAGCGAGGACAAGCGACTGGTGTTCGGGCGGCTAAGCCCTACCGAGGGGCAGGAGGCAGCACGGCCAGCCACACGTCGGATTGCTTCATCAACCGGTTGACGATGACCGTGCGCCCGTCGGCCGACACATCCTCGACCGTGACGTCCTCGCCAAACGTGGCGACCACGCGGCGGGTCCCGCCCCGTGTCGGGACGGCCACCAGCCGGTTGAACTGATCTCCTCCAACCTCAACGGCATAGAGCGTCGTCCCGTCCCGGCTCCACCGAATCGGCCGGCCGGTGCCATCCTGCATCAGCGACCAATCCGCTTCCGCGTCCCCGACCCGGTGGCTCCAGATCCCGGCCGAGTGGGGCAACCGATTGGCCATGAAAGCGACCCGATCGGCGGCCGGAGAGGCCCGAGGCTGAAAAACGAGCGTGGTGCTGTCGCCAGTGACGAACGGCACCACGCGGTCGGTTGCCGGATCGAGTAGAACCAGACTTCGGCTGCCGGGCCCCTGCACCACCACCTTGGCGCCGAGCCAATCGAGGGCGTGGCCGACCCGGCCGGCGCCGAATCGACGGAGACTGCCTGACTCGAGGTCCAGAATGCCAACCATCAGCCCCCCGCGGGCCCAGGTGGCGGTGAACGCCAGCCGCTTTCCGTCCGGTGCCCAGGCGACACTGCCAGCCTCGACAGCGGTCGCGACCTCGTCGAATCGGCCCCCAGTCGCGCCCGTGATCCCAAGGACCGCGCCTTGGGTCGTGGCCTTGAAGACCGCAAGTCGTCGCCCGTCGGGCGACAGCGTAGGTGCTTGGTAGAAGGCCGTCCCCATCGTCAGGGATGCCAGCGTCGGCGCCGCTCCGTCCGCGGGAAACGACGACCGCGCGAGGTTGGACGACACCTGGGTCCTGATGTAGACCAATTCGCCAGACCGGGACAACGACAGCGTCGCGAGAGCAGGAGACCGAAGTGGATCGGAAACCACGGCGAGCCCCGGAAGCACCAACTCCGCCGGTCCGACCGAACGGCCCTCTGGATCGACACCGATCCGCATGACATCGCCATCGAGACCGGACCGGCTCCTGACATAGTAGATCGCGGCCCCGCCCGGATCCCAGACCGGCGCGACGATGCCGACGGAGTCCCGTAGGATCACCCGCTCGGCGCCGTCCGGTTGAATGACGGCCAGGCCGGTTTCCGGAGAACTCAGGGCCAACGCGAGCCGGTCGGAACCCGGCGCCCAGGCCGCGCCCGCGATCCATTGGAATCCGTCCGTTCGCACCGCCGACACCGTATCCCGGTTGGCCAGAGACACGAACGACACGGTCGTCCCCGAGGGCCGGAGTAAGGCGACGCGAGTGCCGTCCGGTGACAACCAGCCTGCGGCCCGAAGCAGGACCCGGGGCGCCCCGCCAAACCGCTGGACGCTCCGGACCGACCAGGTATCCCCGTCCCGTTGTCGGTAGCTCACCTCGGTTCCGGTGGCCAGCCACCCGAGGTCGACGATCCGATCGGCCTCCGCCAACGGCAGGACCGCCGAGCCGGTGAGATCGCGCACGAACAGCCGCTCCGGAGTACCCCGGGTCACATAGGCCAAGAACTGACCGTCCGGCGAGATGGCCGCTTCGATCGGCGTACCAAGAAATGTGAGTTGTTCGGGCCGGATCGGGCGGGCCGGTTCCGGCGGCCGGCGGGTGAGGAGATTCGAGAGGACCACGGCCAGCCCGATCAGCCCGACCAGCGCGGCGGCCCGGGAGCGCCATCGAACAGCGCCGGTGGATCCGGGCATCGATGCCGGCGCCATCCCTCCACTCGGCGTCACCAATGGATCGAGCCGTTCGACGATATCCTCGGCCCGCTGCCAGCGGTCGTTCGGGTTCTTGGCCAGGCACCGCATCACCAGCTCGGCCAGCGGAGCCGGGAGATCGGGACAGTCGCCGGTCACCGGCTCCGGCGTCAGCATCAGATGGGCGGTCAGGACGTCCTGGACCGCGCCGCGAAACGGAGGCCGGCCGGTCAGGAGTTCATACCCGAGAACGCCAAGGGCGTAGATATCGACGCGATGATCGAGCGCGGGGTCGGCGGTGGCCTGCTCCGGCGCCATGTAGGCCGGCGTCCCGATCGCGACGCCGATCGTTAGGCGTGAGTCGGCGGCCGCGGCGGCGTTCAGGGCCTTGGCCACGCCGAAGTCCATCACCACGGCGTGACGGCCGGACACCATGATGTTGTCGGGTTTGATATCGCGGTGAATCACGCCCCGCCCGTGGGCGTAGACCAACGCATCCGCCACATCGGCCAGGATCCGGACCGTTTCCGCCACACCGAGCCGGCCGGCTCGGTTGAGCCGGGCCCGGAGCGTCTCACCGTCGGCGAAGGGCATGACGAAGTAGAACGAACCGGCGGCCGATCCGGAGTCGAGGAGCGGGAGAATGTGGGGGTGTTGGAGTTGGGCCGCGATCGCGATCTCCCGGAGAAACCGCTCCCCGGCGAGCGTCTGGGTCAAATCCGGCCGAAGGATCTTGATCGCGACCTGGCGGTCGTGTCGCACGTCGTCGGCCAGATAGACCGTCGCGGTCGCACCATGACCGAGCTCCCGGACGATCCGGTAGCGACCAGCCACCGCCGCTTCAAATTCTCCCCCGCCGCCACCCATGACGGATGATAGCGCCCCCTGGCGGTTTCCGGAGGGTCAGACCGGCGCAAGCACCACACAATCGCCGCCCCGGCTCTTGGCCTCGACCAGCGCCGCTTCCGCCGCGGTGAGCAGCTGATGATGGCTGCTCCCTTCCTGCGGAACGATGACCGCCACCCCGACCCCCATCGTCACCGTGGGGAGTGACTCGGACCCGGTGTGGGCGATGACCAACCCGGCGACATCAGCCCGGATCGCATCGCAGAAGGCCACCGCGTCCGTGGGCGTGAACCGGCCGGCCAGCACCTGGGCAAACTTCTGTCCGCCCACCCGGACGGCGAGGTCACCCGCCCGCCGGGCATGGTCGGTCAGGACGCCGCTCACGGCCACCAGGAACCGGTCCCCGGTCTCATAGCCATACTGGGCGTTGAGCTTTTCGAACCGATCCAGGTCGAACAGGGCCAGCGTGAGCGGAACCCCCAGCCGCCGGGCCCGGCTCCACTCCTGCGGCAGCACCTGCTCGAAGGCCCGGACGGTGGCCAAGCCGGTCAAGGTGTCCCGCTGGTCCTGGCGGCGCTTGAGCTCGGTCACATCGTGAGCCACCGCGTACAACAAGCCGGTGGCCGCCTCCGGGAACGAGGTCCATTGGAGGTCGCGATAGCTCCCATCCTTGCACCGATAGCGGTTCTCGAAGGATAGGGTCGTGGCCCCATTGGCCAACTTGCTGACCTCGGCCACGGTATCGTACCGGTCGTCCGGATGGACCAACTCGGCAAATGGTCGTTGGAGCAGTTCCTCGGCGGTGTAGCCGAGGGTCCGGGTGAAGGCGGGGTTGACCCGCTTGAAGTAGCCGTCGGTACCCGCGATGCAGAGCAGATCGACGGCGTAGTTGAAGAATCGTTCCAGATCGAACGCCGCATACTCCCCAGTGGCCGCGGCGGCGACGGCCACCCCGCACGCGGGGCAATACGTGGCATCGGACGGGCGGGGTGCGGCACAACGCAGGCAAACGGAATCGGTGCGTCCCATGGGCAACTCCTCGGTCGAGGACCCCGCTAGGCGGCGGGCAGGTCGCTAATCACCAAACGGGCAATCCGCCACGCGCCGTCGGACTCGAGGCGCCAATCGGTGACGACCCGGCCCCGTTCGCGAACCGGGACGCCTCCGTTAGGCAGTTTGACTTCATCGAACCAGGCGAACTCGATGGCCCGGGAGCCCAGCACGATCAGTTCGTCCCGGTGCACCGCATGAAAGGTGACCGTCCGGACCTGATTGCCCCGGGCCAGGAATCCGGCAATGGCTGAACGGCCGACGACATCGGCCATCCCGGACTCGCCGAGGACGGCATCCGCGGTGAAAAGACTCGCCGCCTCGTCGGGCGTCCCGTGCACCAGGGCCCGGTCGAGCGCGGCGTTCGCGGCCGCGACCGCCTGGCCGACGGGGTCGGGGCCGGCCTGGGACGTGTGAAGGTGATCGGACATGAGAAACGTCTCGACATCGCGGATCCAGGAAGTAAGCCACTCCGTGGGGCCCGGGCAACGGCTGCCGAGGGGACGGGGTCGATTTCCGACCGCTCGAGCTTCCGGCCAGGACGGTGACTCCGAGGCCGGTTCTCTACCGGCATCGGCGGGGCGGGGTAGATTCACCGGAGATCCCCACAGCGGAAGACCTCATGCGACTCCAACTCAGCCTCCTCTGGCTGGCCTTCGGCCTGTCCCCAGTTCACGGCCAAAGCCCGCTCCGGGCCGAGATCCGGACCACGGCGTTCGGCGTGCCCCACGTGCTCGCGCAAGACCTGGCCGGCGCGGGCTTCGGCTTCGGCTACGCATTCGCCAAGGCCGAACTCTGCACCGTGGCCGACCGATGGGTCACCGTTCGGGGGGAACGCTCCAAATATTTCGGCGCCGAGGGAGTCCGGGACGGGCGCCAAACCGTTACCAACCTTCAGAGCGATTTCTACTGGAAACGGATCCTCGACCTCGATGTCGTCGGGAGTGAGTTGCGGCAACCGGCGCCCCTTGGACCGACTCCGATGGTCCGCGACCTGGTCCGGGGGTACGTCGCCGGATACAACCGGTACCTGGCCGAGGTCGGCGTGGCCGGCATTCCGGACCGGCGCTGCCGGGGCAAGCCGTGGGTCAGGCCGATTACCGACGAGGACGTGTACCTCCGGGCGCTCCATTGGAACACCTACACCAGCACCCGATGGATCGGGCCGATGAATGACGCCATGCCCCCGTCGGCGGGCTCGCGGGGATCGGCGCCGGGCCAGGGATCCGGGGCACTGGAAGCTGCCCCACCGCAGGTCACGATGAGCAACCTGATCGCACTCGGCAAAGACGGCACCGACAACGGCCGGGGCATGCTGTTCGCCAACCCGCACTGGCGGTGGCATGAGCCGGAACGGTGGTTCGAGGCCCAACTCACGGTTCCGGGCCAGCTCAACGTCTATGGCGCCGTCCTCGAAGGGCTGCCATTCGTTCTGTTCGGGTTCAACCAACAGGTGGCCTGGACCCACACCGCGAGCGTGCCGAAGCGCGAAACGGTGTATCAGCTTCGGCTCGCCCCGGGCACCGCCACCTCGTATCAATACGAGGGCCAGGTCCGGCCGATGACCCCACGGACCGTGACGGTCGAGGTCAAGGAAGACGACGGGCGGCTGACCTCCCGTCGGCACACGTTCTTTGAAACCCACTACGGCCCGGTCATTGCCGACGCCGCCTTCGAGTGGACGCCGACCACGGCCTACGCGGTCCGGAGCGTCACGATGAGTTTCCGCTGGCTCAACCAGCAGATGGAGATGATGGTGGCCCGGTCGGCCCGGGAGCTCGACGAAGCCGGGAAGCGATACCAAGCCTTAGGCTGGCTCAACACCGCCGCCGCCGATGACTCGGGCCGAGTCGTGTACGGCGACCGATCGGCCGTCCCGCATGTGACCGACGCGAAGATCACCCAATGCGTCACGACCGAAGCGGGCCAGCGGCTCTGGGCCCAACAACAGCTGGCGGTGCTCGACGGCTGGCGGGCGGATTGTGAATGGGCCACCGACCCGGACGCGGCGGTGCCCGGCATCATGGGCCCCGGCCGCCTCCCGTCGTTGGCCCGAACTGACTACGTCACCAACTCCAACGACAGCCACTGGAGTAACAACCCGGCCCAGCCGCTCGAGGGATTCAACCGGATCATCGGCGACGAGCGCACGCCCCGAAGCCTTCGGACCCGGAACGGCCTCCAGAAAATCGGTCGGCGGATCGCCGGCACCGACGGGCACCCCGGCCGAGGCTTCAGCCTCGCACAACTCGAGCAGATCACGATGGACAACCGGGTCCTCTCGGGCGAACTCTGGCGAGACTCGCTGGTGGCGCACTGCCGGCGGATGCCGAACCAAAAGGGCATCCCCGAGGCCTGCGATGTCCTGGCGGGTTGGGACCTGACCGACAATCTCGACAGCCCGGGTGCCGTGCTCTGGCGGCGGTTCATGGAGAATCTCGGGAGTAACCCGGCGCCGGACGCCGAGTTGTTCACCGTGCCGTTCGACCCGAAGGAACCGGCCACCACCCCGCGCGGGCTCAACACCGCCAACCCCCGGATCACCCGGGCCTTGACCGCCGCGATTGCCGACCTCCGGGATTCCGGCATCCCGTTAGGCGGACTGCTCCGGGCCTACCAAATCGAAGAGCGGGCCGGCCAACGGATTCCGATTCACGGCGGTCCGGCGCAGACCGGGCAATACAACCTGATGCTCTCCCAGTCGGGGTGGGCGCCCGGCAAAGGCTGGAATACCCCAGTCCACGGGTCGAGCTACATCCTGTGGGTGCAGTTCACCGACCGGGGACCGGTGGCCCGTTCGGTGCTGGCGCCGTCGCAGTCAGACAACCCGGATTCGCCGAACCACGCGGACCAAACGCTGTTGTTCTCGGAAAAGAAGTCGAAGCCGGTGCTGTTCGAAGAGGCCGCGATCCGGGCCGACCGACAGTTCACGATGAAAAAACTCTGCTCGGCGCCAAAGGCCGCGGCCTGTCGATAGTGAGTGAAGCCGGCCTATCCCAGCCAGTCATCGCGAACTGGTCGGCGCCGGTTCCACCGATGCCCGCAAGAGACCAGTTGAGGCCAAACGCTTCGTTAGCGGGCAACCCAGGTCCCGCCCGTCACGGTGCCGGTCAGCAGCGCCCACACCACCAGGTTCATCATGTCCTGAATCTAAGCCTGCCTCATCGTCCCGCAGCCGACCTGCCCCGCGAACGTTTGGGCGGCGACGCGTAAAGATCCTTGAGATCCCAGAGGATGACCTCCGGGCGGATCGCGGCGGCCGCCGCTCGAAACCCCGTTTCGAACCCGCCCGCCGCGACGAAGATGACCGGCGAATCCGGCTTGATGGCCCGAGCGGCCCACCCGAGCCCTGACCCGGCCAAACGCTCCAGCATGGCCTCATGATGGTGAAGCCACCGGGCCCCGAGCGGAGACCGGTTCCACTTGACGCCGCCGGTCATCACCCGCCCGTCGGCCAACGAGGCAACGATATCGATTTCAAGGGACCGCCGATTCCGGTCCTGCCCCTCCCACCGGCCCCACTCCGTCACCACCGGGAGGCCTAACGTCGGCTGCTTCCGGAGGTAGGCCTGCTCGGCCATCGGCTCGAAGAGGTGGCCGAGGTAGCTGTCGAGGTGCGGCCGGACCGAGTCACGCCACACCACTTTCGGGTCTTGGCGGGCCAACGTCGCCTGAATCGGGGCCACGAATCGATAGTAGAACCGAAGGGCGGGGTCGGCCAGGTGGTAACGGAACGGAGCGGTCTTGCCGGCGCCGACGTTCCGCCGCTGACACACCAACTCGAGATCGACGAGCCGGGCGATCTTTTGTCGAAAGCCCTTGTCCTCCGTCAGGCCGGCGAGCTGGGCGATTTCGTTGAGGGTGGTCCGGCCATCGGCAATGGCGCGGAGGATTGCCGCATACGAGGTCGTGTCGCGAAGCCCCTGTTCCTGGAGCAGCACGGTTTCGACCAAGCCCCGGACCACCCCGTCGGGTGCCATCATCAGCCGAGCCACGTTGGCGGCCACCGACTGGCGGCGATCGATTTCGGCCAAGTACCTCGGCATCCCGCCGAAAATCCCGAAGATCGCCGCGCGGTCTTCGAGGTGCGGGTACGGCACCATGGCGCCCGCATCCCAGTAGTCGAATGGCGCGATCCGCCGTTTCCAATCGAACCGGCCATGGAGCGGGGCGGCGGCGTCATCGAGCGCCTCCATCGTCCGGACCGCCGAGCCGGCCAGGACTAAGAGACGGGGCCGCCGAGGCCGGCGAGTTTCCCAGGCGGCGTTCAACTCACTGGCGACGGCGGCGATCCCCGCCGAATCGCCGCCAAGGTACTGAAATTCATCGAGTACGAAGACGGTCGGCTCCGCCCGGTCGTAGTCGAGCAGCATCCGAAACACCGTCCGCCAGGTCGGGTAGTCGGTGACCGCCAGCGACTGGCCTGACCAGGCGGCGAATTCAGCGACCAACGCAACCCGATTTTGGACCTCGGAGGTGTCCGATGCCGTGAAATAGAACGCCCGCTGCCGGGGCCACAGGGAGGTCAGGAGGTAGGTCTTGCCGACTCGGCGCCGGCCAAACAGCAGGACGAGCTTGGGGGACCCGGCTTCGAGTAGTTCGTCAAGACGGGCGCGTTCGTGCTCTCGGTTGATCAGCGTCATCGGGGTCTCGGTCCGGTCTTCAGGCATCCACAACTATAGTAATATGAATTTATTATGTCAAGATATTATAAAGTCATAACATTATAATTTGAGTTCCGGGGGTGATTCGAGGCGGGAGTGGATCGTTTGCCACTGCCGCCACCTATGGACTGTGACCGATGTCACGGGCTGGGCCCGAGCCGCCGGTTGGCTTGGCCGATGCCCTTTGGATCCTACCTTGGCTCCATCGCACTGGCTGTCGGTCTCTCCGCCTTCGCGGCGATCCTGGCGGCTCAGGGGCACCGATCTCAGACACCAAATCTTCGGGCCGGGCCGACAATCGGTTTCTTTCGGGGATTGTCGGGCGATCCTCGGTGTTCCCTCCCGTTCCGTCAGTGCTAGTCGGCAGCTACCAACCTAACTATCCAAATCGATTTTTTCGTGAGGCGGTGACGCTGGGAGGATTGGTTGAGTTCGGCACTGAGGACGATCGCAACCTAAGCTCCGCACGTCACGGGATCTTGGCATTCCCCACCGTTCCGCCGGCACCAGGCTCCCGCTTGCTCATGATCTGAGGGCGGGGGATCTTTGCCCACCGCCGCCACCTCTGGAAACTCCGATGGCCTTCCGCGCCCTATTACAATTTGTTAGGCGGACCGTTCCGGCAATGCCGGCTCGTGGACGAGCGAAACCGGCCTAGAGCGCCCTGACGATGAGGATCACCGCGATGGCCAAGCCCAGCCCGGTCTTGGCCACGGTCGCGGCGGTCTTCCCCACCAACGATCCCCAGGCGGCCCGGCCCGCCTGGCCGTGATCGCGGGCCACCGAATACTCGGCCACGAGCGCCCCCACGAACGAACCCGCGAACGCCCCGATGACCGAGCCCAGAATCGGAATCGGCACCCCCATGAACGCCCCGGCCAAGCCACCGAACAACGCGCCCCAGCCGGCCCGGGATGAGCCGCCGTACTTCTTGGTATAGCGGGCGGTGAGCGTAAACTCGAGAATCTCGGCGATCGTGGCGAGACCGGCGGCGATCCCAATGGCCGCCCACCCGATCGGGGGCGGAACGATCACCAGTTGATGAACGATGCCCGCGGCGAGCATCAGCCAGAGCCCTGGCAGCCCGAGCGGAATCAGCAGCAACCCCACCAGCTGGGCCCCGATCAGGAGCGCTAACGCCATTGCTCGAACAACGCCCGGAACTCGGGTGGCCAAGGCTCCGGCTTCCGCGACTCGTTGCCGACCAGCACTTCCACGAATTCGGCAATCGCCACACACCGCCCGCTCGCGAACACGGCCTGGCCGATGACGACCGACGTGCCGCCGATCCGCTGGACCCGGGTCCCGACCTTCACTTCGTCGCCAAGCCGGGTTTCGTCGAGATACTGGATGTGGGCATCGACCAACACGATGACCGGACCGCGATAGTCGCTCGACAGCGGCTGGATCGGCAGCTCCAGCGACACTCGGCCGTCTTCGAGCCAACCGGCCAGGTTCACGTTGTTGACATGGCCGAGGAGATCGAGATCCCGAAACCGGATCAGGACCGGGGTCCAGTGCCGGAAGGACGCCGGATCTTTGAGGGTGGGGTCGAGGCGGTCAGCCATGGGCGCGAAAGGTATCGGGGATTCCCGCAGCTAGCAACTCTCATTCCGACAAGCACTTAGCCAAGGCAACCGGAAGATGATACCCAGGTGAGGCTCCGGTGACCGGTCGGTGTAGTTTGGAACTGTCCCGGACCACCCAACCTTCGACCGGAGTCATCCGAATGCGCCCGACCCACCTGGTCCTGCTTGCCCTCCTTGTCGCCCCGGCCGTCCAGGCCCAAACCCGGTTGAGCTTTGCCCCCCAGGTCGGCTTCTATATCCCGACCGAAAAGCTCCAGAGTATTGCCACCACGGGCACCGTCGACTCCCTCGAGGGCGGGTTTTCGTTCGGCGCCCGCATCGGGGCCACCTTCGGCAAGCACCTCGGCGTGTCGTTCAGCGGCAACTACGTGCCGACGACCTATCAGATCGGGTCGGGCAGCAGCCTCCAGAAGCGCGATGCCAAGCTGTTCACGGGGGCCGGCCAGCTCGTGGTCTTCATCCTTCCGATCACCAGCCCATTGACCCTGTTCGTCAATGGCGGCCTCGGGATGATCAGCCGGGGCGGGGTGGCCTTCACGAACGCGGCCAAGTCCAGCTATCTCACCGGCATCCTCGGAGCCGGCGCGGGGCTTCGGCTCGGCGGCATCGGATTGAGTGTCGGCGCAGACTTGTACAGTTACAACGCGGAGTACCTGGGCGCGACCCAGACGACCGCCAAACTCAAGCAGAAGGACGTCCACCTCAAGTTCGGATTTGGGGTACCTTTTGGAGTCAGCTCCAAATGAACGAGGAGGGGGACGGATGGTCCATCGAGAATTTCATCGGACGGCGCACATCGGGTGGCTCCGGGCCGCCGTGCTCGGGGCCAATGATGGGCTGATCAGCACCAGCAGTTTGGTGGTGGGCGTTGCGGCGGCGGAGCCGAGCCGAGAGGCGATCCTCCTGACCGCGGTGGCGGGGCTGGTGGCCGGGGCGCTGTCGATGGCGGCGGGCGAATATGTGTCAGTCAGCTCCCAAGCGGACACCGAAACAGCCGACCTGGCCCGGGAACAGCGCGAACTCGCCGAGTCTCCCGCTTTGGAGCACGCCGAGCTGACCGGGATCTACCAGGGCCGGGGACTCAGCCCCGAGTTGGCGGCTGAGGTGGCCCGGGCATTGGCGGCCCACGACGCACTCGGTGCCCACGCTCGCGACGAATTGGGGATGTCGGAAGGCACCCGGGCTCGCCCGATCCAGGCGGCACTGGCCTCGGCGGGCGCGTTTGCGCTCGGGGCATCCCCGCCCGCGCTGCTGGCCGCCCTGCTCCCGTCAAGCAGCCTCACGTTGGCATTGGTCGCCACGACGTTGGTCTTGCTGGCGGGCTTAGGTGCGCTCGCCGCCCGGCTCGGCGGCGCTCCGGTGTTGGCGGGCACGGTGCGGGTCGCGTTCTGGGGTGCGGTCGCGATGGGAGTGACCTCGTTGGTGGGCCGACTGTTCGGAGGTGTGACGGTTTAGCCAGGGAGACCTCAATGACGCTGCTGGGCCGCGGCCTCTCGACGCTGGTTGGCGTCGCCCTTCTGTATTTCCTGCTGGCGCCGGTGCCGATCGAGCCGGCCCCGTGGACCCCTACCCCGAACGCCGGGTTCACCGGCCGGTTCGCGCCAAACTCGCTCCTCACGGCCGCCGATACCCTGCTGATGCCGGCGCTTGGGCCCGAGGATCTGACCATCGGACCGGACGGCGGGATCTACACCGGGCTCGCGAACGGGACCGTGGTCAGGATCGACCGGAGCACCGGGCGGGTTGACTCGATCGCGAATACCGGAGGGCGGCCGCTTGGGCTCCGGTTTGACCGAACCGGCACGTTGATCGTGGCGGACGCGGTCCGTGGTCTCCTGTCGGTGGCGCCGGGCGGAGTGGTAACCGTGTTGACCGATCGCGGCGGCGGGAGGCGGTTGGTGTTTACGGACGCGCTCGACATCGCGCCGGACGGCATCATCTGGTTTTCCGACGCCTCGCAACGGTGGGGCGTCGCCACCGGCGGACTGCTGGACTTCTGGGAAAGCCGCCCCACCGGCCGACTCCTGCGCTATGACCCGGCATCGGGCGCCACGACGGTCGCGCTCGACTCGGTTGATTTTGCCAACGGCGTGGCGGTCGGCCCGGGCGGGGCGTGGTTGCTGTTGAATGAGACGATGACGGGACGGATCCTCCGCTACTGGCTCACGGGCCCGCGGGCCGGCAAGTCGGAAGTGTTCATCGAAGGGCTCCCCGGTGTTCCGGACAACATCGGGTACGACGGCCGTGGCACGTTCTGGGTCGGGTTGTTCGCGCCCCGGAGCCCGGAAACCACCAAGATTCGAGCGATGTCGCCCTTTTTCCGAAAGATGTTGTATCGAGTGCCGGAGCGGTTCCGAGTCCGGGAGGCCGCGGCCTATGGGATGGTGATCGGGATCGATACCACCGGCCAGGTTCGCTCCAACCTGCAGGATCCGACCGGCCGGTTCCACGCGACCACGGGAGCCGTGGCCGCGGGCGACACGCTCTACGTCAGCTCGCTCACTCGGAACGTGGTGGCACGAGTCGTCGTACCGCGGTAGCGGAGACTAGCCGCTAGATCTTGACCAGCTCGACCCGCCGGTTGTTTTGTCGCCCTTCGGCGGTCGTGTTGAGCCCCGCCGGTTTAGAGCTGCCGAGACCTTTGGACCGAAGCCGCGCGGCGTCGACCCCATAGTCCTTCACCAGGGCCGCCGCCACCGCGGCAGCCCGCGCCTCACTCAGCTTGAGATTGTCGGCCGGGACCCCGACGTTGTCGGTGTGACCTTCGACCGCGAGCTTGAGTTCGGGGTGAGCGGCAAGCATGGCCCCGATGTCCTTGAGGGTCGGCGCCGATTCGGGCTTGATCTGGTCGCTTCCGCTCGCAAACAGGATCCCTTGGGTGGAGACCCGCCCCTTGGCCGCCAGTTCGTCATAGATCGATTTTCCGCTCTCAGCAACTCGAATCCGTCCGATGTAGAGCGGATTGTCGTCGCCCCGGGCATCGAGGTCGATGCTCAGGCCGGTCGACCGGGTAAACTTGGTGTTCGGGATATTGGCGAAACGTTTTTCGTCGAGGTAGACCTTGACGTACTCGCCATCGCCCAAGACCCGGAGCTCAGCCGGCTTGCCGCGATAGCGGGCCCGGGTCGCCTCGTCGTAGCTATAGGGCGCCTCGCCGCCCCCGCCGCCCATCAGGGCCGCGCCCCCGCTGCCCCAACTGATGGTCGAGGTCTTGCCGTCCCGGGTCGGCACCAGATTGCCCTGCATCTGAAAGGCCGGACCGTCGAGGCCTTTGCGGTTGATGACCTCGATCTCAATGGTGAACTTGGACGGGAGGACCGCCGGCAACGGAATGACGAAAACGCTTCGTGCCGTGGCCCGGAGGTACCGTCGGCCGTCAACCTCGGCCACCTCCATGTTGCCCGATTTGAAGACCAACCGCTTCGGGAAATTACCGACTTGGTCGTCGGCATAGTCGGTGAAGAACAACACCCGGCTTCCGGGCACGAAGTCGTAGTTGACCCAGACCTTGGGATCGACCGCGGGGGTTTGCCCTTGGACCGGGAGGACTTGAACCATGATCGCGAGGCCACCGACGACGACCACGTTCATGGCGCCCCCGCCGGCGGCGACACTTTTTCAATGGTGATGGTGGTTTGCTCAGCGATCTTCTTGATCGTCCCGTATCCGGTCCGATCCTTCATCGTCACCGGCGTGCCGGGCAGGCTGCACACGGTCTTGACGGCGTTGACGGCGGCACACTCACCCGGCACGGTGAACATGAAGTTGTCCTCGGCCGCCGCCAACTGCTGATCGAGATTCGGCACGACGCCGGCCATCTGCTTCATCATCTCGGCGGGCGTGGTATTCGGATGCTTGGTCATGTAGTCCTGCATCGCCTGGAGCTTGCCCAGGTCCATCGCGCCAGTCGGTGAGCTGAGCGTCGGCATCTTGGCCCCCGGCTTAGGGCCCGCCTTGCCGAGGCTGTTCGTCAAATCGGTCACCGCCTGTTGGTCCGCGGTCGGGGCCACGGTGTTCTTCCCTTCGCCGTGCAGCTTGATCCACGCCGGGGTGAAGATCGCTTCCTGGCTGTTCGGCAGGTCGCGCCATCGGCCCAGGGGGTCTTTGCACCGCGTCGCGACTGAATGGAGTTCGTTGCCGTCCGGGGTGATCCTGACGCCGAGCTTCTGGGTCGGCGAGGACGTCACGCCGAGCCAGAACGAAAACAGGGTATAGGGAAGTTCGACTGTGGTGACGATGCAATCAGGCCGGGTGATCAAGGCGGAGCCCTTGGTCCAGTAGATCGGCGCGCTCAGGTCCTGGATGCCGGAGGTGAAGTCGTATCCGGCCATGCCATCATCGGGTGCGAGTCCGAACGTGATGCTGCCCTGGCCCGAGATCGTGCTCGACACGCCCGGGACTTCGGTGTCTTCGATGGTCATGGTGGACGCGAGGGTGACCTTGTAGTAGGTACACCCGGCCGTCTCTTTCAGCACCTCCGTCACGTCCTGCGGCGGTACTCCCGGCTTACTCGGTTGAGCCAGGGCCGCTCGAACGGCGGCCTTGGATTGCTGGACGTCGGGCCGGAGGCACTTGTTATGGACGCTGATGGCCGGCGGGAGCGGCGCCGGCGCTTGGGTCGGAACCTGACTGGGCTTGGTCGGGACTTGCCAGGCCGCCAGCGGCCCGGCGAACGCCGTCACCGCCGTGAATACGAACATCGTGGTGCGCATGGCATTGTCTCCGGTTGATTCTTCAGGGCTTGATCTCGACCGAGATACTTGCGGTGGTCCCGCCCGTCGGAATGACCGCCGGCCGGCTCGGATCCAACGATTGCAGCCAGTGCGAGGTGATAGTGAAGGTGTGAGTACTGATCGGCACCCCATTGACCGGGTACATGAGGTGGTGGCAGGCGCTGCCATTGGCATAGACCGCCGAGAAGCCATAGGACGAGGTGATCAGCACCTCGGTTGGCGCGGTCACCGTGACGACCTGGCTCATGTCGGTGGCGCACAGCACCTCGAACCAGAGCTTGACCGTGCTGCCGACAATCTCGGGGGCCTGGTTGAAGTTCGGGGCCTGTGCCGGGGCGGTCCACCGGGTCGAGTTCCACCCAAGCTCGGCCGCCGGGCCGACCGCGCTGACCTTGTACACGTACCTGGTCCCGGGAACCACACCGCCGGCAATATCCCGGAACCGGAGGCTGGTGGTTCCGTCGCCATACTGGACGGCCCGAATGTCATCGAGCTGGCCGCACGTCGAACCCACGATCTGCCACTGGTAGGCTCCATTGTCGATGGCGCGTTCGACGAGGTACGCCACCGCTCCGGGGACCGTCGGCCAGTCGAACTCAGGGCCGCTCGGCCAGCTCTTCACCAGCACGAAGCTCGGCGGCGGGCCAGCCGCCGGCTGGCCCGGATTGCAGGCCGCCATCCGCACTTTGGCCAGCGCCCCGATAACCGTCGTGGTCATCCCCCCCGGCAACAGCCGAAGGGGAAGGACCTGGCGACTCGGCCCAAACAGAGCCTTCCGCGACACCCCGGTCGGGGTGCCGGCGGCGCTTCCGGCCGGAGCTCCGCCGGCAACGGCTCCACCGGCAGCTGCGGCTTTGCCGACTGCCGCTCCGGCGGCACTTCCCACCGCTGCTCCTGGAGCGGCCGCTCCCCCGCTCGCACTACCAGAAGCCGCTCCCGCACCGGCGGCCGCACCACCTGCCGCACTTCCGCCAACGGCGGTGACACCGACGGGTACCGCCGTTGCCCCACGCACCGAGACCCCGCGCTGCATCGGGGTGCCAACCGCTCCGCTTGGGACCGTGAAGGGCACCCACGCCGATGCGGCCTCGCCGGCCTTGCCACCATAGACCGCAATGACCTGATAGAAGTAGGTCGTCCCAGCCACCACCCTGGCGTCGTCGAAGGATGCGGCATCGAGCGGTGCGGTGAGGTCAACCCCGGGCGCTCGCTCGTCGAGGGCCCGAACAACTCGATAGGTCACGCCTACGGCTGGCACCTGAGTCCACGACACATTCACCGACGCGCCGTTGCTCCGGGCAGTCACATTACTTGGCGGTTGCATTCGCTGGCCGGCGAGGGATGCCGGCATCAGGAGTACCAGGACAATGCCAGCGGCACCGAGCCAGGTACGATCGAGTCGTTGGAACATGGCAGCCATCCTCCACTCAGGTGACGGTTGTGGGCCGTTGGGGTTCCTACGGTGCGACGGCTTCGGCGTGGTTGTTGGCCGTGTTCGGATCCGGGGTTTCGCTCCACGCGAAGACGCCGACGCGGGGTACCACGAAGCTCGGCGGCCGGCTGATCGTGAGGTTGATCGCCCGGCTGGCGTTGACCCCCATCGCGCCGAGGGTGCAGGTCACGAAGGCGTTGGAGATGCCGGTCGAGCCGTTGTTGGTCACCGGGGCGGCACAGCCGGCCGGCAGGGCGACGGCATGGGTCTCCGGCGGCAGGAAGATGTTGAGCTTGACGTTCTGGGCGTCGTCGTCGTTGTAGCTGAACACCACGACCTGGATGTCGAGCGCGGTGCTGGCCGGAAGCGGGGCCACTGTCGCGCCGGCCGGCTGGCGAGCGGGCCGCGAGGGAATGGCGCCCCGAGCCATCGGCTGAGGCGGAGCGGCCACGACCGAGAGACTCTGAATCAGCACATCCGCCTGACCCACGGCCTGGGCCGCGGCGGGGGTACTCACCACACCGGTCACCGTCGCCAACACCACCATCGATTTCGTCAGCATGAGCTTCTCCTTGAGAGGTTTTGCATTCGGATTCGTCCGCACCGTTAGCGCGGCGTCTGGCCTTTGAGCCGGACGACGTGGCCGCGCGTCAGCCCGTCGCCCCCAGTGATTTTCGCGGTACTGAACCGTTCCAATACGGTCTCGATCACGATGGTGCCGACGAACCGCTCCGGCGCGCCGAGCGACTGGCCGGTGGCCGGATCGATCAACGCCTCGCCCGCCTCGTAGACCTCGAGTTCGAGCCCGGGCTGCATGCCGTCATTCCCCGTGGCCCCGACGTAGACCACGCCGTTCCGGACATCGACGACCCGGGCGCTCCACCGCATCTTGGGCATTCCCATCATGAGGCCGACCACCGCCTCCTGCAGGGCCTGGCGCGAGGCCTGGCCTAACGGCGTCGTCATGGTGGCGTCGGCGCTGTAGCTCTTTTCGTCCTTGATCAAGTCGGCGGCGAGCCCCGTCTGGCTCGCCTTCCCTTTGCCCTTGGTGGCGTAGACGATTTGGCCCGAGCTCGCATCGATCAGGCGGAGGTCGATGATGACCTCGGCGCTGACCTTTTCCGCCGCGACGCTCAAGCCTTTGATGATGTTGGTGGCGCTCCCGCCCAAGTTCGATTTATTGAACGTGAAGCCGGTGATGTCGCCGACGATCAGAACTTGGGCGCCGAGCAGCGCGCCCTGCTGGGCCGCCGTCTCCTTGGTGGCCTTGGTCTGGCCGATGGCCTGCTCCTGCTCGATCTGCTGCATCGCGGCGCGCTCGAGCACGACGAACCGGTTGGTTCGCACCAGCACCGAGGTGAGCATTTCGGTGAGACCACGGGCGAATTCGCTCGGCGGAGGAATTGCCACCGTCACCGTCGTTTGGGTGCCGACCTGCGGTTGGCCGTACGGTGGCTGATACTGGGGCTGCGGCATCGGCTGCCCCGGAATGCCCATCGTCATGCTTTGCATCTTGAGCGCCGAACCGGACAGGTCCATCACCGCGACGCGAAGCCGTTGGGTCGGCTGGGTCTGGGCCGCGGCGGTGCCGACGCCGACCAGAAGCAGGGCCAGAGCAGTTCTCATGGAATCACCACCGTGACTTGACCCGGGGGCCTGGGGCTCGGCCGCATCAAGGGGAACAGCGGGGTCACGGTAAAGGTGTGGGTGCCCCTCGGCACGATCCCGACGGGCTGGCTCAGCGGCCCGCCGCCGCTAGGGGCGCCGCCGTAGTTGGTGCCGGCGAAGCCGAGTTGGGCAAAGTAGGCGCCGTAGCTCGATTCGGTCCGATAGTCCGCGGCACCGGCGAAGCTGATCCAGTTGAGCGTCACTTGGCAACCATCGGCCGTACAACTGCCGACCGTCGCGGTCGGTACGGGGCTGTCGGGGGCTTGCGGCGTGACGGCGTTCACGATGCTCTGCCCGGCCGTCCCGGACCGAATTTCAGTAATTCGATATTGATATGAGGTCGCCGGGGTCAGGCCCTGGTCCGAGACTCCATTGAAGCCGCAGCCGGCTTGCTTCCACATCGCCGACCCCATTGGCGCCCGCTCCACCCGGACAAGCGCTGTCCCGGTTTGGGTATTTGCGGTGGCGATCGAATAGGCGGTCGGCCCGTACGACGTCAGGGAGACGGTCGGCGCCGGACCGAGGAGCGGAACCGCCGACCAACACGGCAGCGCGGCATTCAAGCTGATCTTCGCCGACGTCAAGGCCGACAAGGTGCCGGACGGTCCGTACCGGGCCGCCACGGACACCCAGTATTGCAGGGCGCTCGGACTGGACGGCAACACGTTGACCAGCCGCGCTTCGGTCGACGGAGCGCTGACTTCGATGCTCCCGATCGGCGGGGTCTGCGGACCCAACCCGACCGTGACGAAGTACCCGGTCGCGTACGGTACCGGCGACCACGACACTCGGAGATCGACCCCTTCCTGGCGGGAGTCCACCCCCAGCGGCGAATTGAGCCGTGGGGTGACACGAGGCACGATCGTGACGCCCGGTTCGCCGAGGGGCACTTCGCCCCGGGGGCCGAGTGGATGGAGGGCGGTGACCCGATAGTAGTAGAGCATCCCCCCGGTGGCGGTGTTGAAAGCGGCCGTTGGGGCCGTGACCTGGGTCCCGCCGCGGGGATCGAGAGCCAGTGCGATCCACGGCCCGGAAAGACTCGTCGCCTGCTCGACCGTATAGCCGCCGGCGCCGGTCACCGGTTTCCACATGACGGTCACCGCCACCGGCGTCGCATACACCGACACGCTCGGCGGGCTCAAGGTGGGCATGGACGGGGCCGTGCCGCGCTGGGCTTCCAGGCTGGCGGCGGGCACGACCCACATCGCCACGCGGAGAATCGCAATCCGTTTCATTTGTTCCTCGAGAGTGAGTCGATCCGTCCTGCTGACACCAGTTGGCCGGCCCGCCGGGTCCAAATCGCGACCGCCGCCGTCCCGAAGCACCGAGCCGCCTTCGCCACGGCCGCCCCACTGAGCCCCACCTCGCCGGCGCAGTGCGTGAGCGCCCGAACGCCCTGCCGGTCCATCACCATCCCGAATCGGAGCCCCACCCCGGCCAGCGACGTGAGCGACAGGAGCGCCCCGATCAGGCGAAACCGACCAAACGGCATCATCGGACCTCGAAGGTGACGACGGCCGGCGCCGCGAAGTCGCCGACGTCGTTAGGCTGAAACAGCGCAACGAGTTTCCAGGAGTACATCCCAGGATTGAGCGGAGTCTCGAAGGCCACCCGGTCGGACGACCACTCCGCGGCGTTGGCGGCCGAGACCCGGTGCTCGGTCGTAGTGACCCGCCAGGTGCGGGGGTCGGTGATCGCGCCGAGGAGGAGGTAGGCGTGAGCGCCCCCGACCGACGCCCACTCGAACCGGACCCGGGGCGAGCCGGCCGGGCCAAGCCCAAGGACTTGACTCGCCCGAACCCGCTCCGGATTCCGGGCATCCGAGGGACACCGCACCACCCGCTTCGGCGACTCCGCCGCCGACTTCTGATCCGGCCCACAGCCCTGCCCCCGAAGTACCGTGGATCCCCAGGCGGTGCCCAGGCAGACCAGCGCAAGGATTCGGAAACTCGAAGTCATGGCGCCACCCGCTCGGCGTAGTTGTTCGACGGCATCGGATCGGGGGTGTCGCTCATCACGAACGCCGCCACCCGCATCAAGACATTCGGGGCCGGCGCGCTGGTCGCGATCGTCACCTCGCGGATCCCGCGGACCGGGATATCGCCCAGATCGCACGAGACCCGGGCGTTGACGGCCACCTGTCCCGGGACCGAACTCGCTCGGCAGCCGGGAGCGAGCCGCGACACGCCGACCCCTACCGGGAGCAGGATTTCGAGCCGGGTATTGCGGGCATCGCCGTCGTTGTCGCTGGTGATCACGATCCGGGCGTTGAGCGATCGCCCCTTCACGGCCACGAGCTCGATCGACTGGATCCGGACGTCGGCCTGCCAACCCGCCTGGGTCGCCGGCAGGGGCGAGCCCCGGAGCCCGGCCATCAGGCCGAGGCCGACGGCACTCTGCCAAGCGTTCATGGTTTGAAATCCGCCGGAAGTCGAATGATCTCGACCTTGGAGTCACCGAGTTTGGGCGGCTTCTTCTTGGGATCGAGTTCCGAGGGATAGACGCCGAGGGCCCGAAGCCGCGGCTCCTGGATGCCGGCCACCAGGAAATGCGCCCAGAGCTTCTGGATCCGCCGGCGGGCAATCACCGTGTCGGCCGGGTTTTTCCCGTCCACTTCGGCCGGAATGTTCAGGAGATAGTTGCCTTCGATGGCCTGGAGCGCCTCGGCCAGCGCCGCGATGTCGTCTTCGAAGCCCTCCTCGAGCGCGTCGCTCCCGGCGATGAACTTGACCCCCTTGAGGAACAGCTTGCCGTGGGCGAGATCCTTGATCATCGCCTCCTTGTTTTGGCCTTTTCCAAACAGCGCCTTGACGCCCTTGCCGACGAGTGGCGCCGCCATGGTGGCCCCAGTGATCATCGCCCCCGCGGGGGTCGCCCCCATGATCATCTTGCCGACGTTCGGCTGGCCGCCCGGCACTTGGCCCGTCGGGCTTTGCCCCATCGCCGCTTGCGCGGCTGCTGCCTGCGCCATCGCGGTCTGATATTCGGCGCCCCCGCCCGCTGGAACCCCGGCCGCCTGCTCCGGGGTGACGCACACCAGTCGGGCCCCAACCGCGGCCTGGGTGGCGGCCGGGTCGAGCCGCTTGCCCATCAACTTCTTCTTGGCCGCCGCCACCAAGGTCTGGCCGGCGGACGGGGCGAAGACCACCCCCTGCCCGACCCCCGGTGCCACGGAACCCGACCGCGCCGGGCTGGTACCCGCCGGACACGACACCCCCGACAAGTCACCGGTCCCCAACAGCCCTGCCAAACTCTTCCCCTTCGACCCCAACAACGCATCGGCCGCCGCCGCCGCCGCACTCGTAGCCGCCGTGTCCAACACCTTCCCGGCCAGCTGCTTCACCACCCCCGGCTTCGCCGCCTGCGCAACCGCCTGCCCCGCCATCCCCACCAACACCACGATCATCCCCATCCGAGCGCCGAGCGCCGAGCGCCGAGTGCCGAACCCCATACCCTAGCCTCCCCCTGTTGCTGGTGCTTGCGCCGCTTGGAGCGGCTCCACTAGAATCGGAAGGCAAGATCGCGGTGCCCCATCATTCCGGTTTCATTCGGGGTCTCACTTCTCTATCACTTGGACGTAACGTGTTGCGGCTGCGTACGTTCGGCGGACTCTGGATCGAGAACGCGACGGTCGGCGCGGAGGCCGGGGCCCGCCCAAGACGGCTGGCCGTGCTGGCGATTCTGGCGGCCGCCGGTCCCAAAGGTCTGACCCGGGAACGACTGCTCGGCATCCTGTGGCCGGACAGCGAACCCGACCGGGCCCGGCACGCCCTCTCCCAGACTCTCTACAATCTCCGCCGCGACGTCGGCGCCGATGTCGTCCTCGCCACGGCTCAGGAGCTCCGTCTGGATGGCGCCTTGCTCACCTCCGATCTGGCCGAATGCCGGGCCGCCATTCGGGCCGAGAACTGGGCGCTGGTCGCCGAGCTTTATGAGGGCCGGTTCCTGGAGGGTTTCTCCCTGGCCGACGCCGACGAGTTCGAGCGGTGGGTCGACGAGGAGCGGGGGGCCATCGCGGGCGAGGCGGCCCGAGCCTTTGAAGTCGGCGCCAAAGCGGCGACCAGCCGGGGTGACCCGGTGGCCGCCGTTCTGCTCTGGCGGCGCTTGACGGGGATCGATCCCCTGAGCGGGCGGTTCGCCGCCGGGTACATCCAAGCCCTGATCGCCACCGGCGAGCGAGCCGGCGCCATGGCCCACGCGAAGACGTACCAAGCCACCCTCCGCCGGGAGCTTGACGCTGAGCCGGATCCGGCGGTTCTGCGGCTCGTGGAGCAACTCCGGGAACCGGTCAAAGGATCGGGCGGGCCGGCCCCCTCGAGCCGGGGTGCCCCGGCCCCAGTGCCGATCAACGGGCCGACCGAACCCGTCGCTCCGCCGCCGATGGCCCGGCCCGCCACCGGTCGCCGCCGGCTCGGCTTGGCGGCCGGGATCGCGGTGGCGGCCATGGCGGGACTGTGGTGGGCCCTCGCCTCCGGGCCGAAAGTGGCCGCGGGGCCGCCGGTGCTGGCGGTCGGCAGCCTCCGGGACCTGACCGCGGCCGACTCGACGCCGTTAGGCGGGGTCCTGAGCGAGATGCTGACCACGAGTCTGGCCCGGCTGACCGACCTCCAGGTCGTGGCCCATTCCAGGATCTTGGAGCTGATGTCGCCGGAGGACAGCTCGGAGCGCGGCCGCGCCGAGGCGGCCCGCCGGGCCGGCGCCGGGCAGATTCTCGAGGGCGAAGTGACGATGGTCGGCCGGGATTCCGTGGCGCTCGCGATCCGGCGGGTGGACCTCGCCACCGGGGTGGTGCACCGCGGGTACCGGGTGGTCGGCGTCGATCGGTACGCGGTGATCGACAGCCTGACCACCACCATCGCGAGAGATCTCCGGATCGACGCCCCGACCGGCGCGCTCGCGGACGTCTCGACCCGGTCCCCGATCGCCTACCGGCTCTATGAAGACGGCCTCCGGGCCTATCTCCAGTTCGATGCCCGGTCGGCCCACCGGTTGTTCCGCTCGGCCATCCAGGAAGACTCGACGTTTGCGATGGCCACCTACTATGCCTGGCGCACCGCCGCCGCGGTCGACGATCCCGGCCTCGATTCGTTAGGCGTGCGGGCCCTTCGCCTGGCCTCGCGGGCACCCGACCGTGACCGGCTCGTGATCATCGCTCACGTCGGGACGGCCCAGGGCGACCTCGGCGCCCTGGCGGCGGCGGAGTCGCTGGCGGTCCGGTATCCGACCGACCCGGAGGCCCTGGTCCGCGCTGCCGAAGTCATCAACGCCGCCAATCCTGACCTGGCCCGGACGGCCCCGCTCCTCAATCGGGCCGTGGCGCTCGACTCCGCCGCCGGGTCGCGGACCGCGCTGATTTGCCGGGCCTGTGAAGCACTCGGCGTGCTGGTCTCGCACTATGTCTGGGCCGATTCGACCGCGATGGCCGAGCAAACCATCCGGCGGTGGATCGGGCTCCAACCGTCCAACCATGCCGGATGGGTTGCCCTGGCGGACCTCAACCTCGCGCAGGGCCGCGAGGCCGAGGCGGCCCGGGCACTGCGCACAGCCGACTCGCTGGGCCGGCCCGCCGGGGGCCCGTCGCCCGAGGACTTCTCGTGGCAATTGCGCGGCGACAAGCTCGACGTAGTCATGGCTCGGTGCAATCGGGACCTGCCGGGTGCCGCGGCCGAGGCATTCCGTGAGATGCGCTGGTGGTGTACGAT
This sequence comes from Gemmatimonadota bacterium, assembly GCA_031375485.1. GTDB lineage: Bacteria > Gemmatimonadota > Gemmatimonadetes > Gemmatimonadales > GWC2-71-9 > SHZU01. Next base: position 27,367 of record JANMHX010000096.1, on the reverse strand, counting down.
CGCCCTCCGGATGCAGGGCCGATATCGCGATGCCCTCCGTCTCGCGCGAGCGGGGACCGTGCCGGGGGCTCCGAAGCCCCGGTCCGAGATGGGCATCGAACCGATCCAGGCGGCCTGGCTCGACTTCGAAATGGGCCGGCCGCTGGCGGCCGGACTCCAGTTCCGGCGGTTTGCCGCGGAAGCCGAGACTCGGAATCTGTCCCCGGGGTTGCTGGCGCGGACCGCCGCCTGGAATCTGGCCTTGGCTGCCACCGCGCTGAGCGCGACCGCCGATTCCTCGGAGATTCGGGCGTTGGCGGATTCGGTTGAAGCGATCGGCCGGCGGAGTCTGTTCGGCCGGGACCCCAGACTCCACCACTTCATTCGAGGCCGCGCTTTGTCGCGGGCTGGGCGCGAAGAAGAAGCCGTGGCCGCTTATCGGTCCGCCCTGGTCTCTCCGCCGTTTGGCTTTACCCGGATCAGCTACGAACTCGGCAAGTCACTCTTGGCGCTGAAGCGGCCGGCCGAGGCCATCGAAGTGCTGCGAGGACCGCTGCGGGGGGGAGTCGACGGATCGGGGCTTTACCTGACGCGGACCGAGATTCACGAGTTATTGGCCGTGGCCTTCGACGCCGCCGGCCAGCGCGACAGCGCCGCGACCCACTTTGCCATGGTAGCCCGAGCCTGGAAAAACGGTGACCCGTCGGTCAGCGCCCGCTACCAGACGGCCCGCGACTACCCAACTCGGCCGAGACGGGCGGCTCCGAAGTAGGGCGGGCGATCAGAAGGGAGGAGCCGCGGCTCCGGCGGGCTGGGCTTCGAGTTGGTCGATCAGTTTTTGGAGCCGGGATGGCTGCGGGTCGAGCGCGGCGGCCGCCTTGAGGTAGGGTAGCGGATCGGCCCCGGCCTCCGGCAGTTCGAGCTTCTGCCCCCGGTGCAGAGTATACGGCTTGCCGTTTTCGATCACCAAACACGCGGGCGGCCCCCCATATACCGCGGAGAGGCCGACATCGATCATGATCACCTTGCCTTGATGGCGGGTCATCACCGTTCCGGCCGTCACGGAGTGGCCGATCACGATGTGCTGGACCCCGAAGTTGGCCAACACCTGATCCACGTGGGCCGCGAGCGGCGCCTCTTCGCTGGTGGCGAGCCCGCGATACCAAAGCGGCCCCTCACCGTCTTCGGCCATGCCGGGATCCGCGCCGAGGACGAGGCCCTGCCTGACCCCGTTGTTGATGGAGGCGAGGGTGGCCGCCGCGTAGTTGGGTCCGATGCCACCGTGGAGAAAGAGGTAGCCGTCGATCTTGAGCACGGCGTTGTTCTGACGGATCCAAGCGCCGTACCGGCCCTTGCTCTCGAACGCCCGCCGGTGCTCGACCCAACCGAGCGGGCGTTCGGCCCGCCATTGGCGCTGGTACTCACCATCGTTTTTCCGGGCCGGATCGGCCATCCCGGCAAAGGCTCGGTCCCGGAGATCCTCCGACCCCGTGGTCCGAAACGCCTCGTATTCACCGGGTGAGACGTACCGAAGGTCGCCCAGGATCATCATGGCTTCGTGGTTGCCGATCAGGGCATGGACCCGCCCGCCGGCTTTTTCGGCCTGGGGCGTCAGGTCCATCAACAGGTCCATCACTTTTCGGGAGTCGGGACCCCGGTCGGGCACGTCCCCGGTCTGCACCAAGTGCGTCTGGCCGCCGACCCACCGGTTCTTGGTGTCGATGACGCCGGCTTGCCGGAGGACCGTGGTGAACTGGCCGAAGTCGCCGTGGACGTCTCCGACGGCCACGATCCGGCTGACCCCGACGACGCTGTCCTGGGCCGCGAGCACCCCAGCCGAACCAGCGACGGACAGCAGGATGGACCCGATGATGGAATTCCGCATGGCCCAAAGATATCTACCGGCCGGGGTGGTGGCGAGCAGGGCTGGAAAAGCCTAGTTTCTCCCTCTTGGTTCACTTATCGGGAGCACGGAATGGCCATTCGGGTGATGCACATGGGGCTCGGTCCGATCGGGGCCGCCATCGTTCGCCAGGTCGCGACGCGGCCGGGATTCAAGATCGTCGCCGCGGTCGATATCGACGAGAGCCTGGTCGGGAAGGACCTGGGCGAGGTCACCGGGCTCGACCGGAAACTTCGGGTCAAAGTGACGGACGACCCGGCCCAGACGATCAAGCGGACCAAGCCGGACGTCGTGGTCCTCTGCACCAGTTCGTCGCTCGACAAAGTCACCGACCAACTCGAGACCATCTTCAAGAAGCGGGTCCCGGTCGTGTCGACGACCGAAGAGTTGGCCTATCCCTACTGCACGCACCGGAAGTTGGCCAAACGGATCGACGCCATGGCCAAGAAGGCGAAGGTGGCCGTACTCGGAACCGGGGTCAATCCGGGCTTCACGATGGACGCGCTGCCGATTGCCCTGACCGCCGTGTGCGAACGGGTGGACGCGATTCACGTCGACCGGGTCCAGGATGCGGCCCGGCGCCGGCTGCCGTTCCAGCAAAAGATCGGCGCGGGTCTCACGTTGGCCGAATTTGAGGAGCGGGTCGAGGCGGGGACGGTCCGCCACGTCGGGCTCACCGAATCGATCGCGATGATCGCCGACGCGATGGGATGGCGCCTCGAGCGGATTACCGACGAGATCTTGCCCAAGATGGCGGAGACGGCGGTGTCGAGCGAGTTCCTGACGGTGCCGGCCGGGCGGGTCTGTGGCATCATTCAGGACGGCGTCGGTTTCGTGAACGGCGCCCCGGTCATCACGCTCCACATGGAGGCCTATCTTGGGGCGCCGGAGTCCTATGATGCGGTGCGGATTACGGGATCGCCGCCGATCTACTCCCGGATCGAGGGCGGGGTCCACGGCGACGTGGCGACGGCGTCGATTACCGTGAACTCGATCCCCGCGGTCTTGGCCGCCAAGCCGGGCCTCCACACGATGCGAAGCCTCCGGCTACCGTCCTATTTTGGGGGCTGACCCGTTGAACTCTTACTCCGAGGCAATCATGCGACACTGGACTGGGATCGTGTTCACGGGACTCACGCTGTTTGGCGCACCGACGCTCAAGGCCCAAGCCGCCCCGAGCACCGCCACGGGGTTCGCCGCGGAGGCGCTCCTCCAGTTCAACGAATCGATGAAGAAGTTCATCGCCCTCGCTGAGGCCGTGCCGGCGGACAAATACGGCTGGAGCCCGGGTGCCGGGGTGATGACCGTGGCCAAAGTGTACGCCCACGTGGCCCACTACAACTACCTCTATCCGGCCACCAGCCTGGGCGTACCGGCACCCGGCGGACGGGACGGGGACGCCACCGAGGACATTGCCGACAAGACCCGGATCGTGGCCCTGCTCAAGGAATCGGCCGAGCACGTTCGGACCGTCGTGGCGGGGCTTCGCGACCCGGCAGAGGAAACCACCCAATACGGGCGGGCGGTACCGCAGTGGTCCGTGTTGCTCCAATTGGTGGCCCACATGAACGAACACTTGGGGCAGTCGATCGCCTATGCCCGCATGAACGGGATCGTCCCGCCATGGTCCAGGTAACATCCTCCCGATGGAGGGGGCGATGCAGATCACCCGCGGTCTCAAGGAGGCGGCGGCCAAGAAGCCGGACGGCATCGCGACCTGCTTCGGTGCCCGGCGGCGGCGTTGGACGGAGGTTCTCGCTCGGGTAGCCCGGGTGGCCGCCGGACTGCGGGCCCTCGGCGTGCAGCCCGGTGACCGGGTGGCGATCTGGGCGCTCAACAGCGACCGCTACGTCGAGCTTTACTACGCCCTCCCGTGGGTCGGTGCGGTGGCGGTTCCGATCAATACCCGGCTGGCGCCGGCCGAGGTCCGGGAGATTCTCGAGGATTCCGAGAGCGAAACGCTGGTCATCGACGAGATGAGCGCCCCGCTCATCGGGGCAACCCTCGGCGGGGAACTCACGCCCCGGCTGATCTCTGCGGGCGACGGACCGCCCCCCGACGGCGCCGTGACCTACGAGCAACTGGCCGAATCCGAGCCGATCGAGGATGTGGGGCGGGGCGGCGAGGATCTCTACGGCATCTTCTATACGGGAGGTACCACCGGCCGCTCCAAGGGTGTGATGCTCTCGCACCGGAACATTATCGCCAACCAAGCGAACGTCGCCTCCGTCATCGACCAGGTCGACCCGGTGTATCTCCATGCCGCCCCGATGTTTCACCTGGCGGATCTCGGATCCACGTTCCACATCACGTCGGTGGCCGGTACCCACGCGGTGATCCCCCGCTTCGATCCCGCCGACACGTTGCGGGCCATCGCCGAGTACCGGGTGACCGGGACGATGCTGGTGCCGACGATGATCACCATGCTGCTTCAATTCCCGGATCTCGATCGGCACGATCTCAGCAGTCTCCAGTTCGTGACGTACGGCGCGTCACCAATGCCGCCCGCGGTGATGAAGCGGGCGTTCGAGGTGTTCCCGGGCATCCAGTTCATGCAGGGGTACGGGATGACCGAACTCTCGCCGCTCGCCACCTTCCTCGAGGCGAAGTATCACGTGACCGACGGGCCGTTCAGCGGCAAGCTCACGTCGGCCGGCCGGGCGGCGGGGACGGCGGAGGTGGCGGTGGTCGACGAGCACGACCGGCCGGTTCCGACCGGCACCATCGGGGAGATCGCGGTCCGCGGTCCGATGGTGATGCAAGGGTATTGGAAGCAGCCCGAGCTCACGGCCCGATCGATCCGGAACGGATGGATGCACACCGGTGACGCGGGCTACCTCGACGCGGACGGGTTTCTGTTCATCGTCGACCGGGTCAAGGACATGATCATCAGCGGGGGCGAGAACATCTACTCGGTCGAAGTGGAGGCCGCTCTCTACGGGCATCCGGCGGTCGCCATGGCCGCCGTGTTCGGGATTCCGAGCGAGCGGTGGGGGGAATCGGTGCATGCGGTGGTGGTTCTGAAACCGGGGCAGGCGGTGAGCGAGGACGCGTTGCTCGATTTCTGCCAGAGCCGGGTCGCCCGGTACAAGTGCCCCCGGAGGATCGTATTTCAGCAGGAGCCGCTGCCGATCAGCGGCGCCGGGAAGATCCTCAAGAACGAACTCCGGGCGCCGTATTGGGAGGGCCACACCCGCCGAGTCAACTGACGACGAGCCTAGTGTCTGACGCGAACCCGAGGACGCCCCCGGTAGCCTCGGTCGCCATCAATTTGAGCGATGGCCCAACGCACCGCCCGGCGAACCCCATTGGAAGCGTCCTGTTGGGCCGCCTCGAGCGCGGGCAGGGCGCCATCGCTCTCGATTTCACCGAGGGCCCAGGCCGCGGTAATCCGAACATCCTCGTCAGCATCCTTGAGCACCGGCGTTAGGTACCGCACCGAACTGGCGGCCTCGATCTGACCCAGCGCCCACGCCGCCATGATCCGAACATCCGGATCGCGGTCCTTGAGCGCGGCCGCGATCGCCTCGACCCCGGATTCCGATTCGATTTCACCGAGGGCCCAGAGCGCGGTGGTCTTGACCTCGGTGACCGGATCGCGAGTGAGCGGACCCAGGGCCGCCACGCCACCGGCGTCCTCGACTTGTCCCAGCGCCCAGGCGGCCATTTGCCGGACCTCGGCGGACGGGTCCCGGGTCAGTCGCGCCAGGGGTTCGACCGCGCTCGCGTCCTCGATCTCGGCCAGGGCCCAAATCGCGGTCAGGCGGACGTCGGAGTCGGCATCGGCCAAGGCCGTTCGGAGGGCCGGCACGCCCCGGGGAGATTCGATCTCCCCAATGGCCCAGGCGGCCATCCGGCGGACCTCGGCCGCCGGGTCCCGAAGGGCCCGTTCCAACGCCGGGATCGCCTCGGCGTTTTCGATCTGACCCAACGCCCAGACCGCCCGGCCCCGCACGATCGGGCTGCCGTCGCCAAGGACTCGTTTCAACGGTTCGATGGCCCGGACGTCCTCGAGCTCGCCTAACGCCCACGCCGCCATGGCGCGGACCCGGGTCTCCCGGTCGGCCAGGGCCTCGCTGAGGCCGTCAAGGGACCGCCGGTCCTCGAGTTCGCCGAGGCCCAGCACCCCGGTTTCCCGAACCCCGGCGTCCGGGTCCTTCGACATCGTGGTAAAGGTCTGAAACGCCCAAGGCGGCTTGGCGTCCCCCAGGACGCGGGCGGCGATGTGGCGGACGCACCGGCTCGGGTCGCGAAGCCCCACCCGGAAGGCCCCGAGCGCCACGGCGTCGGCCTTGCGGTGCCAACCGACGCCATGGATCGACGGATTGACGTGAATCCCGCCGTCGGCAAACGGCATCGGCATCGGAATCGGCATCGGCATCGGCATGGGCATCGGCATCGGGAGGTCGCCGTTGGCGCCCCACCAGCCGCCGAAGTTCGTGAGCGCCCGGCCGGCCAACTCGCACACGGTGGAGTCGGCGCCGCGGAGGCTCGTAAACAACCGGGCCACGGCGGCGGAATCGCGGGTCAGGGGCTGCTGGACGGAGACGGCAAACGCAAGGACGGCGACGATCATCGGGGCTCTGGCGAAGGGGACCCTACTTGGATGGACTCGTCCCCCCGAACGTTGGAACCCGGCTCAGCCGACGGCCTCGAAGAACGACGGCCGGCCGGTCTGGTCGGCGCTGACCATGACCCGGCGGACCAACATGCCGGAGGCGGCAATGAGGTCGGTCGACCCACCTGGCTCATCAACCCGGACGAGATGGACCGAACCGGCCCGCCGGAGCGGCAACCCGACGATCGGTCGAGCGAGTTCGGGCAACGCGTCCCGCCACCGCCGTTCATCCGCACCCGGCTCGGCGAACCAGAGCTGGATCCGCGCGACCTGCCCCTCGACCGGCATTGGAAGCCAGGCGATCGGCTCGGTCCGCGGCGGGGCTTTGGGAGTCGGCTCGGCCGCTGCGGACTGACCGGGCAGCACGATGTCCGGGCCCCGCGTCCACCCCGGTCGAAGCGGTTTGGGGCGGTGCCAGCGGCTCACGACGCCACCGATGTCGATCCGCCACCGACCGGTTGGATAGGCCGTCAGTTCGGTGGTTTGGCCACCGGCGATTACCGTCACGTGGACCTCGTCGTCCCGGGTCCACAGCCGCCACACCAACGAGCCGGGCTGCTCCAGGGTCCCGAGCGCAAACCGGAAGCCCTTGGGCATCGCGGAGGCGCCGGGCACGAACGGACCGACCATCATCTGATAACCCCGATTCCGTCGTTCCTGGTGAAATCCGACTCGCGCAAGGTAGACTCGGCAATCCCGAGACACCAACGTCGCCCGAGGGTGGATCCGGCCCTTCCCCTGCCTCTCCCGCAACGTTAGCCTAATGCGGCCATGGTACCGCTGCTCCTCCAACTCGCCATCACCCAAGTTGCGCCGCCGAGGCTCGAGGCCTCGGTGGTGATTGACGGCATCCTCGACGACCGAGTCTGGAGCCAAGCGGCGCGACTCGGGGCCTTTCACCAGTACAGCCCGGTCGACGGCCGGCCCGCGGTCCAAGCCACCGAGGTGCTGGTGTGGTATTCCCCGACCGCCCTTCATTTCGGAATCCGGGCCACCGCCGAGCCTGGCACCGTCCGGGCGCACCTCACCGACCGCGACAAGGGCATCATCCCGGACGACTACTTCGAGATTCAGTTAGGCACCTTCAACGACAACCGGTCGGCGTTCGTCTTCGCGGTCAACCCGCTCGGCGTCCAGGCCGATGGGGCGCTGGTCGAGGGGAACCAGACCCGCCGCACGGCCACCGAGGGCGATCGAACCGGCGGCCGCGAGCAGCCGGACCTCTCCCCGGACTACACCTTCGATTCGCGCGGCCGAGTGACTGACACCGGGTACGAAGTGGAAATCAGGATCCCGTTCCGTAGTCTCCGCTATCAGAGCGCCGCGACCCAAGACTGGACCCTCCAGATCATTCGGAAGAGCGCCCAGAGCGGACGCGAAGACACCTGGGCACCGGCTCGGCGCGACGCCACCTCGTTCTTGGCCCAGCATGGGAAGCTCACCGGCCTCACGGGGCTCCGGCGCGGCCTGGTCCTCGAATTGAATCCGATCGCGACGTCCTCGATCAACGGTGCCCCCGCCACCAGCGGTTGGCGGTACGACGGCGGCAAGCCGGAGGTCGGCGGGAACGTCAAATGGGGGATGTCGACCAACTTCACCATGAACGGGACGGTCAACCCGGATTTTTCGCAAGTGGAGTCCGACGCCGGGCAGATCAGCCCCGACCCGAGACGGGCCCTCTTTTTCGCGGAGAAGCGCCCGTTCTTTCTCGATGGCTTGGAGTATTTCTCCACGCCGAGCCAAGTGATCTACACCCGCCGGATCGCCGCGCCGACGGGGGCGGTCAAAGTCACGGGCAAAATCTCGGGGACCAGCGTCGGATTCCTGTCCGCCGTGGACGGACTCGAAACCTCGGCCACGGGGCAGGACCGGCCGGTGTTCAACCTGCTTCGGGTCCTCAAGGACGTGGGCGGGCATTCCCGATTCGGGGCGGCGTACACCGACCGAATCGAAGGCCGGAACTACAATCGGGTCGGCGCAGTCGACGGCCGCTGGGTCTTCGGAGGCATCAACAACTTCTCCTTTCACGGCGCGGTGAGCCGAACCAAGGAGGCGGGGCAGACGACGACCGGTCCGCTCTGGTACCTCAATTTCACCCGGACCGGGCGGCGGGTCGGTTTCAACGCCACCTTCCAAGGCATTTCCGACCGATTCCATGCCGGGAGCGGATTCCTCTCCCAAGGCGACCTGGCGCAACTGACCTTCGGCCCGACCTTCACGGTCTACGGACGGCCCGGCGGTTTCATCGAACGGTTCAACGGCGGCATCACTGCCACCTACTCCTGGGCCTATCAGCGATTCACGGCCGGCGGCCCGTCCCGCGACCGCCAGTATTGGTTCAACGGAGCCTGGGCCATTCGGGGCGGCTTCAACCTGAGCACCACGGTGTTCGTCGAATCATTCGGATTCGATGCGCGGTTGTACCAGGATTACCGGCTCGAAGTCCCGACTCAGGCCGGTAAGGACACGGTGGCCTTCGGGGTGAAGCGCCGGCTGCCGGTGCGGGCGGTGATGGTCCGGGCCAAGACACCCGAGATCGGCGGGTTCGCGTTCGACGGGTTCGCGGCCTATGGGCGGGATCCGAACTACCTCGAGTGGTCGAAATCCGAAATCGTCTTCGCCCGGCTCGGCCTCACCTTTCGACCCACGGAAAAACTCCGGTTCGAAACCGGGGTTCCGATCCTGATCCACTACCGGCGTACCGACGGCACCCGGGTCGACGGCGCCGTGATCCCCCGGCTCAAGATGGAGTACCAACTCTCCCGGGCGATCTTTCTTCGATTGGTGGGCGAGTACCGGTCGCTCTATCAAGACGATTTGCGGGATGATGCCCGCACCGATCACCCGATCCTGATCCGGGATCCCGCCGACGGCGTGTTCAAGCGGTCGCTGGCCCTGGGCCACGCCAGCAACACCCTCCGCGTCGACTGGCTCTTTTCGTTCCAACCCACCCCGGGCACCGTGTTCTTTGCGGGGTACGGGTCGAGTTTGGCGGAAGAGGAGGCATTCCGGTTCCGCGGGTTGGCGCGGACCCGGGACGGGTTCTTCACGAAGCTGAGTTACCTGTTTCGTCTCTGAGCCGCACTAGCGGAGCGCCTGCGAGATGGCGAGCGTGGTCGCGACACTGCCGAGCCAGAACAAGAACATCCACTTGATCAATTCGGCCTTGAAGGACACCATCTCGCTCCGGATCCGATCGAGGCCGCTGTCGAGTTTCGCCTCGAGTTCCACGATCCGCCGATCGGGTTCACTTGATTCTGCCACTCCACCAATTCGTTGGCGACCTCGTCCCCCAGTTTGTCGTAGAACTGGCGAGACAGCTTGGCGGTGACGGGCATCGTAGCTCTCCAGAAAAAATCCGTCACCATCATAAAGTAGGCTCGGCCAGGCGAGACATCAATTCGTCGGAAGCTTGATCAAATTATTGCGAAATCCTGGTTGCTCTGGCGAGCGGGCCATCGAGCCACCAGAATTGAGGCCAGCCCAAGGCTCCATCCGAGGCGAGCAAGACACCCCAACGCCGGGAGCGTTTTCGATGAACCGCATCAGTCGAGTAGCCCGTATCGCGATCGTCCTCGCCGGTTTCGCGGGGCCCGCCCTCGCGTCGGCCCAGGAGCCGGTCGATCTCGACGTCATGGCCCGGATCCGCGAGGAGGGCTTCCGCCGCTCCGGGGTCATGGACTTGGCGTGGTACATGACCGACGTCCTCGGACCCCGGTTGACCGGTTCCCCCGGGCTCCGGCGGGCCCAGCAGTGGGCCAAGTCGACGATGGAATCCGCCGGCTTGGTGAACGCGACCATCGAACCATTCGGCGAACATGGCGTGGGCTGGACCAACGAGTACACCTCGCTCCATCTGATCGAGCCGACCTATCAACCCCTGATCGGCTATCCCCAGGCGTTTACGCCCGGCACCGCCGGCAAACTCAGTGGTGCCGCCCAGATCGTCGCGCTCCAGTCACCCGCCGACTTCGCCAAGTATCGCGGCAAGCTCAAGGGCGCCATCGTCCTGGCCACGCCGCCGATCGCGGCGGGCCCCCGCTTCACCGCCGACGCCGAGCGATTCGGTCCCGATACCCTGGCGGCACTCGAACGCGTGACCCTCGCGTCGGAATTCGAGACCGGCGGTGTGGCGCAGGCCTGGAACGACGTGATCCGCACCTTCCTTCCGGTCGGCAGCCACGTGACCGCGCCGGGATTTGCCGAGGAGGTGCTCAAGTTTTACAAGGCCGAGGGCGTGGGGGTGGTCCTCGAAGCTGGGCCGGGCGGCGATGGCACCGTGTTCCTGACAGGGAGGGCCGGCAACCGGCAGGATCGCTCGATGGCCGCGGTCCTGGCCTCGCCGCCGGTGGTGACGCTCGCGGCTGAGCACTACAACCGGATCTACCGCTTGGCCAGCCGGGGCATTCCCACCAAGCTCGAGGTGGAAGTCAGAAATCAACTCGACAACAGTGACACCAAGGGCTACAACGTCCTCGGCGATTGGGCCGGGACCGACCTCAAGGACCAGTTGGTGATCGTCGGCGGGCACTTCGATTCCTGGCACGCGGCCACCGGCGCAACCGATGACGCCGCCGGATGCGCGGTCGCGCTCGAGGCGATCCGGATTCTCAAGGCCATCGGCGTCAAGCCGCGGCGGACCATTCGAGTCGCCTTCTGGAGTTGGGAAGAGGGCGGGGTCAACGGTTCACGGGCCTATGTCCGCAACCACCCCGAGTTGGCGACCCGGCTGTCGGGGTACTTCGGCCTCGATGCCGGGGCCGGAGCGACTCGGGGGATCTATCTCCAGGGAAACGAACGGGTCCGGCCGATTTTCCAGCAGTGGATCGAGCCGCTTCGAGATCTCGGCGCTACCACGGTCACCAGCGAGAATCAATTCGGCGTCGACGCGATCGCCTTCGACATGGCGGGGCTGCCCGGCTTCCAGTTCATTCAGGATCCGATGGACTATGAAACCCGGACCCACCACTCCAACATGGATGTGTTCGACAAGCTGGTGCCGGACGACATGCGGAAGAACGCCGTGATCATGGCCACCTTCCTCTACCACACCGCGATGCGGGACGCGCCGCTACCCCGCGAGAAGACCGGCCGATAGCGCCTAACGGCCGGTCCGCTGGTGCCAGGCCGCCAGCGTGGCCGCTTCGCGCTCGGCCGACATCCCGAAGATCTGGGGCCGCCGGGCCGGGTCTTTGGGCCGGGCTTGGTACTCGGTGATGATATCGCGGGCCGTGTCCGCCAGGGGCCGGAAGGTGAGCCCCGCCGCAATGGCGCGCCGGCCGCTCATCTGCGCGAAGCCCTTGCCGCCCGGCTCGAACATCGGCGGCTGCTGGTAATCGTCGCGCGGGGGCCACCACACCGGGAGATCGGTCCACGGCAGCACCTTCCGCTCCGCCAGGAAATCGGCATCCACCCACGTAAACCGGACCTCCGCACTCGTCACCGCCCGGATCCCGTACAAGAACTCGGCCCAGGTCAGCGGCGATCCCGGCCCGACCATGTTGAAGGTCCCGTTGATGGCCTCTTCGATCGACTTGATCGTGAACCGGCCCAGATCGCGGGCATCGATGTACTGGGTCGGGTCGGTGGGGGCGCCCGGCGCGAGGACTTCCCCGCCCCGGTTGATCCGGATCGGCCAGTAGGAGGAAATGTCGTTGTTGTCGCCCGGGCCGATGATCCAGCCCGGCCGGAGGATGGTGTGCCGGCCCGGATAGACTTCCGCAACCGAGCGCTCGCAGATCGCCTTGAAGGCCCCGTAGTACTTGGAGGCATCCTCCGACTTCGGATCAGCGAGCCCATCGAGCGGTTCGTCCTCGCCCATGCCTACCTTCGAGAAGCTCGCATAGACATCGCCCGTGGAGATAAAGACGTAGCGCCGGACGTTATTCTTGAGCAATTCGATCGAGTCGCGCACCACCCGCGGGATATAGCCGGAGGTATCGATCACCGCGTCCCAGGACCGGCCCTTCAGCACGCCGAGTCCGCCGTCGCGGTCGCCCACCAGTTTTTCGACCTCGGGGAAGAGGCCGGGGTTGGTCCGGCCCCGGTTGAACAGGGTGACCCGGTGGCCTCGAGCGAGCGCCTCGCGAACCATGTGGGGCCCGATGAAGCCGGTACCGCCGATAAAAAGGATCGTGAGCGGCCCCCGGGGTGTTGAAGCGGGTGTCCAGAGACCCGAAGGCAGCGGGAGCGCGGCCAGGCTCGCGGCCTTGAGCAGTTCACGTCGAGTCAGGGGCATTCACCGGCTCCAGTTGGGAATCTTCGTCGGGTTAGCGAAACAGCACGATGATCATCTGAATCAGCACCAGGACGCCGAGACCGATGACGGCATAGGTCAACATCCGAATCTTCTGGGCCTCGTCCGACGCGGCTTTGGGCGCCGGTGGCCGGGCGGACGGCGGCGGGGGCGGGGGCGGCGGGGGCGGCGGAGCCGCGACCACCGGATCGGGCGCCTTCATCGCCGGCGGCGGTAACGGTACCGAGGACGCTGACGGCCGGGCCGGCATCGAGCTCATCGGCGTGACCGTCACCGCACCCGTCGACGACAGGCCGACCCGGGTTTCGCCGAGTTCCATGCCGGCCTCGGCGTCCCGAAGCCGGAGCCGGACCAACGCCCCGGTCGAGCGGGTCAAGGCGAAGTACACCACGCCGTCACCCCCGGCCCACGGCATCTCACCGAGAACGTCGTAGAGCGCGGAGGCCGCTTCGCGAACTTCCGCGAGCAGCAGCTTCCGGTCCGCCACCGACGGGGCGCCACCTTTCACACCCTTGGCTTGATCGGCTCCGCAGTGCCCGCAGAATCTGGCAAAGGTCCGGAGCGGCGCTCCACAGGCGTCGCACGCGGTCTGGCCGGCCGCCACCGACGCCCCCACTTCCTTGGCCATCTCGACATCGTACCGCGGGTCGCCCCACTGATCGATCCCGCGGGACAACAGCCGCAACGCCACGAGCGGAGCATCCTCGCCCTTGCGAGCCAGGAACCAGACGTCGGTATCGCTCTTCCGCCCGAGTTCGCCGAAGACCTGATAGTCGGCGGCCACCTTCCGGATCACGTCCAGCAAATCAGGACCAGGCGCATTGTCCATGGCTCCCCCTGTCATGTTTACTCCGCCCGAGTTTGCAGGGATGCGATGACCCAAGCGCCGTTCTCGAGTCGCATGGTGGCCACCGATCCGATCCGGGTCGTCTGGGGTTGATCCCGTTTGGGTTTGAAGACCAGGGTCAGCAGAAAAGCCACGTCGGCGACATCGCCGCGCTCCTCGAGCGAGCGCACCGTGGTGGTGGCGCTCAATTGCTCGATTTCGTTGCTGAAGAGGTCCTTCCACCGCGCTTCTTGATCGGCCTTGATGCCGGGGAACACGGCCCTGAGCTGGGCCAGACTCCGGGCGTTGATCGCGGCCGCGTAGCCTCCCAGTGCCTGCCGGATCTCAGCCGCGTGGCTCACCGGCGCCGGGGCGGGCGGGGGTGCGGGAGCAGGAGCGGGTGCGGACGGCGTTGGGTTGGCCGCCGCCTCTCGCGTGACGACGACGGTTTCGGGCCGCTGTGATTGCGGTGTGGCCGGAGGCGGCACGGCGCCGGACACCGAACCCGCCGGCGGCCGGCCGGGCTTCGTGCCAGGTACCAGCGGAGGATTCACCAAGCCCGGCCGAGTCCCGGTGGAGTCGGTGCGGCCCGCCGGCCCCGGCGCTGCCGCGAGAGCCCCGGAATCCGCGACCGCCGCCAACGTCGCGGCCGCGGCCCGGGCCAGCAACGACCGCCGGTAGCCGAGCAACCCCGTGACGATCCCGATGACCACGATGGTGATCGGCACGCCAAATTGGATGGTCCGCCGGCGCCGGATTGCCCGGCCAAGCACCGACCCCGTGCTGGTCCGCGGGCTCCGCGGCGTCAGGGTTCGTTGATCCGATTTCGGGGCCTCAGCTCGCGCCAAGGAGGCCAGGAACACCCGGGCCGGGTCCTCCTCGGCCAAGTGGTCGCCGCCGATCTGGGCCGCCGCCTCGGTCAGATTGGGCCACCGACTCTCGGGCTGCTTGGCCAACATCCGAAGCACCGCGTCGCCGATGTCCCGGGGACAGTCCTTCCGGATCTTGTCGATCGGCTTCGGCTTTTCGGAGGTGATCGCCATGGCGAGCGCGATGGCGAGGTCCCGCTTGAACGGCGGCTCGCCGGTCAACATTTCGTAGGCCACGTTCCCCAGAGCGTACTGGTCCGAGGCCGGCGTCAGCACCACGCCCAGACATTGCTCGGGACTCATGTAGAGCGGGGTGCCCATCTGGTTCGACGTCGAGGTCGTGCCCGCGTCCACCACCTTGGCAATCCCGAAATCGGTGACGATCGCGTTGCCCCGGTGGTCGATCAGGATGTTGCCCGGTTTGATGTCGCGGTGAATCACCCCGGCTTGATGGGCGTACCCCAACGCGTTCGCGGCCTGGTAGATGACCCACTGCATGACCGGCACCGGCAGGGGTCCGGTGGCCTTGATGATCCGGTCAAGGGCCTGGCCCGGGACGTACTGCATCACGAAGTAATTGAGGTCTTCGGTCGACTCGACGGCAAACACCGAGACGATGTTCGGGTGCTGGAACGACGCCATGGTCCGCGCCTCGCGGAGGAACCGGTCGTTCATCGTCGGATCGAGCATCAGGTCCGATCGCATGACCTTGATGGCGACCTTGCGATTCAGGGTGGCTTCGTGGGCCAAATAGACGGCGGCCATCCCGCCCCGGCCGAGCTCCTGGAGAATTTGATACCGGCCGGCGGTGGCCTCCTCGAGCCGCTCCCGGACCTGCTGCCACGGATTCCGGGGTTTGGTACGGATCACGGGTTCAACCCCGGGCACCGGCGTGCCGCAACTCGGGCAGAACCGTTCGATCGAGCCCAAATCGTGCCCGCACTTCTGGCAGGGCACCGTAACCTCGCCGATCTGGGTCCGGGTCATCCGGCTGGCTTCGACCGGCGGGGGATCGGTATCGGGGGCGTCCGTCACCGGGGGCGGGGTCGCCACGGCGACGCCGCCGGTGACCGAGAGCCCGCAACTCGAGCAAAACCGCTCCTCGGGAAAGAGCGATTCGCCACACCCGCCACAAGAGGAATTCACCCTGCAATCATAGAGCGTCCTGCCCCGATTCGTGAGCCCCGCCTCTTGACAAAGCCACCGCTCCGCCCGATTCTAACCGGCACTTCCCCTTTGGCCGTACCGTGGCCGCTTGCCATCGATTATCGCAACAAGGACTCCCATGGTCCGGTTGATTTCTCGAACCGCTGCGCTCGTCGCCGGACTTCTCGGCGTTGCCGGCTGCGATGCCCGGGTCGACTACACCGAGGTACCGGTCGGGATCGGCCTCTCGAGCACCAACGTCACCCCGATTGGGATTCTCGGCGGGCCCGCGGTCCAGAGTCAGGTGATCGTGGTGGCGGCCACGGCCGGCCAGGTCGACAACTTGGCCGTGACGATCGTGGCCGGGAGCGGTGGCGCCGGCTGGCTCTCGGCAACGGTCGACCGGAACACGGTCGCCCCCGGCCAGCCCGCCAAGATGACGATCACCACCACCCCGGGTGGTCAGCCCCTTGGCGTCTATACTGGGGCGGTGGTGCTCAAAGCGGACAACCTGCCGCAGCCGGTGTCGATTGCAGTTCGGTTCACGATCGACCCGCGTCCTCCAGTCCGGGTGGCCATGGCCACCCAGCCCGCCGGCCAGACCGTGAACGGTACCCAGTTGCCGCAGCAGCCGGCGGTCCAACTCTTCAACGACCAGAACCAGCCCGCCACGGTGGCCAACGTGGTGATCACCGCCGCGATTGCCTCCGGCGGGGGCCAGTTGACCGGAGGGATCACCGCCACCACCGATGGCACCGGCCGAGCGACGTTCACCGGCCTCGCGCTGCTCGGCACGGCCGGTCCGAAGACGCTCACGTTTTCCGCCCCGGGCCTCACCCCGGTGGCATCGAATCCGGTGACGGTTGTCGCCGGCGGAGCCACCCAGCTGGTGGCCGGGTCCGGATTGACCCAGACCGCCAATGCCGGCACCGCCGTCGGCACGCTGCCTCGGGTCCGGGTGGTCGACCAAAGCGGCAACGGGGTGGCCGGTTTCACCGTGGGATTTGCCGCCTCGGCCGCGAGCGTGATCGCTCCGGCCACCAGCGCGGTGTCGGACGCGGAGGGCATTGCTCAACTGAGTTCCTGGATCTTGAACCCCGTGGCGGGCCCCAACACGGTCACGGTCACCGCGAACGGCCTGGCCGGGAGTCCGATCACCTTCAGCGCCACCGGGCAGGTCGGCCCGGCCACCATCTTTGCCAAACAATCCGGCGACAACTCGATCGGTCTGGTCAACAACCCCTTGGGCACGCCCCATGTCGTCAAGGTCACCGACGCCTTCGGCAACGGCGTGGCAGGGGTCTCGGTTGCGTGGGGCGTCACCGGCGGCGGGAGCGTCACGCCGGCCACCAGCGTCACGGCGGCCAACGGAACGGCCCAGGCCATCCGGACTCTGGGCGCCGCGGCCGGTCCGGTTACGACCACCGCCACCGCCACCGTCGGCGGCACTCCGGTGACCCTGGTGTTCACGGTCACCGCCGCGTTGGCGGGCCCGACCCAAATCGTCAAGATCACCGGCGATGGCCAGACCGGATCGGTGGCAACGACGCTGCCGGTGTCGATCCAAGTCCGGGTCCTCGACGCGATCAACGCGCCGCAGCCTAACGTTCAAGTGACGTTCACCACGTCGGGACCGGGCGGATCGTTCCCCGGTGGCGTGACCATCGCTACCGACGCCAACGGTCTGGCCAGCACCACCTGGAAACTCGGGACCGTGTCGGGCGCCCAGACCGCGCAGGCGGCCGTCGGCGGACCGGCACCCGCCCTCTTTACCGCCACGGCTACGCCGGGAGCGGTGAGTGCCACGATCTCCACCGTCGCGGCCAGCCCGACCAGCATCGCGGCGGGCGGCATCGGGAGCACCGTGACGGTCACCGCAAAGGACATTCACGGCAACTCGATCGCGGGCCAAGCCGTCAGCCTGGGCTTGGTCGGGCCGGCCACGCTCAGCACCAACACCGGCACCACCAACGGCGCCGGCCAGATGACGGCGACGCTCACCGGCACGGTCGCCGGGGCAAAAGTCGTATCGGCCGTCGTGGCGGGGGTTCCGATCAGCCAATCGGCCACCATCACGATTTTGGCCGCCGCGCCGGCCACCATGACGGCCGTTGATCCCAATCCGATCGACGGCTTCACCGCGACAGCCTTCCCGGTTCGCTTCGGCCAAGCCGTCGTCACCCTTCCGAAGGTCTTGGTTGCCGATCAATTCGGAAATCCGGTCTCGGCGGTGATCGTGACTTTCGGAATTACCGCCGGGCAAAGCAGCCTGAGTTCAGCCGTCATGGCGACGGCGTCCGACGGGACCGCGAGCGTCTCCTCATGGCTCATCGGAACCCTCTTTTCGGGCCCTCTGGAGTCCGACGTCTACAACCGAGTCGTGGCGACTTCAGGGATCCTGACGCCGGTGACGTTCACGGGAACCACCACGGTATCCCACAGCGCCGATTTGATGCCGTTTTACATCGCGACATGTGACCGGGCCGGCTGTCACAACGGCGCTGGTCCATCGCCCGACTTGTCGCTGACGTCGGCCGGCGTTCATGCCCAATTGGTGACCGTTGGACAACGCTATGTGATTCCGAGTGACTCGACCTCATTCCCCGGGGCGCCGGTCAACAAGAACCTGCTGATTCACTGGCCGCGCCCGGGAGGAACCCACTCCGGGACGATTTACTCGGTAAAGCTCGCGACGATCATCAAGGCCTGGGTCCGTCAGGGCGCCCTTCAGAACTGATTTGACGAGGATTCACTCATGCGTAGACTCGCGCTCTCCGGTTTCCTCCTGGCGGTCCTCGGCGGCCCGGTCACGGCTCAGTCCCTTCGAAGCCGGGTCACCGATCTCTTCCGATTCGGCACCGGCTGCTCCACCACGCCGGTCTGTCTCGACGTCGGGTCCGGTCACGGCGACCACTACAATCCCGCGGTGGTCACCGGCGGCACCAACCTGATCGAGGTCCTCACCAACTCGATCGGCATCAGCATCGCCAACATCCCGATCAGCGCGGCGTCGGGCGGAGCCATCTGGGGCCGCGGCCCCGATGGGCTCCCGGTCCGGACCGAAACCTCCTCCGGACCGATCTTCGCCGAGCGAGGCCAGACCCTGGGCCGAGGCCGGATGCTGTTCTCGACCAACTTCACCCGGCTCGACTATCGCTCGATTCGCGGGGTACCGCTCGACGGCCTCGTGTTCACGTTCCCGCACCAGGACCTGGCCGGCAATGGGTTGCAGGACCCCCAGTTCGAAAGCGACGTGTTCGAGGTCAAGACCAGTCTCGGGATTACCGTCTCGGCCCTCACCCCAACGATGACGTACGGCTTGACCGACCGGATCGACATCAGTGTGGCGGTGCCGCTGATCAGCGCGTCGCTGTCGGGCACCAGCGAGGGCCAGATCATCCCGTTCGCCAATCCAACGCCCCACCACTTCGGCACCGCGCAGAACCCGTTGCTTCGGGTCACCGGCGCCACCGAAGGATCCGCCACCGGCATCGGCGACGTGGCCGTCCGGGTCAAGGCGGGGATGTACGCCGGCCCGAAAGGGGCCTTCGCCGTCCTCGGGGACGTCCGGCTCGCCACCGGCAAAGAAGAAGACTTCCTCGGGAGCGGCGGGACCAGCTTCAGCGTGATCGGGGCCGGCTCCCTTCGGCGCGGCGCGTTCTCGCCGCATTTCAATGCGGGATACATTCACCGAGGCGGAGAGTTTCAGACCGACGGCGTGCTCGCCACCGTCGGCTTCGATCACCTGATGGGCCGCCGGGCTACCCTGGCAATCGACGTGATCACCGAATGGCAACTCGGCGCCAACAAGCTCGACTTTCCGAGTCCGGTGACCGTGTCGGCGCTGATCGGCAACGCTCAAGCGGTGCGGGTGCTCCGCCCGGTCAACATTCCCGATCGAAAAGACAATCGGGCCTTAGCGTCGATCGGCGCGAAATTCGGCATCGGCGCCGGCCTCAATCTGATTACCAACGCGCTGGTGCCGCTCCGCCAGACCGGACTCCAAACCAATTTCGGGTGGACCACCGGCTTCGAGTACAGCTTCTAGCCCAAGGATGGCGGGCGGCCTCAGCGGTAACCGGCCGCCTGCAGCTCAAAGAGATGGGCATACCGGCCGGCGGCCTGCAGCAGTTCCTCGTGGGTCCCCAATTCCGTCACCCGCCCGCCGTCGACGACGGCAATCCGGTCGGCAATCCGCACCGTCGAAAACCGGTGCGAAATCACGATCCCGATCCGCCCCTTGAGGTTGGCTTTCAGTTCGGCAAAGATCGCCGCCTCGGCTTCGGGGTCGAGCGAAGACGTCGGCTCGTCGAGAATCCAGATGTCGGCATTGCGATACATGATCCGGGCGAGCGCCAGCCGCTGCCACTCGCCGCCCGAGAGGTCATGTCCCCCTTCAAATAGTCGTCCCACCCGGGCATCGAGCCCTCCCGGCATCTTGTTCACCAAGCCATCGCTCCGGGAATCGCGGAGTGCCTTCTGGACCCGCTCGTCATCGACCGGAACGTCCGGCCGGCCCATCGCAACGTTCTCGCGGATCGACAACTCGTAGCTCGCATAGTCCTGGAACAGGACCCCGATCCGGCTCCGGAGTGCCTCGGGGTCGGTGTCCTTCAGATCGACACCGCCAACCCGCACCGACCCCCGGTCGGCGTCGTAGAACCGGAGCAGCAACTTGACGAGGGTGCTCTTCCCGGCTCCGTTGTCACCGACCAGCGCGAGCAACTCGCCGTTGTTGATCCGGAGCGACAACCCCGCCACCGCCGGCTCGGTACCACCGGGGTAGGTGAAGCTCACGTCGTCGAACTCGATGCCGTCCGTCAACACCGCCGGCAAGACGCGAGGCTCGGCCGGCATGGTGACCAGCGGATCCATCGAGAGGAAGGTGAAGTAATCGTCGAGGAAGGTGGTGTGCTGGTCGACGGCGACGAATGTGCTGGAGACCTGACTCAGACTCCCGGCCACCGCGGTGAAGGCGCCGATCACCAACACCACCCCGCCGGGGCTGATCGTACCGGCCGCCCCTTGAACCGCCACGAAGACGTACGCGAGGGCCAGCGTCGTCCCTGCCACGAGACCGGTCAGGAGCGAGATCCGGGTCCCCGACCGATACATCTGCTCCCGTTGGTGGAACAGATTCTCGGAGACGGTCCGGTGCCGGCCGAGCAGGTAGTCGGCCAAGACGTAGGCCCGAATTTCCTTGGTGGTCCTGGGCTGCGCCAGCAGATCGCCGAGGTAGTCCCGTTCCCGTTCTTCGGGGGTCTCCTTGTAGAAGAACTCGTAGAGCCGGGCAGTGACCTGCCGCTCGAGGATCAGCGAGAGCAACGCCGATGCCAGCGCCAGCACCACCAGCAAGTAATGGAGACTCGCCAGGAGCGAAGCCATCAGGACGATGGTGACGATGTTGCCCGACAGGCCGAGCACCGACCAGGTAAGGTCGCCGGGCCGCCACGAGACGTCGCGTTTGGCCCGGGCCAACCGATCGTGCCAATTGGAATTGTCGAAGTGACCGAGGTCGACCTTCGAGGCTTGGGTCAGCAACCGCCGCTCCGCCTCGAGTTGAACCCGCCGCACGAAGAGATTCCTGCCATACCCCATGTAGGCGCCCACCGAACGCTGTACCGCCGCCGCGATCCATAGTCCAATCAGGATCGGCACAAAGTCCACGAAGCGCAGTGACTGGGCCTCGGCGACCGCGATCCGATTGACGAGGGCCGCGCCGAGCCATACGGCGATCGGCGGCATCGTGGCGCTCAGGACCCCGAGCACCGAGTACCGGATCAGGGATCGCGGGGATGCGGCCCACGCCAGCCCGAGGCCCTGGCGGAGGTTGTTCCGGACCCGGTGGGCGCGGCCCTTCTGGTCGGCGCGGCTGGCTTCCATCGTCACGAAGGTATCCGTTTTCGGGCGTCATACGCCATGAACCGGGGCAGCAGGGCCGCGATGACCGCCGACCCCACCACGCAGAGCACCCCGCCCGACACGACCGACGCCCTGACCCCGAAGGCCCCCGCCACTAACCCGGCCTCGGCGTTGCCAAGGTAGGGCCCGCTCAGGTAACTCACCTGCTCGATCCCGGCGAGCCGGCCGCGGAGGTGATCGGGAATGGTCTGGTTCCAGATCGTCATCCGGAAGATTCCGCTCACCGAATCGGCCGCGCCGGCCAACGCCAGACACACCAACGCCGCCCAGAGTGTCGTGGCCAGGCCGAAGCCGATGATCGCGACTCCCCAGGCCGCCGCCGCCAACACTACCGCTCGGCCGTGGCGATGAACCCGCGCGGTCCAGCCCGAGGTCAGGCTGCAGATCCCGACCCCCACCGCCGGCATCGCGTACAGGAGACCGACCGTGCCCGGCCCGAACCGCTCCGCCATGGCCGGAAAGAGCGCCATCGGCATTCCGAAAAACATTGCGTTCATGTCGATCACGTAGGTGCCGATCAGTTCCTGGCGGCTGGCCGCGTACCGCCAGCCCTCCACCAGTGACGACCAACCGATCGAAACCGACGCCGACCGGGCCGGCAGCGGCCTGATCATCGACACCATCAGCACCGAGCCGAGGAAGCTGGCCGCGTCGATCCCGAATCCGATGGCCGGCCCAAGCCCCGCCACGATCACGCCGGCCACCGCGGGCCCGGCCACCCAACTCAGGCTATAGACGAGACTCCCGAGGGCGGCGGCGGCGGAAACATGTTCGGGAGCCACGATCCGGGGCACGATCGAATCGCGAGCCGGCCGGGCCAGGGCCGATACGGCGGCCGAAACACTCGCGAGGACGAAGATCGCCGCCACACTGGGCACGGGCCGGATCGCGTTGACCATCAGCAACAGGGCGACGACGCCTAACGTCGCATCGGCGGAGCGGACCAGGAGCCGCCGGTCGAACCGGTCGGCCAGGTTGCCGCCCACGAACGCCATCACCAGCATCGGAACGAATTCGGCGACGCCGATCAGCCCAACCATCGTGGAGGAACGGGTCAGCTGGTAGATCTGCCACGGCAGGACGACGTAGGTGATCGAGCTGCCGAGCGAGGAGATGGCCTGGGCGCCGAGGAGCCAGCGATAGTCGGGAGATTGACGAAGCGGTGTGGTGTCGACCGCCACGAGGCCGAACACCTTCTTGACGAATGAGACCGGGGCCATGAGTCCGTCTAAGATAGCCCCGCAGGCGCCGGAGCCCCGGTATCACTCCCTCGTCAGGGCCTCCGGAAAAAACGGGAGCGTCCGAAGCCGGACCCCCGTCGCGGCGAACACCGCGTTCAGGACGGCCGGCGCCACGGCGGGTACCGGCGGTTCGCCGATCCCGAACGGCCGGATCGGATGGTCCACGATGTGGGTTTCAACCACCGGCATCTGGTCGATACGGAGCACCGGGTAGTCGCCGAACCCGCTGGTCACCGTCCGGCCCCCCTCAAACCGCACCCCCGGGCCGAACAACGCCGAGAGACCCCACGCGACGCCGCCTTCGAACTGCTTCTCGACCCCCGCTCGATTGACGACCTGACCGCAATCCACCGCGCTCACGATTCGGAGCACTTTGATGTCGCCGGCCGGCCCCACCGACACCTCGGCCACCTGCGCGACCATCGTCCCTTGATGATACTGATTGCACGCCAGGCCCCGACCCACCCGGCGACCCGCTTCACTCACCGGCAACGGCCCGCCCCATCCGGCCCGCTCAGCCGCCAGCCGGAGCACCTCGCGGAGCCGGTCTCCGTTGGCGAGGGGGCCGGTTCGGCGAGTCACCATGCCGGGCGAGGGAATCAACGACAGCCGAAGCGCGAGCGGGTCGGCCCCGGTCGCGTGAGCGATTTCGTCGATGAAGCACTCCCGGGCCAGCACCGCCGCCGGATAGGTCACCGCGCGCCACGCCCCGGTCGGCACCGGCGATTCCACCAGCGCGAGCTCCACCCGGAGATCCGGCATCGAGTAGGGCGAGTCGAACCCGCCCCACGGGTCACCGTCCGCCGCGGGATCATTGGCGGGGTTGAACGCACCGAACATCGAAAGGTGGAAGTCGGCGACCTGATGGCGCCACGCGATCGGGCGGCCCGTTCGATCGAGCCCGACCGCGAGCCGGTTGATCTGGGCCGGGTTGTACATGTCGTGCCGGAGATCGTCTTCGCGGGTCCAGACCACTTGGACCGGACCGTTCACCGCTCGGGACACCATCGCGGCCTCGACGATGAAATCACTGGCGATCCGCCGCCCGAATCCCCCGCCTAACCGCATCACGTTGATGACCACCCGGTCCGCGGCAATCCCGAGCGCTTCAGCCACCCGGGCCTGGGCGCCGTTCGGATTCTGCATCCCCGCCCAGATCTCGCATCCGCCGTCTCGAAACTGGGCCACGGCACTGAGCGGCTCGATCGCGGCATGAGCCTGCCACGGCCATCGGTACTCCGCCTCGATCCGCCGGGCAGCGCCGGCCAGGGCCCGGTCCGCGTTGCCGGCCGTCCGGGCCGTCTTGCCGCCTTTCTTCGCCGCGGCCTCGAGCATCCGCCACCCCGACTCATTGTCGAACCCGGTGTTGGAGCCCTCGTCCCATTCGACCTCCAACGCGTCCCGTCCCTTGATCGCGGCCCACGTCGTTGCGGCGACCACCGCCACCCCCGAGGGCACCGCCACCACCCGCGTGACGCCCGCCACCGCCAGGGCCCGGTCCGAGCCAAACCGCCGGACCGTACCACCGTGGACGGGACTCCGTGTGATGGCAGCGTACTGCATGCCAGGCACTCGCATGTCGATGCCGAACACCATGCGCCCGGTCGTGATCGCCGCCATGGCTGGCTCCGCCACCCGAGTGCCGAGCAGCCGATACTCGCTCGGGTTCTTGAATCCCGGCTCCTTCGGCACCGGAAGCTGCCGTGCCGCCGCCACCAAGGTTCCAAACCGGGCCCGCCGGGTCGACTCGCGATGCCGGACCTCCCCGCCCTCGGTAAAGCAGGTCTCCGGTGGCACCTGCCAAGCGGCCGCTGCCGCGCTGACCAACATCGTCCGCACCGCCGCCGCCGCGACTCGGTGCGAGTACCAGGCATCGGTCACGCTGCTGCTGCCCGAGGTCCCCATTTCCGTGAACTTAGGGCCGGGTTGAGCCTGGACGACTCGAACCCGGCTCCACTCGGCACCGAGTTCCTCGGCCATGATCATCGGGATCGACGTCGTCGCCCCCTGCCCCATTTCCGATTTGTCGAGCACCAGCGTCACCACGCCGTCATCGGCCACTTCAATCCAGTGATTGGCCGCCAGGGACGGGCCCTTCGATGGGGTCCGGCATCCGAGATGAGGAAGAGCAACGACCAGGGCCAGGCCTTGGGACGCCGATTGCTTCAGGAACTCGCGCCGCGAGGTCGTCATTGGTAGGCTCGGTGAGTGGTCTTGGGGAGGCAGGCACTGGTAGCCCTACGGCCTGGCGGGCCACCAGGATTCCCAACCCGGGCGGATCGGGTCTCTGGCGCCGGGGGTGAGTTTTCCGTATCTATGAAGCCCCCCCCCAACCCTGGAGAGCTTATGCCCGCCGTGCTCGACCTGCTCCGCCGCAAGGGTGATGTCGTTCACACTGTCCTGCCCACCGATTCCGTCGTTGCCGCCGCCACCGCCATGAATCAACACGGCGTGGGAGGACTAGTCGTGGTTGACCGCGAAGGGAGGCTGGTCGGCATGTTCACCGAGCGGGACGTGCTTCGCCGGGTGGTAGGGGTGGGGAAGGATCCGGCCACGACCTTGGTATCGGACGTGATGACCACCGACGTGCTGGCCTGCCGGCCCGAAACCAGCCTCCAGGAGTGTGCGGCAGTCATGACTTCGAAGCGGATCCGCCACCTTCCCGTGCGAGACGAAACCGGGCTCGTCGGCATCGTCACCATCGGCGATTTGTTGGCCCAGCGGGTCGACGAGCAACAAGCCACGATCGAGTACCTGACCAGCTTCGTCTACGAGAGCCGCTGACTCAGGGAGCTTTCGCCGCGAGCTCGGCCTCGAACCGCTTCGCGTCGGTGGGCCGGCCCAGGGCTTTGTAGTCGGCTGCTAGATCGGTGCGGGCATTGTCGAGCCAGCTCTTGGGCGGCGCGGCCTGCTTCATCAGGATCTGATACCCCAGCAACGAGGCCTTCTCCGCCTCGGCGTGCTGCCCGGCGCCGAGGAGGTTCCGGCCGAGCCGGATATTGGCAATGCCCACCAACTGGTGGTCGGGCTCGAGGACCTCGGCGTACCGGCGCAACACCTCCCGCATCAACCGGATCGCTTCGGGAAACTGCTTCTGGGCCTGATAGACCCCCGACAGGTTCGAGAGGGCCACCCCAATCTGATAGTGTTTGTCGTGGTAGACTTCGCGATAAATGGCGGTCATCCGCTCAAAGGCCGTCCTCGCCTCCTCATACCGATTCTGCCGGAGCGCAATCCGGCCCACCTCGTTGACCGCTGACGCTACTCGGGGATGGACCGGTCCGTAGACCTTCTCATAGACCACCAGGGTCTTCTTCAGCAACTCGGCCGCCTCGTCGTACCGCTCCAGATTGACCAGCGCCCGGCTCAACATCGTTTGCGCCGAGGCGGTTTCCGGATTCACGTCGCCATAGAAGCCCTGGAGAATGCTGAGGCCCTCGCGGTAATAGCGCTCGGCCCCGGTGAAATTCCCCTGCTCGAATTGCACGGCGCCGAGGTTGATCAAGTCGTCGCCGACGTTCGGGTGACGGTCACCGTAGAGCCGCTTGGACATCACCAGAATCCGGCCGAACAGCGAATCCGCCACCGAATAGTGGCCGGCATAAAAATGGGTGTTCGCCAACTCGCCGAGCGTAATCACGAACTCGGCGCTCGTCGAATCGGCCCCGTAGAGCGCCACGGCTTGGTCGAGCGTGGTGATCGCCGAGTCATAGGTGCCGCGGAGCTCGAACACCTGGCCTAACACCGCGAGCGCTTTGGCCCGGGTTGGATGGGTCGGCGGCAAGGATTTCTCCGCGATGGCGATCGCCTCGCGTGCGGTGGCGGCCGCGGCCGGGAAATCCGCCCGCGCGGACTGCAGCGACCCCAGCTCGACCAACGCCGCGGCCACGTCGGGATGCTCGTCGCCGAGCAGGGCCCGTCGCTTAGCCACCGCCGCGGTCAACAACGTATCCGCCCGTTCCAGATTGCCGAGTTTCTGCTGGATGCTCCCGAGGGTCAGATAGAGTTCGGATTGGGCGGCTGGGTCGGCCTCAAGACTCCGGGCGTCCCGGAGGCCGCGGTCGAGCAGCGTCACGACCCGGAGACTGTCGGCCGGGCCCGCCGCCTCGTCACCGCCCTCGAACAACCGCATCGTGAAGCCCTGGATCCGCTCGGCCCGAGCCGCCTCGGCCACCGCACGGTCACGGGCCGCCGCGAGCCGGACCGTATAGAAGACCACCAGCACGATGGCCGCCACCAGCCCCACCGCCCCGATCGTCACCGCGCGGAGGTTCCGGCTCGCGAACTTGGTGAGCCGGTAGCCCAGCGCGTCCGGCCGGGCCTCGAGCGGTTCACCATCGAGGAAATGGTCGATGTCGCGGATCAGCGCGTCGACCGACGAATACCGCCGGTCGGGATCGGGGTGCATGGCCTTCTGGCAGAGCACATCGAGGTCGGCCCAGGCTGAGCGGCTGGCGAGCCGGTCGCCGGGGAGTGCCCGGAGCCAGGCCACAACCGAGGGTTTCGGGGCGTCGCCGGCCGCGACCAAGGCAGCAGCCTCGGCGGCATTCTTGTCGGTCAGATCGAACGGAAGCCGGCCCGCCAACAGTTCGTAGAGCAGCACGCCG
>JANMHX010000137.1:0-51250 GCA_031375485.1 Gemmatimonadota bacterium | reverse complement strand
GCCGAGCCACCCGTTGCGGTGGCTCGGCCTCTTGGCATTTCCGCCATCGGTTGCCCTTCCCCCGGCCCGGATTGAGGCACAGGACGTGCACTTCGCCTCAGAGCGATTTCCAGGTAAGTTATCGGGGGCTCCCTGAGATCCTTCAAACGGTACGGGCGAAGATGCCAACTCAAACACTGACCGCCGACCGCCATCGTAATGCGGCGCTTTACGCCGCCGGGCTGATGCTGGTTCTGATCCCAGCTTTGGACTTGGTGCAAGGGGTCTTGCCATTGAAACCCGGGGACGTCGAGTGGCGGTTCGGGGCCGCTGGTCTATTGTCCGGATTCTTGGTCACCCCGATACTCGGTCTTTTGTTGATTTCCTATGGGGCGAATGGACTGGGGCACCGGGCGTCGGTTCGGGCAGTAGCCATCCTCGAACTAGTTGCGGCCACCGCGTTTGTCTTCCTCACTGTGGCTTTCTTGCTTGACGCCGTCCAACTCAGGCGCCAGGTACCCCCCGACAGTAAGACGACCTTTGACTACACCGTCATCCGGGCAGTCGTGAAGTATGGGATCAGCATTATCGTCTACGCCTGGCTTGGTCTCGCGGCTCTCTGGGATCTAAAGTCTTCGGGCTCGGATGGTGGGGAACGGCGGGGCCGAACGCCCCTCGTCAGGTCGACGTCCGAGCCGTCGAGCTGACCCGATGGCTGGGGGGGGCGAATCCGTCACCCGGTGCGTCATTCTCCAGCCTTCGTTCATTCCCTGGCGCGGCTACTTTGACCAGGTTCGGCGGGCAGACGTCTTTCTGTTTCTCGACTCCGTTCAATACGATAAGAACGGGTGGCGGAATCGCAATCGGATCATGACGTCGCAGGGGGCCAACTGGCTGACCGTCCCCGTCCATGCGAAGGGCGCGACTCAGGGGTTGCCGCTGAAAGACGTCCGGATCGACGGCAGTCGGGATTGGCGGAGGAAACACCGCCTCACCCTCGAGCAGGCCTATCGGCGCGCCCCACACTTCGACCATGCCTGGTCCGTGGTCGACCAGATCTATGGGATTGGCACTGAGTCATTGGCTGACCTTTGCGCCGAGTCGACGATCCTGATTGCCGCTGCACTCGGATTCGCCCTGCCGCGCTTTCTGAGAACGTCTGAATTCGCCGCGACGGAGGACCGGAACGGGCGCCTCGTGTCCCTCGCCACCCAAGTTGGGGCGACGCACTACCTGAGTGGGCCGTCAGCGCGCTCCTATTTGGACCAAGCCCAGTTCGCCGCCGCCGGGATCGAAGTGGAGTTCATGGAATACGCCTATCGAGAGTACCCGCAGTTACGGTCGCCGTTCGACCCGCAGCTTTCGATCCTCGATCTGCTCTTTATGACGGGGCCGGAGGCGGCGACTTTCATCTCGAGACCCAGCGCTCCTGGCCCGGCTCACCGTGGCTGACATAGCGCCTTTGAACCAAGTCGAGCCTGACCGTGAGTACCACCAGGAAAAACGAACCTGGGGGGCGACGGTGGCCATTGCGCTGGCCTTCTTGGTGGTCGCCAGCCGGCTGTTTGCTCCCGAGTATATCGATAACGAGACGATCTACGCGATCGGCCCGATCCGGGTGCTGCAACCCGAGTTTTTGGCCGGCCACCCGTTCAGTCCCCGGATCAACCCCTTTTTCGCCGTGTTCGACATCTTGGCCTCCCCAGTGTACCTGCTCCTGGGGCCGCTGGCGGCGACCCTGGTGCTCCGGGCCGCGATCTGGGTCTTTCAGCTGTGGGCGCTCCACCGCCTGCTCCGGGCGCTTGGGATGGCCCCGTGGACCCTGGTTGCCTTGGTTACTCTCTGGGTTGGTACCGAGCAGACCCTCGTAGCCGGTGAGTGGGTCATCGGGTGCGCCTCCGCGAAGCCGATCGCCTATGGCCTCTTGTTTCTGGGGCTTGAGCGGCTCCTGGCCGGGCGGTTCGCCCAAGCGGGGCTCTCGGCCGGCCTGGCCACGAGCTTTCATGTGTTGGTGGGCGGCTGGGGCGCCCTGGCCATGGGGGTTGCCGCCCTGACCGCCGCGAGCGAACAACCGCGGATTGGCCGGTCGCTCCGATATGCGTTGGCCGCCGGCCTCGCGGGCCTTCCAGGTCTCCTCCCGGCCCTCGTGAGCATTGCGTCCGGGACGGCCATGTCCCCGGCGGACGCCGCCGAGTCGGCCCGGATCTACGTCCAGGTCGCCACGCCGTTTCACCTGGATCCAGCCTTCTTTCTGAGCGGCCCCGAGCGGATCAAGGTGGCCCTCTATTTCGTCGTCACCGTCGGGCTCCTCGCGGTCGGACTTTCCCGAGCGGCATCGAGGGTCATCGTTCCATTCCTTTTGGTGCTGGCGGCCGCCTTCGCGTTTGGTCTGGTGGCTCGTCGGCTTGAGTGGTTTGGCATCCTTCGCTACTACCCGTTCCGGGTGGCCGATGGCAGCTATCCGCTGTTCTTCTGGATTGGCGTGACGTTGCTGCTCGAACGGCTGGTTCGTTGGAAACCGAGGCCGGTGCCGGTGGTTGGTTTTGCGGCTCTCGCGATTGTCTTCCAGGCCTCCGTCAAAACGGTGAACGACATTCTCGAAGGCGGTGACGATCGAGGGTCAGCCGTCAGTCTCTGGTCGAATTTGAAGCGGGGCGAACCGAGGATCTCGGCTTTCTGGCTCCGGGAGCAGACGGCCGCGTGGGGCGCTTTCGCCGCGGGTCGTCAGGTCGATGATTTCGGGCGAATGGAGAACTGGATTCGCCTCAACACCCCGACCACGGCCGTTTTCGTGATTCCGCCCTGGCAGTACAGCTTTCCCCTCCGGGCGGCCCGGATCGAATTCATGACCTTCAAGACCAACACCTTCAGCCGGATGCAGGAGTGGTTGGCGCGGTGGGAAGCACTCAACGGCAAACCGCTGACCCGGGTTGGGTGGCGGATCGTCGAGGAACTGCGGGCCAATTACAGCCTGATTTCGGTTGAGCAGGTTGCCCGGTTGCGGAGTCGTTTCGGGGGGGATTTCTTGGTGACGGCGACCAGCTATGGGAACGCCCTGCCCCTCGTGCACCAGGAAGGTCGCTGGTTCCTCTACGATCTTCGGGTGCTGCCCCGCTAACGCGGGAGGATCGCGGCAACCGTCGGGATCAGGCCTTCGGCGAGGTGTTGGCCGAGCGAGTCCGCCGCCGCCACGCTGCCATCGACCGGCACGACGACCCGGACCAAGGCTTCGTCGGTCCGTCGCCGGATCGAAGCGTCCCGAATCAGCTCCCACTTTACCAAGTACTCGTTGGCGCTCACCCGGCCTCGGCCCTGGTACCAATAGTACACGATTGCCTGGGCGCCTTTGTTGGCAATCAAGTACCGGTTGACCGGTACCGATCCCGAGTCGGTCACGATCAGACGTCGCTCGGCGGTGACGGGTTCCCATCCGGCGCCGGGAAGGCAGTTCTTGGGGGAGTGGATGGTACGGCCCTGCGTCTGGCTCTCGTAGTAGCCGATGTACAGGGAGAAATTCTTCGGTCCCGCCTCGTAGATTCGGGCCAGATAGTTGTCCATCCCGGCGACCTGTCGTTCGCCCTCCGAGATCGCGACATCGCGGCTCTCGTAACCCCCGAGCATCGTTGGGACGCTGCTGAGCGGGGTCTCGAGTTTGATCCGTTGCTGCTGGCCGGCGGTGCGCACTAAGAGGACCCCAGCCATCATCAAACCGGCCGGTACCCATCGTTTGCGATTATCCATGGCGTCGTTCCTTGATCCAAGTCTCGGTGCGACTGATCGCCCAGGCGATTCCACCGAGCATCGCGAACGCGACCACGAACATCAACCAACCCTCGGTCACATGCATGAAACCGTCGCCCATGGCCGGGCTGACGAAAAACACGAGGAATCCGGTCAGGAAGACCCGCACCGCGTTGATCAGGATGGCGACCGGGATCGCCAAGACGATCAGTCCGATTCGTCCCACGACGGTGTTGAGCCACAATCCCCCAATCATGACCCCGAGACTCAAGAGCGCGGTCAGCGAGCGGAGGCCACTGCATGCCTCGGTCACGAAAAGCGAGTGTCCGGGCAGCATGATGATGTTGCCCGTCAGACGGACCGGGACGTGCCGGGCCTCGAGCAACGCAGCCCCCATTTGGGACGCTTTGAATTGGAGGGGGAGCGCGAGCGTCGACATGATCAGCGAGGGCAACGGGATCGATAACCCCAACAGGGCGATAGGGAGCCACCACACCAGCAACTGCCGATATCCCCAGACGAAGGTGACGATTCCGACGATGGCGCCGAGGGCCGACAGTCGGGTCGTGAAGACCTCGGCGGCGAGGCCGGACACATAGCGGAGCAGGATCGCCCCAACGAGGAGACTCGCTCCGAGTACCGGCTGTCCGCCGCTCCAGTGCTTGGGCCGGCTCTTCCACGCGAGCCACACGGCCAGCGGAGCCAGCAAGAGGCCGTGCCCCGCGTCGGGGTCGTTCCACCAGTCACGTGCCAGGGCAGCCAACGGTGACCCGAACAGCAGCACGTACGCTGCCAGCGCCGCCAGGACCGGCGCGGCGGTTTTCAGATCCGGCGCCCGCAAGGCGGCTGCGGGTTCTGCCAGTTCCGGAGCTACCGGGGGGGGGGGCTACCAACCACCACGGCGGAACAACACGACAGGGATGGTCTTGAGGATGATCTTGAGATCCTCCAGGAGCGATCGGCGCCGAATGTATTCCAGGTCATACTCCAACTTGTTCTTGACGTTATCGATATTGGAATCGTACTCCAGTGAGACCTGCGCGAGTCCCGTGAGTCCCGGCTTGACCTGGTGACGGCGACTATAATTGGGAATTTTTTCGCGGAGACCGGCCACGAATGAAGGGCGCTCTGGCCGGGGCCCGACGATATTCATCTCGCCGCGGATGACGTTGATCAATTGGGGCAACTCATCCAGTCGCATCTGGCGAAGCAGGCGCCCGAGGCGCGTCACCCGAGTGTCGCCTCGGGTAGCCCACACTGGACCGGAATGTCGTTCGGCATCAACCCGCATGGTCCGAAATTTGAAAATCGTGAAGGGGCGACCGCCAATGTCGGTGTGTCGTCTCGGGTCGTCCTTCCCGAGCGGCACCCGGCGGCGATCAATTCCCACCCGGGTCTGGGTGTAGAACACCGGCCCGCGAGAGGTCAGCTTGATGGCGACGGCAATCATCAACCACAAGGGAAGCGTTACGATCAAGGCCACGAGGCCCAGCATCGCGTTTACCACTCGCTCGATCGCCTCGGACGGAGCCGCCCTCGGTGACCGAGTCAGGCTCGGCCCCGCGATCGGCCCAGTCCCGAGGGACTTCTCGTCGGACGCACTGAGGAATAGGTCAGGCACACGCCGTTCGGTTTGCCTCTTCGTAGACAAGGCGCTGCCCAACCTTACAGGAGCCGGGACAGAAGATAAGACAGGCTGGTCAGGCCGGTCAGGACCGGGACATAACTCAGGAACGAGGTCTTTCGATGGACGCCCACAAAGATCTCGTCTCCCGCCCGGAGATTGAGCTGATCCAGCGTCTGGCCTCGGACCAAGGCCTCCTGGAACGCTTCTCGTTTCCAGATATCCACTCCGGCGCGCCGGATCACCGTTCGATCGGTCTCGACACCGCCAACTGGTCCACCCGCCGCCATGATCGCATCTCCGGCCAACACTTCAGCTGGAATCTGATAGAAGCCCGGCTTGTTGACGCCCCCGAAAATGCTCAAGCGAATCAACGTTTGAGCCCGGACGTTCGGCTCCCGGATGTACTCCTTGAGCCGAGTGGTCAGGTACTCCTGGATTTCTGAACGGAGGACGCCGTTCAGGGCGATATCGGTGATGCCCGGCAAGATCAGGACCCGACCAGCCGCGACGACATACGTTCCGGTTACCGTTGAGTCACCTTGAACAACCAGGTTGACCTGGTCACCGACCTGAAGATCGCCCTCCTTCAGTCGCTGCCTGATCAGGTCGGCTTCGGCGCGCTTGGCGGCTCGGAGCCGCCCACTGTAGCCCGGGGAGTTGACCACTTGATCCAACTCGACCAACTGGGCCTCAAGCTCGGTTCGGCTGGCCTGGGAGCGTTTGCCGTCGATTCGGGGCGTGGACTGCCCCGTCGCCCCCCCGGCTCGCAGCACCGAAAGGAGCACGACTCCCATAGTCACTAGGCCGCGATGAAGTCGCATCAAAGTCTGGTCGCCTTGTTGGACGGCTTGGTCAAGGGTCGCTCCGATCTTCGGTATCCGAGGGGCAAGAAGCATTCCGATGCCGTTGGGATGCCCAGGCGCGGTCGGATCCGTTGGCAACGGCAGTTTCACCCGAGGACCTGGGCCAGCAATTGCAGTCATGTGCCAATAATTCTGACGTTTTCAGGGTCGACTCGGTCCCATAAACCGTGAAGTATAAGTCCGGAGACCATTGTCCTGCAACAACTTCCAGAATAATACTCGGACTGAAGGCGCCGGTGATCTTGCTGACTGAATCTGGGAAGTCCCCGTGGCCCCGACTTGGTGCGCTAATGCATCATTGTGATGTTTTAACGCAACATGGTCGGCGATGTTTGCTGCTATTACCGAGCCCTCGATTCGGGGAGGGTGGCAAATGACTAGGCCTACG
Source organism: Gemmatimonadota bacterium (assembly GCA_031375485.1). GTDB lineage: Bacteria > Gemmatimonadota > Gemmatimonadetes > Gemmatimonadales > GWC2-71-9 > SHZU01. The sequence continues at coordinate 44,652 of JANMHX010000137.1, read as the reverse complement.
GTTTGACGGTGGCTTGGGCGCCAGCGGGCCAACGCCAGGGCACGATCCTGATCGCGAATGATCATGAGTGGGCGGCGAGAAGCCTCGAGAGCATTCTCGTTCCGGCGGGCTACCGGGTGATCTGTGTATTCACCGGGCAGCAAGCGGTCGAACGAGGCCGAATCGAGTCGCTCGACGCGGCGTTTATCGATCGTCAGCTCCCTGATCAAAATGGTGCCGATGTTTGCCGGGCGCTTCGACGCCTCCCTCACCTCGGGGTGTCGCTCCCAGTTCTGATTACGACGGCGGGGCCTGCCGGGCGAGCCCAGCGGATTGAGGCCTACGAGGCCGGGGCCTGGGATTTTCTAGCCCAGCCCCTTGAGAGTGAGTCGATTCTCCTCAAGTTGGGGGTATATGTAGACGCGAAGCGAGCGGCGGATGGTCTGCGGGAACAGACTTTCCTCGATCAGGCCACTGGCCTGTATTCCTGGGGTGGCCTGCTTCGGCGGGGCCAAGAGTTCTGTCGGTTGGCGGTTCGCCACCACCAGCACTTGAGCTGTGTGGCCGTTGCGCCGAGCGGAATCGAAAGGCCCGCCTTTTCGGGGCCGTTCGAACGCCTTGTGGAGGGACTCGCTCGAGTACTCCGCCGCCACAGTCGGGAGACCGACGCGATTGGGCGCGTCGGCCCCGCAGAGTTCGGTCTTCTCGCGGTGGGACTGACGGAGTTCGAAGCCGGCCAGATCGTTGGCCGGTGGACCGCCGCCGCCGGCCGGAGCCTCCCCCTTCGAACCGCCATTCGAACGGTTCGACCGGCCCAGATTCACCCCCATGACCCTGAGCGCTTGGTGGCTGCTACGGTGGCAGGGATGCGTGCCGACCCCCTGACCCTAGCCTGATTTCCGGACCCCTCGTGCGTTGAATCGAGGAGCCGTCTCCAGGGGTCAGGCTTCGATTTCGGCTTTTTGCGCCGCGGGGGCCTCTGCTGGTGGTTCCGGTTCGTTCTTGGCTTCGTAGTTGTATTCGTACGCGTAGTACTTGTAGGCGGATTCCGCCACGTCGATGTGGTTGAGGATTGCCCCCAGGACCCGGGTGGGAAGTCGGCCCATCAACTCGAGCTTCGTCGCCGCCAGCTCCCGATTGGTCTCTCCGGTCCTGAGGACGATGGCCGCGTGTCCGGTAAGGGTAGCGAGGACGAAGGCGTCGATACCAGCTCCGAGTGGTGGGCTGTCCACCAAGATGACCTCGTACAACCCCCGCAGTCGCTGAAACAACTCGGGCGTGGCCGCCGCACCCAACAACTCGGGCGCCCGGGTGGTTCGAGTCCCGCCAGTGATCACGCTCAGGCGTTTAAACCCGGTCCGGTTGGTGATGGCCTCGAGATCGGCTTTTCCCTGCAGGTAGTCAAGCAGGCCCGGTTTGGAGTTGAGCCCGAAGGTTCGATGGAGCGCCCCACGCCTGGTATCACCATCAACGATCACCGTTTGGAAACCGGCTTCCGCAAAGGAAATGGCCAAGTTTGCCGCGACCAGCGATTTTCCGTCGCCGGGGCTCGGGCTCGTAATCGTGAGTGCGATCGGTTGGCCGCTGGCGAACGAGTGGGACAGGTTGAGCCGGATGGACCGGAAGGCTTCGACCACTTGTTCCACGTCCGCGGGCGCGGTGATGCCGACTCCTTGTCGTACCACGGGAACCGCCCCCAGAATGGTCAGGCCGAGTTCTCCGCTCGCCTGCTCGGGGTACCGGAAGCGTTTGTCGGCTCGATCGAGGAGGACCGCCAAGCCCAGCGCCAAACCGATCGATCCCATGAGACCCATGAAGATGAGGCGGGGTGCGGTATTCTTTGATTGCCGGGTCGAAGGGAAGGCGCGGTCGAGAATTCGAACGTCGGGTACCGCGCTCAGCACGGCCAACTTCGCTTCTTGGTAACGGGACTGAAGGTTACGGAAGATCTCAGCGGCCGCGTCAGCCTGCCGACGGTACCGCGATTCGCCCATGGACCGCTGCGGAATACCTCGGAGGTCGGCGGCGTCCCCGGTGAGTTCGGTGCGGAGGTCCGACTCCCGCTGCCGGAGCTGGGCGGCAAGTTGCTGGGCGTATTGGGGCACCGTCTGGCCCCGCATCTGCTCGAGCCGGGCTTTCAAGCTCCGAACCTGCTGATGTTCATCCGTATAACGGAGCCGGAGCGCCCGAAGCTCGGCCTCGGTCGTGGCGACCTCGGTGAGCACGCCGAGCAGGGCCGGGGCGTTCTTCACGGCGTCGATCGTATAGAAGGCGTCGGTCGGCAAGCTGTCCGTCGCCTTGGCCCGCGAGAGGATCTGCTCGATCGACCTCCGGTCCTTCTCGAGGGCGTTCAACCCGATCCGCTTCTGCAAATAATAGCTGACCACGGTTCCGCCGGTTTGGGCCAGTCCGCCCCCCGGGGGCGCGACCGAGTTCTCTTCCTTGGGCTCGGTGATGGTTTGAACGCGGAACGACTCGAGTTGGGTGTCGGCCGCTCGCAGATTCGAATCGGCGATCGCGACCTGTTCCTCGAGGTCCGATGTCAGTTGGGCGAGTTTGGCCCGCTTCAGGGTATCCGCGATCGCCACGAACTGATCGAGCAGCGTATTGAGGACCCGGGCGGCGACGACTGGATCGTCCCAACTGAGGCTGAGTTTGAGGAAACTGCCGCCCCGACCTGGTTGGCTGGTGGCAAGGTGGTCAAGCAGTTTCTGGGAAGCATCTCGAGGCGAGTCAACCTCGAACTTGATCACCCGGTCACGGCCCAGCGCCGCGGCGCTCGGCGCCCACCGATACCCAAGTTGGCGGCCGATCGAGTCTCCGACGGCCCCGGCATCGATTTTCGCCCCTTGGGGGCCAATCAACTCGAACCGCCGACCCTGGGGATCGATCTTCAGCGAGTATTTTCCGGTGCCCATTCGCTGGCCGACGTTAAAGTCACTGAAGACCAGAGAGTCCGCCGGCTCGTTGGTGACGAAGAGGCGGGTCCGAAACACCACCGGGTCAAGGACGGCGAAGCTCTTCGCGAGGTTCACCCAGGCGTCGTTGTCCAGCAGCTCTTCCGCGCGGATCGGACCTCGATTGCCGCCCCTCTGGTCCTCGATGTAGATGGTGGCGCTCACGGCATACTCGGGCGCAATGAAGCGGGTGGCGATGACCGATCCGGTCGCGCCAAGCGCAATGATCGCCAGGACGAGCCACCGGTACCGCCGAATCGCCGCGAGCACCCGGCTGAGCGACAGGCCACCCGCGTCCCCGTCGTTGTCCCCGCCGTCGTCGACTGGGGCCGGCGGGAGCCCGGGCTGGGGCGATTCGATCGCGGTTGATCGGAGGATACTGACGGACTCGCCCATGTCGTGGTCCCAATGCGGTGTGGGGGATTTCCGGATAAGTCACCCGAATCCCATTCGGGTCTGATTGGAGTGCGACTCCCCGGCGGCCCAGCCAGATGCAAACATGGTACCGGTTTGGTTCCGGAGCCCGCAAGGGGCACTACCGTTGCGTCTACGCAACACTTATGTTGTAGTCGTGCTCGTGGTGTTGTCCTAAGGTTGCAGTTTGGCTGTGGTGACCGCTGCGGAACAGGCACAAATCTGGCTCTTGGATTCGACATCGCGGCACCCAGGCAACGCTTTGCCGGCTGTCGAACCCAAACGGATGACCGAGGTCCAGTGACCAGTCCGACGCGAGCAGGCAAAGGTGAAACCGACCTCTCTTCTGGGGGGGGAGCCGGTCATGTCCGCGATCCCCTGTCCATTGCTCCCGAAATCAAGGCGAGCATTCGGATCCTCATCGTGGACGACGAGCGCACCCTTCGGGAGAGTTGTCAGAGCGTCCTGCAGATGGACGGCTACTCGGTGACCACCTCGGCACGGGGCGAAGAGGCGCTCGACCTCCTTCGTCAGCGTCCGTTCGACATCGTATTGGTCGACCTGTACATGACCCAAGTGCCCGGGCTCGAGATTCTTCGGGCGGCCCTGACCACCAATCGCGCGGCGATCGTGGTGGTGATGACGGGCAATCCGAGCGTGACGACGAGCATCGAAGCCCTTAGAGCCGGCGCCTGGGATTATCTTCCCAAGCCGTTTTCCGCGACCCATCTCCAGGTCCTCATCGGGCGGGCGTCTCACGCCGTCATGGTGGCTCGGGAAGCGACCGAGCTCCGCCAGCAGCTCCTCCGCCAGCACAGTCACAGCGACACCCTGACCCTCATCGGGATGTCGCCCCCGTTCCGCCGCGCCATCGATCTGGCGCGAAAGGTCGCGGCCACCAGTGCGTCGGTGTTCATCAGTGGTGAGAGCGGCACCGGCAAAGAGGTCGTGGCGCAGTTCATCCACCAAAACAGTCGGCGGGCCGGAAAGCCCCTCGTGCCCCTCAACTGTGCGGCCCTGCCCGAGCACCTCCTTGAGTCGGAGATGTTCGGGCACCGAAAGGGCGCCTTTACGGGTGCCGATCGTGACAAACCCGGATTGCTGGAGACCGCCAACGGCGGGACGTTGTTCCTGGACGAGCTCACCGAAATGGCGTTACCGCTCCAAGCCAAGCTGCTCCGGGTGGTTCAGGACGGGGTGTTGCGGCGGGTCGGGTCGGAGACGAATGACGCCGTGGTCGATGTTCGATTCATTTCGGCGACGAATCGGGATCCCCAGCAGGCCGTCGATTCGGGTGCGCTCCGGGGGGATCTCTACTATCGGCTCAGAGTGGTGCCGATCTCGCTTCCGCCGCTCCGCAGCCGACCCGAAGATATCCCGCTCTTCGCCAACCATTTCCTCACGCATTTCTGGGTCCGGCACCGCGGAATGCCGGATCGGCCCCCGCGGTTCAGCGAGGAGTGTGTCGCGTTCTTGCAGTCGAGGCCCTGGCGGGGCAACGTCCGGGAACTCCAGAATCTGATCGAGCACGTGGCCGTTTTGGCGGAGCCTGAGCAACTGATCGGATCCCGCGATATTCCGGTCTATGACGATGCCTCCGACCAACCGAAGATCGCACCCGCGCTCTCGACCGATCCCAACGAGCCGTATCACGCGGCCAAAGACAAGATCATCGCGGATTTCGAGCAAGACTATCTCGCTCGGCTCGTGAAGCGGACGAGCGGCAACATGTCGAAAGCAGCCCGCTTGGCTGGGGTCGACCGGACCACGCTGTATCGACTGATGGACAAGCATCACCTGCTTCGCCATGCCGCACCCGGCGACTCCGAGTGAACTCAGGTGTGACGATTCTCACTCCGTTCGAACCGGCCTTGGTTGAGGCGGTTCGAGAGACGGTCGCCGGGTGGGAGGGAGATCGGGTCGACGCCGGATCGGCGGTCGAGGTCGAGTCGGTCGTCGGCGAGTTGGCGGACGCGATCCGGAGACGCGTGGCTTTGAGCGATGGTCCCATCGGGCGGCCGACCCCAAGTCACCTATCGAGGCGGTTGCTGGCCCGGCTCCGCGCGGAATTCATCGCGGCGGTCGGTCGCCTCACCCCGCTCCCGGATACCCTGGCCCTGGTCTCGGTTCTCCAGACGGTGGAAACTGTTGGCGCCGATCTCGAGCCCAAATGGGACCAGGAGTTTTCGGATCGGTTGGAGGGGCCCGATGGGCTCGATCTCGTCGTCGAGGTGGCGCATGATCTTCGCTCTCCGCTCACGTCGATCCTGTTCCTCGCCGAGACGCTCCAGCGGGCCCGGAGCGGTCCGGTGACTCCGATCCAGGAGCGGCAACTCGGCCTGATCTACAGCGCGGCGTTCGGTCTCAGCACGGTGGCGAGCGACGTCATCGAACTCGCCCGCGGGGGAGATCGGCTGATGGATGTCGACGCCGCACCGTTCTCATTGCCGGAGATCATGGAATCGGTTCGCGACATGGTGCAACCGATCGCGGAAGAGAAACGTCTGGAGATTCGGGTGGTCGCGCCGGTGCGGCACGCCCGAGTCGGTTATCAGGTCGCGGTTTCCCGCGTTCTGCTCAACCTGACGACCAACGCCTTGAAGTTCACGGAACAGGGCTTTGTGCAATTGAGTGCCGTCGAACTGGACAACAACCGGGTGGAGATCGCCGTTTCGGATTCGGGGCACGGGATCCCGGAGGTGGCCATCACCGCGCTGTTTCAACCGTTCCGTCGCCGGGGACGAGCGCCGGGCTATGCGTTCTCGGGCTCGGGGCTTGGACTCTCGATTTGCCGCAAGTTGGTCGAGGCCATGCACAGCGAACTCAAGGTGGAAACCGGGCGGTCGGGGACTCGATTCTCGTTCACGCTTGAGCTGCCGTGGGCAGACGAAGGATCACTCATTGGCATGACGTGATGGGTGCCCCGGAAACTCCCCAGCCGCGGCCGCTCTCTCTGACCAACCCTACCGCGAAGGAGGCAGACCACCTAGACTTCCAGGGCTTGGTTTCGGCACGATGCTGAAACCGCTCTCAACAATAGGCCGCTACCGGGACGGCGGTTCCTGACTGAATCCCCGCGACTGCCACCCGGCAGTGCGGTGGAGCGGCGGGAACCGATCTTCCCGGGGGGCCATGGAGTAGACAAGTAACGTGACTGGTCCGAACTCGCGGGCAGGCCGACAGGCCCCGCTCGCCGCCCCATCCTCGTCCGCCGCGCCCGCCTCCCACGCCGCCCTTCTGATCGACTTCGACAACGTCACGATGGGCATTCGCTCCGACTTGACCAAGGAACTCAAAGCCTTGCTGTCGAGCGACATCATCCGGGGCAAGGTGACCGTGCAGCGGGCCTACGCCGACTGGCGCCGGTATCCGCAGTACGTCATGCCGCTCACCGAGCGGTCCATCGATATGATCTGGGCCACGGCCGTCGGGTCGACGAAGAAGAACGCCACCGACATCCGGTTGGCCATCGACGCCATTGAGTTGGTCTTTACCCGGCCGGACATCGGCACCTTCATCGTGCTTTCGGGCGACAGCGATTTCTCGTCGCTCGTCATGAAGCTCAAGGAGTACGGGAAGTACGTCATTGGGATCGGGATCCGGGATTCAGCCAGCGATCTCCTGATCCAGAATTGCGATGAGTACTTCTCCTATACGGAATTGGCGGGGCTGCATCGCGAAGTCGATGCCCCGGCCGCCCGCCGCGATCCGTGGGAGTTGGTGGTCGAAGCCGTCGAGCGGATGGTCAAGCAGGGCGATGTGATGCGGTCGGACCGGCTGAAGCAGGTGATGCAGCAGCTCGATCCGAGCTTCGACGAACGGAACGCCGGGATCAACCGGTTCAGCAAGTTCGTGACGGAAGCGGCGACTCGCGGGTTGCTCAAGGTCGCGAAGCTCGACAACGGGCAGTACGAAGTGGCGCCTGCCGCGGGCCGGGCGACGTCCGCCGCCGTGGCACCGGCGGCCGCCCCCGAGCGGGATGCCGAACGCCGTGGGGGCCGGGGCAGGGGTCGAGGCCGCGATCGCCGCGACCATCCAGCCGGCGGCCGGGCCGATGCCGCGCCGCCTCCGGCGGCCGAACCGTCCCGCCGGCCACCGCCGCCTCCGCTGCCGGTTGGCCCTCCGGGCGATCACCTCACGCTCGGCGCGGCATTCTCGTTGTTGACCCGGGCCTTGGGCGAGTTGCCGAACCCCGTGGCCCATGAGACGCTCCGGGCCCGGATGGCGGCGCTGCACGGCCGCGAAGATCCGTTGCTCGAGCCGACCCGCTTCCCCCGGCTGCTCCGGCAGGCGAATGATGCCGAGGTCGCTGATGTCAAGAAGACCGGGGAGGATCAGTACGACGTGGCGCTGACCCGTTCGGGTCGGGCCTCGTTGGGGGCCAACGGCGGTGGGGGTGGCAACGGATCGCCGGACGGAGCTAAGGTCGGAAGTGCCAACGGGTCGGCCCGGGACACCACCGGCTCGAGTTCGGCTGCGTTGCCTGACGCGGATCCGCTGGCGGCCCGCGCCGCGGGGATCCGGTTCCGTCGCGGATCGCGGAGTCCGTCGCGGCCGCCGGCGGTGCCGATGATCGGCCTGGTTGATTTCGGCAAGAAGACCGCGGCCCCCGTCGAGAGCGTCCCAGAGGTCGTGGCCGAGGTGGCGACCAAGCCTGAGCCGAAGGCCAAGGCCCCGGCCCGGTCCCGCGGGGCGAAAAAGGCCAGCCCGGCCGCGAAGCCGGTCGAGGCTCCCCCGGCGCCGGTGGCCGTGGTCGCCGAACCCGTGGCGCCGAAGTCCGGCGGCGTCCGTCGGGGTCGCCCGCGGGCCCGGGGGGCGAGGAAGCCGGCCTGAGCCGGGGCTTCCCGGACGGCTTCTTTACTCGCTCGGCCGAGTCAGTGGCTCGGGATCTGATTGGGTCGATCCTGGTCTCGGAGGTTGGCGGCGAGCGGGTGCGGGGTCTGATCGTTGAAACCGAGGCCTATCTCGGACGAGACGACCCCGCGTCCCACGCCTACCAAGGCCGGCGCCATGCCGGCAACGTGGGCATCTACTCTCCGCCGGGCCACTGGTACATCTACCGCTCCCACGGGCTTCACTGGTGCGCCAATCTCGTCACTGGTCCCGCCGGTTTCGGGGCGGCGGTGTTGCTCCGGGCGGTGCGGGTCACCGACGGCGAGGAAGTGGCGGCGCGCCGGCGCGGGGGTGTGGCGCCCCGGATCCTTTCCAACGGGCCTGGGAAGCTCTGTCAGGCTCTGGGGATCGACCGGTCACTCGATGGCTGCCTAATGGGGCGATCGGCCGTCTCGATCACCCCGGGGGCCCCGGTCGCTGAAATCCGAATCACTCCGAGGATTGGGATTACCAAAGCCGCCGATTGGCCGTTTCGCTTCCTGATGCCCTAACGACAAACGGGGCGGCATCGCGCCGCCCCGTCGTCACATCCCGAGTTGAGCCGCGAAACTCAGTACCCGCCCCCGTGGATGCCTTCCTTGGCGCCGCCGAGCGAAACCCGGAGGCCACCGACCATACCGTGCGAGGCGCTGCGAACCAGTTGGCCGGCCGCGGGGGCCGACGTAATCTGGTACTGCCCGAAGACCACCATCCGGTCGAGCCGGAACTGGATACCAGTCACGAACGACATGAAGCCGTTGGTGGATTTCTGGGATGCCAGTCGCTTGGCCAATCCGGCCTGCACTTGCGACGTGAACACGCCACCCGGCTGGGGATCGATGACCTGGAGCAAACCGAAGCCCAACCCGAAGTACGGCTGGGTGGCGCCCTTAATGGGGAAGCCCGTAATCACGGCCGAGTACTTCCGGAGGTGATTGAAGCTCACCGGCCGGACCCCTCCTGGCGTGGTGACGTCGGTATAGCCGCTGCCCTCCGAGCCGCCAAAGGCTTCGTCGACCGAGAGGATCAATCCGGTGCGCTTGGCCATGACCAGAATGTGGCCGCCGGCGGTCGGAACGAACCCTCGGGTCTGTGATGGGGTCTCGAAGCCGAGCATGCCGGCTTGGGCCCCCAGGTACCACTTGAAGGAATCTTCGGTGCGCTGGGCGAAAGCCGGCGTTGCCAACATCACCAGGCCACCGAAGGCCACCATTGCTGCTCGAACAGGACGCATTGAACGGCCTCCCGCCAATGATCGAAGGACTAACGGACGGCCACCCTCATGGCAAACCCCGTGCTCAAGCCAGTTCCTGCATCATTCCGGCTGATAATCCGGACGAAACCGCCTGGGTTTGACCGAAACGTCTGTCGTAAGTCGTTGTTTGATAATGTGATAGACTGATGATCTCAAAGGTTGTCTGAGTGTATGAAAAGCGTACTGTCCCGACCGGACCCGGGCCCGACCCCGTCGGACCGGGCTCTTGATTGGCAGGTTTCCGGGGAACCCGAGAATTGCGGCAGCAAGCGGCTAGATGAGCCCGAGGCGCCGTCCGACCTTCGCAAAGGCCCGGAGGGCCTCATCGAGGTCATCGATTGTGTGGGCTCCCGAAATCTGGCAACGAACCCGGGCGGTTCCCTGGGGCACGACCGGGTATCCGAAGCCGGTGACGAAGACACCCTCGTCGAGGAGCAGTTCACTCATCCGGATGGCATCGGCGGTTTCGCCGATGATGACCGGGATGATCGGGGTTTCGCCGTCGAGCGGCTTGAAGCCGAGGTCTTTGAGCCCGGCTCTGAAGTACCGGGCGTTGTCCTGGAGTTTCCGGACCCGCTCGGGGTGGGCTTCCACGAAGCGAATCGCCGCCAGACCTGCTGCCGCGACGGCTGCCGGCAGGGCATTGGTAAAGAGTTGAGGCCGGGCCCGCTGGATCAGATAGTCGGTGACCTCGGAGGACCCCGCTACAAATCCGCCGGCACCCCCGGACAGGGCTTTCCCGAGCGTCGTCGTAATAATGTCGACATCGCCCACCATGCCGTAGTGCTCCGCGGTTCCCCGTCCGGTGGCGCCCAGGACGCCGGTGGAGTGGCTGTCGTCGACGACGAGCACGGCTCCGTGTTTCCGGCAGACCGTGAGGAGGTCCGGCAGGTTGACGATCGACCCTTCCATTGAAAAGACGCCGTCGGTGACGACCATCTTGACCTGGCGATCGGTGGCGGCCGCCAGCTTCTGGTCGAGGTCCTTCATGTCGTTGTGCTGGTAAACGCCGGTTTGGCACTTGGCGATCACTTTGGCCAGCCGGATGCCGTCGATGATTGAGGCATGGTTGAGCTGGTCGCTCAGGACGAGATCGTCCTCGTTGAGCAGGGTGACGGGAAACGCTTCGTTGGCATTCCAGCAACTCATGAACGACAAAGACGAGGGCGTGCCGACGAACTTGGCCAAAGCCGCCTCGAGGTCCCGGTGGATGGTCAGGGTGCCGCAGATGAACCGCACCGACGCCGACCCGGCTCCGAATTTGTCGAATGCCGCTTTGCCGGCGGCGACGACGTCGGGCTCGTTGCAGAGTCCGAGGTAGTTGTTGGAGGAGAGGATGATGACCTCGCCCCGGCCTTCCATGTGAGCCCGGGCGCCTTGGGGACCCTCGAGGAAGTTGAGTCGCTTGTAGATCCCGTCCCGCCGGAAGCCGGCCAGGGCTTCCGACAATCGGACATCGAGCGGGTTCGTCATGGGGCAATCTCCAAGATGACCTTGCCGGCCTTGCCGTCTTTGATGACGCCGATGGCTTCGGCGATCTGTTCCAGGGGGAAGCGGTGGGTGATGACCGGCCGGGGGTCGAGTTGGCCCCCACGGATCAGGCGGCCCATCGTGTTCCAAGTGGAGTACATCTTTCGCCCGGTGACCCCGTAGAGGGTGAGACCCTTGAAGATGATCTCATGGGCAAAGTCGACCTCGGTGCTCCGGCTTGGGGTGCCGAGCAGGTTGACTCGACCGCCGAGCCGGGCGGCTTTGAAGGCCTGGGCATGGCCGGCCGGGTGCCCGCTCATTTCACAGACCAGGTCGACGCCGTTGCCGTGGGTTGCCTCGAGCACTCGGTCAACCACCTCGTCGCGGCCCGGATTGAGGGTCAGATGGGCGCCCATCTGGCGGGCCAAGTCGAGCCGCATGTCGTTGAAGTCGCTGGCAATGACCGTCGAGGCGCCCGCCGCCCGGGCGACCCCGACGGCAAAACAGCCAATCGGGCCGCAGCCAAGCACGAGCACGGTGGCCCCCGGGAGCTCGGCGCCTTCGAGAACCGTGTGGACGGCGTTGCCGACCGGATCCATGATCGCGCCGATTTCCACCGGAATGCCATGGAGCCGCACGATATTGCTGGCCGGCATGGCGATGTAGTCGGCGAAGGCGCCGTCCCGATCGACGCCGATGATCTGGGTTCGCTTGCAGAGATGACCGTTGCCGGTCCGGCACTGGAGACAATGGCCGCAGACGATGTGGCCTTCGGCCGTGACCAGTTCACCGACGGAGAGGATCCCGGCGCGGCGGGCCTCGTCGCCGAGTTCCACGATCTCGCCGGCAAACTCATGGCCGATGACGACCGGTGGTTTGAGCCGGTTGGAGGCCCAGCGGTCCCATTCCCAGATATGGAGATCGGTGCCGCAGACACCCGCGGCGTGGACGCGGATCAGCACGTCGGCCGGCCCGCAGGAGGGCTTCGGGACCTCGGCCAGGGTCATCCCGACCCCGGGGGCGGTCTTTACAATAGCGCGCATGGGTCACTCGAGCCGGAAGAAAAACCGGATCAAGATATACTACCGACTATGGCGGGGTAAGGCGCACCGAGGCACGGGCCTCGGGCGCCGCCGTTAGGTCGGCCCAGCCGGATTCTGAGGATCCCGCATCTGGGGCAAGCGGTGGTGCCAGGCCTCGTGCTCGGCTTCGCGTTCAGCGCTCCAGACGTAGGCCCAGAGTTTGGTGGTGGTGGTTCTCGACGTGCCCGGAGAAATGATGATGCCGACGGGGGAGGTGGTTGATGACAGCGAGTCTGGCATGGTGCCTCCGAGAGGGTCGCGGATTCGGTGCAGCGACACTCTAAGGACGCCCGGACCCCGACGGGCCCGCACACGGCGGCCGACGGCTATTTGACGGAGGAAAGCCCGCTCGGGCGGATCGGGGGGCCGGACAGCAGGAAGCCCCGGAGGCCGGGTTCGTTGGAGCGGCCGGTGGGGCCGGAGGGTGGCGGCGGGATCTTCTGCCAATCCGGGTAGTGACGGAGGCAGCTTTCGGGTGCGATGTCCGCGTCGCACGAGACCAGGGCATGGAGGCCCTCCGGGGCCGTCCGTTGCTGGGCCTGGATCATCAGCGACCGTTGGCGTTCCGGGGTCAGGGACTGGACCGTGGCGGCGTCGATGACGACCAAATGATAGGGCCCGTTGACGGATGCCGGGATCCAGTTGCCCAGCATGACCACGAAGGCCTCGCACTGCCCGCTCAAGGACTCGGAGGCCAGCGTCCCCTCGATCTTCGTGGCGGCGGTCGTGTCGCCAATCAGGCAATGGATCTCGAGGTCATGGGCCGCCAACAAATAGACCGCTCGTTCGGCACCAGTGCCGATGACCAGGGCGCGGTCGCCGGGTTCGAGGCGGGGCAGGACCAGGGCCACCGGGTCGACGGTCGACATGCCCCAGCGGGTCGGTGATCGCTGGGCTTCCCGAAGCGGGAGGATCTTGGAACGCCACTTTCGAAAGGAGGGCAGTTTGAGGCGGTCGATGATCTGCTGGTCGACGGTTTCCTGCATCAGCATCTCCGTCAGTACCAACTGATCGTTCCGGGCCCCGTGCAACTCCGAGGCGGCATCATCGCCCAGGCGCATCAACATTTCGCGGGAGAGCGAATCCTTGTAGTCCTCGATCCGCTGCATCAGGTAGGCCCGGTACTGTTGCTCCAATGACGGAAGTGACCGAACCCGCCGCGCGGGCGCGGCGTCTTCCTGAGGGTCGAGTTGAGTGGCGGTACGCACGATACGATATGGTGGCCGGATTGTCCCAAGTATAAGCCTAACCATGCCTAACTGTGGAGGGGTTATCCCGATCCGGGGTCCACTCGGAGCACGGCGCCCTTCAAATACCCGGTTTCAGGAATGGTCAGGACCTCCGGATGGTCTGCGGGCTGCGTCAGGTGCTCGATCATGGTGACCCGCCGGCCGCTGTCAGCCGCCGCCTCGGCGAGCATGCCGAGGAACTCGGGCCAGCGGACGTGATAGGAGCAGGAGGCGGTGACCAAGTGGCCCCCAGGGCTGACGAGGCGAATCGCCCGGAGGTTGATGTCCTTGTACCCCTTCAGCGCTTGGTGGACCGACCCCTTGTTCTTGGCGAAGGCCGGCGGATCCACGACGACCACATCGAATCGTTCTTTGGCCCGGTCGAGGTCGCGCAACCCCTCGAAGGCGTCGGCTTCGAGCCAAGTCAGGTTGGTCAAGCCATTGAGGCCGGCGTTGGCCCGGCCCCGGGCCAGCGCCTCGGCACTGACGTCCATGGCCACCACTGACCGGGCCCGGCGCGCCAGGTGGAGGGCAAACGAGCCGTGATAGCTGAAGCAATCGAGTCCGCGCCCGCCGGCCGGCATCAGTTGGCCGGCCTGGAGCCGGTTGATCCGCTGGTCGAGAAAGGCGCCGGTCTTTTGCCCGGACCACGGTGCTGCGAGGTACTCGATCGGGCCTTCGCGAACCCGGATATCCTCCGGCACTGACCCGTGGAGGAGGACGATCTCCTGGGGCAGGCCCTCCCGGCGCCGAACGTTCGGGTCATGGCGAGCCAGGATGCCCTCGGGGGCCAAGACGCCGAGTACCGCCGCGACGATGTCCGATCGACAGGTTTCGAGCCCGGCGCTTAGGAGCTGGACCACGACCCAGCGGTCGTACCGATCGATGATGAGGGACGGAAGACCATCGCCCTCGCCGTGGACGACCCGGTACGCAGAGGCGTCGATCGGCCCCCGGCGAGCGAGGGCCAGGGTGATTCGGTCCCGCCACCAAGCCTGGTCGATGGTGGCGTCAGGCCGGCGGTCGAGCAACCGAACCCGGATTTCCGAGGCCGGGGAATAGAGGGCCTTGCCGATCGCCTTCCCGCGGTGATCGGATACCGTGGCGACGCCGGCCGACCCCTCGTCTGAGGTGACGTCGCTGGCGAAGATCCAGGGATGGCCTTGGGTCCACCGCTCGGCGCCCCGCTTGGTGACCCGAACTTCCTGCACGATATGTCCTTTGGCGGCATTGAGGTACGAATGTTGCACCCGGAGTGGGGTCGGGAGTACTTTGACCCATGACCTTCGCCCTCGTTGACCTATGATGCTCTATATCGGTCCAGATGTGATCGCGCCGTTGGCCTCGATCCTGGCCGCAATCGGTGGCGCCATCTTGGTATTTTGGCGCCAAGTCAAGTCATTTTTCGGCCGGGTCGGCTCACTGTTGGGGCGCGACCGGGGCAAGCCACCGATCGCCTAGGCCCAAATCAAGGTTGGTTCGGTCGAGGCTTCGACCTGTTCCTTGGTCCAACCAGGAAGCAGTTCGACGACCTTGAGGCCCGCCGGGGTGACATCGAGGACACAGCGCTCCGTGATGATGCGATGGACGCATCGCTCACCGGTCAGGGGCAGGGAGCACTTCTTGAGAATCTTCGGGGCCCCCTTGGCGGTGTGCTCCATTACCACGATGACCCGCCTGGCGCCCGCCACCAGATCCATCGCTCCGCCCATCCCTTTGACCATTTTTCCCGGAATCATCCAGTTGGCGATATCACCGGTTTCCGAGACCTGCATGGAGCCCAAGAACGTCATGGCCACATGGCCGCCCCGGATCATCCCGAACGAGGTGGCGCTGTCGAAGTAACTGGTGCCGGGTAGCTCGCTCACGGTTTCTTTGCCGGCATTGATCAGATCGGGATCTTCGTCACCGTCGAGCGGGTACGGCCCGACGCCAAGCATTCCGTTCTCAGACTGGAGCACGACGCTGGCTCCGGCAGGAATGTTATCGGCGATCATGGTGGGGATCCCGATGCCGAGATTGACGTAGTACCCGGTCTGGTCGTTGAGACTCAGGATTTCCTGAGCCGCGCGCCGGACGATGATCTGGCGGATGTCGTCGCTCATCGGGGCCTCACGGTTCGGCGTTCGATCAGTTTCTCCTTTGAGTGGCGCTGGAAGATCCGCTGGACGAAGATGGCCGGCGTGTGCACGGTATCAGGCTCGATCTCACCAGGCTCGACTAACTGCTCGACTTCGGCGATGGTAATCCGGCCGGCCGTGGCGATCATCGGGTTGAAGTTCCGGGAGGTTTTCCGGAATTGGAGGTTGCCGAACCGGTCGCCCTTGTAGGCCCGGACCAAGGCGTAGTCGCCGGTGATGCCGAGTTCCATCAGGTACCGCCGGCCGTTGAATTCCCGGACCTCTTTGCCCTCGGCCACCAAGGTGCCGACGCCGGTCGGCGTGAAGAACGCGGGGATTCCGGCCCCGCCGGCCCGCATCCGTTCGGACAGGGTGCCTTGCGGGATCAGCTCCACCTCGAGTTGGCCGCTCAGCATCTGCTTCTCGAACACGTCGTTCTCGCCGACATAGCTCGACATCATCTTCTTGACTTGGCCGTTCTTGAGCAGATGGACCAGGCCGTGATTCGAGGTGCCGGCGTTGTTGCTCACGATGGTCAGGCCGGTCACGCCGAGGTCGCGGACCGCCATGATGCACTCATCGGGCACGCCGCAGAGGCCGAACCCGCCGACGAGGAGCATGGCTCCGTTCGGGATGTCGGCGCAGGCTGTCTTGGCATCGGGAAAGACTTTATTCACGGCAACGGGCTCCCAGCGGTTTGAGTCTGCGAAGATAACGGTCCGCCGCACCAATGGTCACGGGGTAAGCCGTCCGCGAAGAATGGCCGAGGCGGCCTCGAGACGCGGAAGGTCGATTCCGGTTCGGTCCGGGAAGAGGTGGACGAGGTCCTGGGTCGCCACGTTCCCGGTGGCTCCGGGCGCGTAGGGACAGCCCCCGATACCACCAGCGGAGGCATCGAATACGGTGATGCCGGCCCCGGCCGCCGCTTGGGCGTTCTCGACGGCTCGCCCGAAGGTGTCATGGAAATGCATCGCGAGCCTGGCGGCGCCGATCCGGGGTATCAAGAGGTCGAGCAGGGCCAAAACCTCCGCCGGGCTCGCCTTGCCGATGGTGTCTCCGATCGACAGCTCGGTGCAGCCGATCTCGAGCAAGGCCTCGCAGACCGGGAGCACCGCCGCGGGGGCGATCGGACCTTCATAGGGACAATGCCACGCCGTCGAGACATACCCCCGCACCGGCACCGGCGAGCCTTTGACCACCGGGCGGAAGCGATCGACCGATTCGGCGATGGTGGCGTTGATGTTCTTTCGGGCAAACGACTCGCTCGCCGCCGTGAAGACGGACACCTTGTCGGCGCGCGCGGCTACTGCCCGCGCCAGCCCGGCCTCGTTCGGGACCAAGGCGGTGTACCGAATACCCGGACGGCGGGTAATTCGGCCAAACACCTCGGCGGCGTCGGCCAATTGAGGCACCCATTTGGGCGACACGAACGAACTGACTTCGATTTCGTCGAAACCGGCGTCTGAGAGGGCGTCCACGAAGGCCACCTTCACGTCGGTCGGGATGACGGTCTTTTCGTTCTGAAGCCCGTCTCGTGGGCCCACTTCGACCAGTCGAATCGGGGTCATCGACGGGCTCGCTCGGCGGCCCGAATCCGGGCAATGGCCCGGAGGTGCTCGCCATAGGTGCGGCTGAAGATGTGCTTGCCGTCGAGGCCGGCGACGAAGTAGAGGTAGGGGACCGGGGCCGGATCGAGGACCGCCTCGATACTCTTGGTGCTCGGGGCACCGACCGGACCCGGCGGGAGTCCGGGGTGCAGGTAGGTGTTGAACCGCGACGGGAACCGGTAGTCCCGTTCAAACAGGCGGGGCTTCCGGCTGCCGGTGGCCACTTGGATGGCGTATTGGACGGTGGGGTCGGCTTGCAGCGGCATCCGGATCCGGCGCCGATTGAGATAAACGGCGGCGACCAGGGGCCGGTCTTCGTCGACCCGCGCTTCACCCTCCACGATCGACGCCATCGTCACGAGGTCGGTGCGCGACAGCCCCGCGGCGGTGGCGCGCTCGCCCCAGGTGGGGTTCCACCGGGTCCGAAACAGGGTAGCCATTTCCCGCACCAGGCCCCGGGCCGTGATCATCCGGGACACGAAGTACGTCTCAGGGAGAAGAAACCCCTCCATCGACGGGCCCTCGACTCCGAACTCCTGCAGCAAGGCGGGATCGGTCGCGGCGGCCTTGATCGAGTCGGCCGGAAGGCCCAGAGCCGATTCGGCCGCCGCGCCGATATCCAGCAGGGTGAATCCCTCGGGTACGGTGAATCGAGTGGTCTTTTCGCTGCCAGCGACCAGCGTTTTGAGCAGGGCGAGCGTCGCTTCGCCTTGTCTCAGTTCATAGAACCCGGCCTTGAGCTTTCGGTCGAAGCGCCCCACCCGGGCCAGGAAGCCAAACCATTTCCGGTTGGTGACGAGACGATGAGCGACCAGGCTGTCGGTCATTTCGTTGAAACTGGCGCCTGGGGGGAGAAACACCTCTTCCAGGGGACCGGTGGCGGGCGCCCCGCCGCACGCCCACGTCAGGGCGGCCAGCGCAACCAACCGCGAGCGCCGACTCACGACGCGGGGGACCTGCTGTCGAGATAGTGTTGGAGGAACACCGCGGCCGCCAAGGCGTCCACCTCATCACGGCGGCCCCGGGTGCTCCCGCCTTGCTCCCGGATGGCCGCGAGGGCTCGCGCGGTCGACATCCGCTCGTCCCACAATTCGACCGGCAGGTAGGTTCGGCCACCGATGGCCGCGGCCAGCTCCCGGGCTTCGCCGGCGGCCGAGCCCTCGTCTCCGCTGGATTCGAGGGGCAGGCCGACCAAGATACCGATGGGCTTTTCGGCCATTACATGTTCGAGGAAGGCGGGCATGGGAAACCGTTTCCCGGCCCGGCGGGTCAACGTGCCGAGCGGGGTCGCGATCAGTTGGGTCTCGTCGGAGATCGCAAGGCCAATCCGTTTTTCACCCCAATCGACCGACAGCAGCCGTCCGGCGCGGGGGAGCAATCCACTCATGTCCGCCCTACTGCACCATCGTGGCGAAGAATTCCTTGTTCGACTTGGTTCGCTTCATCCGTTCGAGCAGGAATTCCATGGCCTCGACAGGGGGCATGTCGGCCAGGAAGTTCCGGAGCAGGTAGACGCGGTTGAGCTCGTCCTTATCCATGAGCAGCTCTTCCTTCCGGGTGCCGGACTTCTGGATGTCGATGGCAGGCCAGATCCGGCGGTCGGCAAGCCGGCGGTCGAGAACCAATTCCATGTTGCCGGTGCCCTTGAACTCTTCGAAAATGACTTCGTCCATCCGGGAACCGGTTTCGATCAGCGCCGTGGCGATGATCGTCAGCGAACCGCCGCCGTCGATGTTTCGCGCGGCGCCGAAGAAGCGCTTCGGCTTCTGGAGGGCGTTGGCGTCGACACCGCCGGAGAGGATCTTGCCGGAATGGGGCACCACGACGTTGTGGGCCCGGGCCAGGCGGGTGATCGAGTCGAGCAGAATGACGACATCACGCCCGTGCTCAACGAGCCGCTTGGACTTCTCGATCACCATGTCGGCCACTTGGACGTGCCGGTCGGCCGGTTCGTCGAAGGTCGAGGCGATGACCTCGGCTTTGACGTTTTCCTGCATGTCGGTCACTTCTTCGGGCCGCTCGTCGATCAGCAGGACGATGAGAACCACCTCGGGGTGATTCTCATTGATCGCATTGGCGAGCTTCTGCATCAGGATGGTCTTACCAGCCTTCGGCTGGGCAACGATCAATCCGCGCTGGCCCTTGCCGATCGGGGACAGGAGATCGACCACCCGCATCGAGATATCGCCCTTTTTGCTCTCGAGACGGATCCGGGCGTCCGGATATCGGGGCTTCAGGTTGTCGAACGCAATCCGGTGTTTGGTTTTTTCGGGTTCTTCGTAGTTGACCTGTTCGACCTTGAGCAGCGCGAGGTAGCGTTCGCCCTCTTTCGGCGGCCGGACCTGGCCCATGACGGTATCGCCGGTTCGGAGGTCGAACCGTTTGATCTGGCTCGGGCTGACGTAGATGTCGTCGGGCCCGTAGAGGTAGTTCCAGTCTTGGCTCCGGAGGAAGCCGTACCCTTCGGGGAGGATTTCGAGCACGCCCTCACCCCGGATGACGGTGTCCTTGTCGAGCAGCGATTGCTCGATCCGGAAGATGAGATCCTGCTTGCGAAGGCCGGAGTAGTTGGTGATGTTCAACTCTTGGGCCAGCTGATGCAGCTCTGCGACGGACTTCTGCTTCAGTTCGGAAATGTCCACGGAGGGAACCTCGTAGCCGGAGACTGCTGATAAATGGGTGAAGTGGTGATCCAGATGCCCCGAACCGAGGAGCGTGCTGCGTGGCCGTATTGCTGTTCGGGGAATAGACGGATGGCTACGGTATTGTAGCCCGCCACCCCCAAACCGTCAAGGGTCCTATGGAGCAGTTCCCGATTTTCTTTTCCGCCTGGCGCACCATTCAGGCCGGCAGCCGCGAGGTGATCGACGCGCTGGTCGTTCCCAAGCCGGGGCCGCCATCGGCCGAGTTTGCGGCGTTCCTGGCCAACTGGCCGGGGGCCCACTATTGGGCCGACCGAAGCCGGACCCGGCTGATTCTCGTCCGGGCGCTCGAGAAGGATGCCCCGATCGGGTGGACCAAGCATGTGGTCTTGTTCCTCCTCACGGCCGTGTTTTCCTTGGCCGCCGGGGCCGCCATGGCGGGGGTCTGGACCCCGGTTGACTATCCCGGCTTCGTGGTCGGTTTCGGCCAGGAGCTGCTGGTCTTCTTTCAAGGGCTGGTCGCGGGGGACTGGCGGGTGTTTTTGGTGGGTTGGGCCTTTGCCGTGCCGTCCCTCGGAATCCTCTTGGTCCACGAACTCGGGCACTATTTCGTGGCCCGGCGGTATGCGATCGACGTGACCCCGCCCTACTTCATTCCCGTCCCCCCGACGATTTCGCCGATTGGAAGTTTCGGTGCCTTCATCCGGGCCCGGACCCCGGTCCTCGATCGCCAGCAACTCGCGGATGTCGGGGCGGCCGGCCCGCTCGCCGGCTTCGTCGTGGCCGTGGCGGTCTTGATCTGGGGTTATTTGACCTCGGAGCGGGTGCCCTGGGAGCCGGGACTGACCAAGAGTTACGTGACCTTTGCCGGTCACGTCCTGACGCTCGGCGACTCGCTGCTGACCCACTATTTGCGGGAGTGGCTGGTGCCGGGCGAGACAGCGGTTCGGTTGAGTCTCCCCGCTTTTGCCGGGTGGGTCGGATGTTTCCTCACCGGCCTCAACTTGCTCCCGCTCAGCCAACTCGACGGGGGGCACATCGCCTATGGGTTTCTCGGGCGGCGGCAAGGCGGGCTGGCGCTGGTGACGGTTGTCGCGCTGCTCTACCTCTCCCAGTTTTCGTTCAACTGGGTCATCTGGGTGGCGATGGCGTTTCTGATCGGGGGCGGGCGTCTGCAACACCCGCCGGTCATTTTGCCCGAGCGATCAATTTTCCGGCATCGGGCTTGGCTCGGCCTGGCCTGCTTGGCGGTCTTCGTGGCGACCTTCGTGCCGATTCCCTTTGCCCAGTGAGCGACGCTATGGATGATGCGGAACGCCTGCACAAACTCCGGCACGACATCGCCAATCCATTGGCGGCGCTGTTGGCGGAAACTCAGTTGCTGCTGATGGAGCCGGGGGCGCTGACCCCCGAGGTGGCAACCGCACTGAAGGAAATCGAAGCGATGGCCATTCGGATGCGGACCCTCCTGCGGGAGCCCTAGTCCGCGAGGCGGGTGGCGGCGACGCGCCGTTCGAGGACTTCGCGGATGCCCCGGGCGAGCGCGCTGACCCGGTACGGTTTCTGGAGGAACGCGTCTGCCCCAGCCGACAGCATGCCCTGCACGACATCGTTCATCTCATAGCCGCTCGAAATCATCACTCGCATGTCCGGCCGGGCCGCCTTGAGGAACGGGAATGCCTCCGCACCCCCGGCGAACGGCATCCCGAGATCGAGAATGGCGAGATGGATCGGTCCGTCATAGGTACGGGCCACTTCGACCGCTTCGATGCCGTGCCGGGCCACCAAGACCCGATAGCGGAGCCGCTCGAGGATGCTTTTCGTCACATCGATCACGGCATCGTCGTCGTCCACCAGGAGGAGGGTTTCCTCGCCAGTCGGGAAGGGCTCGACGGCCAAGGCCGGCCGATCCGGAAGGGCAGAGACCGCCGGAAAGTAGAGACTGAAGGTGGTGCCCCGGCCCAACGCGCTTTCGACCCCAATGTGGCCGCGGTGATTCTTGACGATGCCATAGGCGGCCGCCAAGCCAAGGCCCCGGCCTTGGAATTTGGTGCTGAAGAACGGCTCGAAGATCCGGGCCAGCACGGCGGCGTCGATCCCGGTGCCGGTATCGCTGACCTGGATCAGCACCGCCGGCCCCGGCTGGGTGCCCGGCCGCCGGGCGGCGTCGTCGTCGGTCAGGGTGAGCTGCCGAGTCCGGACCGTTAGGCGTCCCCCCGCCGGAATGGCTTCGGCGGCGTTGATACACAGGTTGGTGATGACTTGTCCGATTTGGACCGGATCGGCTTCGATCGCCGGCGGATTCGGATCGAGGTCGGCCTCGAGCTGGATCCGCGGCGGGATCGCATGTTTCTGCAGTTGGAGCGCTTGGCGGACCACTTCGTTGACGTTGACCGTTTGGGCCTGGTACTTCCCGCCCCGGGCGTAGGCCAGGAGTTGCTGGGCCAGGGCGCCGCCCCGCTTGGCCGCGTCGGCTACTTGGTTCAACCGGGACGGCGCGTCGGGGAACGCCGGGTCGGCCAACAGCAACTCGGCATTGCCGAGGATGGTCGTCATCAAGTTGTTGAAGTCGTGGGCGACGCCGGCGGCGAGGGTCGCGGTCGCCTCCATTCTCGACGCGGCCCGGAGAATCTCTTCGCCCCGGACCCGTTCGGTGATGTCGCGGGTAATGCACGTGACGGTGGCGGCCCCGGCCGAGGTGGTGCCATGGGCGGTCATCTCGCACCAGACCGACGACCCGTCCGGCCGAAGCAGGCGGAACGTGGTGAGCCGCTCCGGCGTGCCGCGTGCCGCCCGAGTCATCGCGGCCACCACCCGGGCCCGGTCCTCCTCGGCGACCAGATCGCCTAACGAGGTACCCGTGAGTGCTTCCGGCGTTCGTTGGAGCAGGGGAAGGGCCGCCTGGGACGTGAACAGGAACCGGCCGTCCGCGGTGTGCTGCGAAATCAGGTCGTGGCTCCCCTCCGTCAGCCGCCGAAATTGGGTCTCGGCGGTTTCCAGATCGGCCCGGGTCTGGTGGAGAGCGGACACGTCCTGGACAACGACCAATACCGAATGCACCGGGGCCGCCGGCTGCTCGGCGACCGCCAACCCGGCAAACCAGCGAGACCGGCTCCCGACATCGACGGCAAGTCCGAAGCGCCGGGTCCCGGCATTCAAGGCGGCGTCTCGAACGGCCTCGAGCCACGTCTGGCCCAACGGCGACGGCAGCCCAAACTCGGTCGGTGTCTTCCCCGTGAATGTCTCCGCCCGGGTCCCGAGCACGCCGTCCGCGGCGGCGTTCGCGTAGAGCAGTCGGCCGATGGCGTCGAAGCGAAAGGTGGCAACCGGGAGCCGGTCGAGCGCACTCACGTCGGGCGCCGGCCCCTCATCTTGGTTTCGGAAATAGGCGGCGGTCAGGAGCTGGCGGTCGACCGGTACCGACCGGAACGACACCGTGAGCCGCATCGCGTGGCCGTCCCGGTGGCGGGCGACAATCGAGGTCCGGTCGCCCACGATCTCCTGGGGGTGCGGGACGAAGTCGTGGATCGACCGCCCGACCAGCTCCAAACGCCGGTAACCAAAGAGCGACTCGGCCGAATGGTTGACCAACACGATTCGGTCCTGATCGTCCGTGATGAGGGCGGGGTCAGGGGCGCTTTCGAGCAGGGAGACCAGCGTCTCGATGTCGGGGCGCCCTGTCATCGGAGGTTCCGTTCTAACGTTATGTCCACGTTAGAGATGAATCTCGGGCCCTCAGGTATTTTCTCGCCAGTGGCCGAATGGCCCTAATCACGCCCCCGTTACAGGCTCCTTAGAACTCAACGCGCAACGTGACGGTGGGAATCGGCGGCAAGCTGAACAGCCGCCGATACGGGGTTGATCCGCCAAGTGGGTCGAGGGCCATGGGACCCTCGCCGGGGCCGGCGGAGTAGCCAAACGGTGACACCGCCGTTGCCAACAGGTTGATCACCGAGGCACCGAGGGTGAACCGGCGGTGATTCGGGCCGCCGAAGGTGTATCCAAGGCCGAGGTCCACGCGGAACGTGCCGCTGGTGGCGGCGGTATTCTCGCGGCCGTACACCGCAAGCGGCACGGCTCGCCCCGGCACCACCACGGCGGGAACACCCGGTGCGGCGGTGGCGTCGAGTCCGAAATCGATCGGGGTAATCGGCGATCCGGTCGCGGCGTCGACGGCGCCGAACCAAGTGATCCCGCCGAGTCTGATTTGGCCGAAGCCCCGGACCTGATGAGTCCGGTCCAGCGACCATCGGACCCATCCTTCGCCCCAGTCGCGATCGGAGCGGCTGTAGACGTAGCTCAGTGACAGCGAGTGGGGTGCGGCGGGCGCTCCACGATAGGCGATCTGGGCCTCGATCCCTCGAGTGCGGGACCGGCCGAATCGAAAGAACTCGAAGGGCCCGAGTTGGCGCTGGGTGGTTTCCGGGGTCAACTCCCCGATACCCTTGCCCGCGGACGCGAACACCGAGACGCGGCCGATGAACGGCGCGAACTCGGCGTTGAGATCGAGCGTGGCATGATCGACCCGGGCGGTCGGGACGCTATCGCCGGCGGGCAGCCAGAAATCGAGGAAGTCGAAGTCCGGTTCCGCCCGGGCTTCACCCAGCAAGTGGTAGAGGCGGCTGGTCCGGCCGACCCCGGCACTCAACTCCAGTCGCTTCGCCGCCGCCCATCGAGCGTGCACCCGGGGCTCGACGCTGGCCTCGGCCCCCGCTGCGTCAACCCGGAGGGCGGCTTCGAGGGTGAATGGTCCAACGCGGCGGCTGAGGCTCCCGTACCCGCCGAGTTCCAGCCGTCCGGCGTCGATGGCGGCGCGCGGGGCGCCGAACGGATCGGGGTCGGGCTGAAAATCGAGCGGCGCGTCGACGATCTGATTGACGACGTTCCGCCAGCCGAGCGCGAAACCGGTGGCGATCCGGGTTCGCGCAAAGACCGACACGAGATCGGCCGTGACCGCCAGGCGGGTGAATCGGTTCTTCAGGTTGGCGTTGGCGATGCTGTGGAGACCGGGGACGTCTTCGCCTTGCTGGCCGAAGTGGGCCGCGGACGTCGACACCTCGATGGTGGTCCGGGCGCCGTCTTTCAGGCGCCACCGGCCGCCGAGCATGACGTTGTCCCAATGGAGGAAGGTCCGTTCGCCATCGGTGGGGCCGGCTTGGTCCTGGGTGGCGAAGAGCGTTAGGCGACCGGTGGGCCGCTCGGCGGGTCCGAAGACCAGTCCGCCGTAGAGGTCTTCGAAATGGTACGGGATATCCAGATTGGGAATCAACTCGAGTGACTTCCAGTAGAAGACCCGGGCGGTCCCGAAAGAGCGGAGCCGGTCGTTGCCGCCCCCCGCAAAACCCGACAATGATCCGTAGCTCAGTCCACCCCCGGCCTCAAATCGGTCGAGCCGTCCGGTCCGTCCGGTTACGTCGATGAGTCCCGCGGTGGACCCGCCGTGGGCGGCGGTGTACGGCGCGGCCGAGACGGTGATGGCTTCCGCGGCGTCGGCCGGAAAGGAGGAGAAGATCCGGCCGAGATGATACAGGTTGAGCACCTCGAATCCGTCGATTCGGGTGGTGACTTCCTGGGCGTCGTACCCCCGCATCAAGGGCCGGGCGGAGAGCGGGCTCGAGAAGCTCACCGCCGGGATCATGGCCAGGGCCCGGTAGACGTCGGTTTCGACGGCCGGCGGTACGGTGCGCGCGGCCGCCATCGGCATCTCCCAGCGGCCGTGATCGGACAGATCGAGGGGGCGGACGGCCGGGGCGGTCGCGATGAGATCGGAGATGATGACCGGCGCCCGCTCGAGGGCCGAGGTGATCGGATCGGGGTCGGTCCCGGTCACCGGGATCGTATCGGGTCGCCAGCCGATCGCGGTGATGATCAGGGTGTCGGGTGCCATGGTCGCGATGGTGAATCGGCCCAACCGGTCGGAGGTGGTTGCGGTGCCGCGGCCGCGGGCCACGATCGAGGCGTTGGCGATCGGCGTTGTCCCCGCCGCGGCGACGACGGTGCCCCGCACGGTTTGCGCGTCGACGGCGGTTGCGGTCATCGCCGCGATGGCTGCGCCGAGGAATCCGCTTGGTCTCAGCGCCATACGACGATCCGCCGGGTTTCGGAGGCCGCGGCGAAGACGCCGAAGGCTCCGCTGAGGTTGGTTTCCGGGCCGGTCAAATTGAAGTGGTAGCGGTCGCCCTCGCGGTTCAGGGCCAGGAACCGGATCGAGGGGCCGACCCGCTGACCCGCAGCCGGTTGGCGGACTCCGAGATCGGCTGCGGAGGCATGGGTGAAGCGGGTCGAGAACTGAACCTCGGCGGAGTCCACGACGAGTACCGTGGCGCCGCTCGCTTGCCAGGCGAGCCTGACCAAGCCGGTGACGGTTCCGCCGGGCCGGGGCTCGCTTCCAATGAGGAACAGGGTATCGCCGAGCGGCGGCGCCAGCGTGAGCGGCCCCGGAACCCGGGTGACTGCGCTGACCGGCCGGCCGCCGAGGGTCCCCGCGAGCCGGTAGGTGGCGCCGGCGGCAATGGGGAGGGAGGCGAGGTACCCGCCGGCCGAATCCGGATCGAGGTCCCAGTCGGCCCGGGTGCCGTCCGGATCGATGAGTTCGAGGGCGGCTTCCTCAGGCTGAATCGGCTCGATGGCCCCGGTGTCGGCAGGGTTGAGCCAGCGGAGCCGGAACCGCGTCACCCCGGTGCCCGCCACGAGCACGGCCTCAACCAGGGCCGTTCGGGCCGGGGGCCTCGGGGCATCGACGACATGGGTGCAGGCGGTGACGGCGACGATCATGGCCAAGGGAAGGGGAGCGGTGCCCATCAGGTGGTGCCTCCGGCCATCGGTTCGAGGAAGTGGGAACACCCCTCAAACTATTTGGCGGTATCAACGGAGTATCAACTGGGAGGAGGTACGGAACGCAACAAGCCCCACCGTTTTGACGGTGGGGCTTGGCGTACAGTGGGCCCGGCGCGATTCGAACGCGCGACCTTTTGCTCCGGAGGCAAACGCTCTATCCAGCTGAGCTACGAGCCCTCATTCGAGGGCCACAACTTATAGCCTCGCGGCGTGAATCGCCACTTCGCCCGCCCCGGCCGACCACGCCAGCCGGCCATCGCACTCCGAAGGCAGGGGCTCCCCGAGCCAATCGAGCAGCGTGGCAAAGATGTCGGTGGTTCGCAGGGGCACCGGCCCGAGCGGGCGGTTGGCCCAGAGGGGTATCTGCATGTGGGCCCGAATCAGGCTCCCGTGGCCGGCCTGGTGTTCGGGAATCTCCCATCGGTCGCGGAAGTCGAATCCCTCCCGGGCGATCACCGCGAGATCCCCGGTTCGGGGCGACCGGAAGTGGTCCACCAACGTCGGGCCGGCGTCCGGGTACCGGGCGTCGAAGGTCTGGAGGAGCCAGTCGCGGTCGGAGCCGGTGATCGGGCCGGTACCGAGCGGATCGGCGGTAACGGGCTGGTAGTCGAAGCCCGATCCGGTGGGCCGGAGCATGGCTTCGCCGTCCTGATCGGCAAGCCGGATCGCGCCGTCATCCTCTTCGGCGGCGACGAAGGCCACGGCGGGTTCTCGGACCAGGCGGTCGATCAGATCTCCCTCGAATCCGAAGGCCTCGGGGGCTCGGAGGGCGGCGAGCGGCCAACGATGGTCACGCGGGTGCCCGGGCCGCGCGTAGAGCATGGCCGACCCATTGCCGGCGACCATCACCGCGGCGGCGGGGTCGGCGTGCCACAACTCAGGGTGGGCCAAGGTGGCAATCCCGAGGTTCCGGAGCCAGACCGCGAGATCGAGGTGGGTGTGCACCCGGCTCGCCCCGTGATCGCTGACCAAGAGAATCAAGGTGTCATCGAGTTGGTGCCGGTCGCTGAGGGCCCGGGTGATCCGGCCGACCGAGGCGTCGACCCGGCGCAGGGCCTCGATGACCCGCGGGGCATCGGGCGCGGATTGATGGGTGTAGCCGTCGACCGCGGGGAATTGAGCGAACAGGAAGCGCCACGCGGGATCGCGTCCAATCCAGTCGAGGACGCCCTGGGCCACCACGTCGTCGCCCCGCTGGTGCCAGAGCAGGTAATGGGCAACGGCTCCCCAAAACTTTCGCTGGCCCTGGCTCGGGTCTCGTTCGGGCGTCAGCCCGCGGGTGATCGGGGTAAAGAACGCGGCGCTCTCCGGAACGATCTCGAAAATGGTCCGGATGTCTGGGGCAATGTCTTGGTCGAGCATGCCGGCCTGATAGCCGCAGTAACTCCGGATCGCGGCCCGGTCGGTCCACCAGCGACCGGTGTAGGCGGCCCGGTCGAGCCACCGGATCGAGGGGACATTGCAGCGGCCCGGGAGGCAGCCGGTCAGGAATGGGAGATAGGCGACGCTGGTGGTGGACGGGAACGCGGTGATCGCCCGGCCAACGCCGTGGTCGCCGACGAGCCGGGCCAACGCCGGGAGACGCCCGGCGGCGAGCTCCGCTTCGGCCACGTCGGGCCGCAGTCCGTCGACGAGGAGCAGCAACGCCCGCCGCCCGGCGGACTCGGTGTTGGGCACGCGGGTCTCGGTCATTGAAGGGAAAACGCCCGGCTCGGCGGACCGAATCGGGCGTTTCGTAAATCGGGGCGCCGGGATTTGAACCCGGGACCTCCTGCTCCCGAAGCAGGCGCGCTACCAGGCTGCGCTACGCCCCGCGGTGTAATGGGCCCGGAGGGGCTCGAACCCCCAACCTTCTGATCCGTAGTCAAACGCTCTATCCAATTGAGCTACGGGCCCCTCCATTTGACTAAGCACGAGCATGGGCGGTACAAGGCTCGAACTTGTGACCTCCACGATGTCAACGTGGCGCTCTAACCAACTGAGCTAACCGCCCGAGCTACCTGGGCAGACAACAAGGCGGACGGTTGGCAGAAGATCACGTGGTCCGCGGATCTATCTGTTCGACCGTCCGCCTGTCCTTCTGTCCGACTTCTCCTGAAACCCTACATTCGAACCGTACTGCTGGACATGGCGGGGGTGGGATTTGAACCCACGACCTCCGGGTTATGAGCCCGGCGAGCTACCAGACTGCTCCACCCCGCGTCGTTGTGCGAACATCCTCGTCCTGCTCCAGAGCGGGAAACGGGACTCGAACCCGCGACCCCAACCTTGGCAAGGTTGTGCTCTACCAACTGAGCTATTCCCGCATGTGGGCGGGCACCCATTGTACCGCCGGGTGCCCTGATTAGCAACACTCAAGCCCAGGGTGCGCGACCGTGAAAATGGAGGCGAGGGGGATCGAACCCCTGACCTCGTGAATGCCATTCACGCGCTCTCCCAACTGAGCTACGCCCCCGTACTTGTGGCCGCCCGCTGGGTGCTTATGTTGCAACGCGGCAAGCTAGCCGCCGTCACTAGGCGTGTCAAGCAGAACTCATGCCGATTCTCTCGCCAAATAGCGCCGCATGCACCCGAAGAGACGCATGATGCCCGAGTCGTCCGCGTCGCTCGGCAGATTCGAGGCCGCCGTGCCCCGATTCGCGTTAGGCGCCTCCGTCCCGTGACCGACCACCTCAACTTGATCGGCGTCGCCCAGCTCGGCTTTTTGCGCCGAACCGGGCGGTGGGCGGTCGACGCCTCGCGGGCGATCGGGATGCCCCGGGTCTGGGCGCCCCTGGTCGTGACCCATATGCGTCGGCTGGGGGTCGATTCCATTCCGATCGCGTTGTTTCTCGCGGTGTTCACCGGGATCGTGCTGGCGCTCCTCGCCTCGTACATCTTCACCGGAGCCGTCCCGCTCTATTTTGTCGGGGCGCTGGTTGCCAAGACCATCATGATGGAACTCGGCCCGGTGCTGACCGGCATGGCCCTCGCCGGCCGGGTCGGCGCCAACATCGCCGCGGAGCTCGGCACCATGAAGGTGACCGAGCAGGTCGACGCGCTGGAGACCTTGGCGGTCGACGTCCATGCCTACCTGGTGGTGCCGAGGGTCGTTGCGGCGACCCTGATGTTTCCGGTCGTGACCGCCATGGCGATCGCGGTGGGGGTCATCTCCGGGTGGATTACGGCCACCAGTCTGCTCGATCTCTCGACCCCGGAGTTCTTCAAAGGCGTTCGTCAGTTCTACCAATTCAAGGATATCTGGTTCGGGCTGCTCAAGAGTGCGAGTTTCGGTTGCGCGATTGCGGTCATGGGCGCGCTGACCGGGCTCCGGACTCAGGGGGGAGCCGAAGGGGTTGGGCGGTCCACCACCCGGGCCGTCGTGCTGGGATGCGAGGCCATCCTGGTGCTCGATGCGTTCTGGGCCTTGGTCTTGTTGTAGCGATGATCCGGTTTCGCGAGGTCACCAAGTCGTTCGGCGCCAAGAAGGTGCTCCAGGGATTTACGCTCGACATTCCGGACGGACAGACCACGGTACTCCTCGGATACTCCGGCACCGGCAAGAGCGTGGCCCTCAAGCACATCGTCGGTCTGCTCGAACCGGACAGCGGCGAGGTGGAGGTCGACGGCAAGGTGGTGGCGGATTTGTCCCGTGACGAACTGGCGGTGATGCGGGCGTCGATCGGCTATGTCTTTCAGTTTGCGGCGTTGTTCGATTCGATGTCGGTCTTCGATAATGTGGCCCTCGGGCTTCGCCAGCAGGGCCGGTCGGAGGACGAGGTCGGGCACCGGGTCGAAACCAGCCTCGACCGAGTCGGTCTCAAGGATGCCATGGTTCGGTTTCCGAGCGAGTTGTCGGGGGGGATGCGAAAACGGGTCGGCATCGCCCGGGCGATTGCGCTCGAGCCTCGCTACATTTTGTACGACGAGCCGACGACCGGTCTCGACCCGGTCACCGCCGCGGTCATCGACGAGCTGATGGTGCGCACCAAGCGGGATCTCGGCGTCACCGGGGTCGTCGTGACTCACGATATGCGGAGCGCCTTCGCGGTGGCCGATCGGATCGCGATGTTGTACGAGGGGCGGGTCCACGCCGTCGGCACGGTCGACGAGATTCGGCACACGGAGGACCCTGTGGTTCGCCAGTTCATTGAAGGTCGCCCATGAAGCGTCGCAACGAATTCCTGGTTGGTACCTCGGTCGTGGTCGGGTTTGCGGTCGTGGTCTTCGGGGCGATTTGGCTTTCGGAGACCGATCTTGGCAACCGAGACGTCGTCCATGGGGCCCGGTTCCGCGAAATCGGCGGCCTCAACGTCGGGGCGCCGGTCACCCTTCGCGGCGTCAAGGTCGGACGGGTCAATGCGATTCGGCTGGCCAAGGATGACTGGGTCGAGGCCGACCTCAAGATCCGGCTCGACGTCGACTTACCGGCCAGTCCGGTGGCGATCGCGGCGTCGGGCAGCCTGTTCGGTGAATGGCAGGTCACGCTGATCGGGCTTCGGGACGCGCCCCAGGACCCCGAGCTCCGGGCTCGATTGACCGAGGCGGCGGCCCCCGCCGGCGAACTCTGGCCCGGCGCTACTCTGCCCGACATCGGCCAATTGACCCAGCAGGCCAATCGGATCGCCACCGACTTGGGCACCATGACGGGCCGGGTGTCGTCGGCGCTCGATTCCAGCGCCATTCAAGACGTCCGGCGGAGTCTTCGCGATCTCCGCGAGGCCGCGGACCGGTTGGCGGAGTTCGCCCGCAAACAGACCGGGCCGTTCAACCAGGTCACCACCAATCTGGCCGCCACCTCCGACGAAGTCGGCGCCGCGTCCAAACGCGTCAACACGCTGTTGGGCCGGGTCGAGGATGCCACCAAGGACAACCAGATCGGTGACATCATGAATTCGGCCCGGGCCACTTCCGCCGATCTCCGCTCGGCGTCCGCCGACGCCAAGGAGTTGCTCAGCGCGATCCGGGCCCACCAGAACACCCTGACCAGGATTCTCGAGACGACCGATACCCTCCTGACCAAAGTGCAGTCCGGCCGAGGCAGTCTTGGCCTGCTGGCCCGCGATTCGACGCTCTACCTCGAAACCACGGCCCTCATCAAGAGCATGAAAGACCTGTTGGCCGAAATTCAGGCCAACCCGCGCCGTTTCTTCCGCTTCTCCGTCTTCTAGGACGAATCGATCGTGTCGAAGGAGAAGCGTCCCCGGGGCGGTCGGCCCCGCCGCGCCAAGCGGGAAGTCAGCGCCGGCGGGATCGTCTTTCGGCGGTTCCCCGATGGGGGCACCCATCGCTTTCTCCTGATTCGCGACAGCTACGGCCATTGGGGTTTCCCCAAAGGCCACCTGGAAGATGCCGAGTCGCCGGTGGAAGCTGCCGCGCGGGAGACGACCGAGGAGACCGGCTTGGTCGAGCTCCGGCTCCATGCCACGCTCGAGACGATCGATTGGTACTTCCGGCTCCGCGGGAAACTGATTCACAAGTTCTGCCACTTCTTCCTGTTCGAATCGCCCACCGGCGAGCCGGTTCCCCAGGCCGACGAAGGCATTACCGAGTGTTCCTGGGTGCCGTTCGAGGATGCGATGGAGCAACTCGGGTATGACAACGCCCGAGGGGTACTCCGCCGGGCCGGAGATCTAGCCCAGCAGTTGGTGGCCGGCCCGCAAGCGACGGTTGAGTAAGGCGTGCCTGCCGTCGTCGCGGCCCTGCTCGACAGCCCGCCCGCGCTCGCTTCGCTTCGCCGCTCGCTCCCGAAGGGATATGGCCCGCTCCGCGGATGCCGCACCGCCGCCGCGCTCTCGGCCGTGGTCGAGTCGGAACTCGTCGATGCCATCGTGTTAGGCGCCCGGGCCCGCCGGTCGGTCAACCTCCCCGACCTCCGGCGCCGGTTTCCGAATCTGCCCGTGATCCTCTACGGCGTCGTCCGGTCCGATGAGGGTGCCGCGCTGCTCGAACTCGAAGCCCTCGGCATTCGACGGATCATCGTCGAGGGCATCGACGACCCGATGGTCGGCGATCTCGTCGCCCGGAGCGGCTCAGCCGCCGCCCGCCGGGAAGCCCTGGCCGGGTTGCCGGCCACCCTTCGGCTCACCGAGCCGCTCCAACGGCGGGCGTTCGACCTGTTGGCCGCCACGGCCGGGAAGCCGCCGACCGCGGCCGCGCTGGCCCGCCGCCTCCGGGTCAGCCGGGAGCACCTCTCCCGCCAATTCGGAGCCGGTGGGGCGCCCAACCTGAAACGGGTGTCGAGTCTGCTCCAAGTCCTGGCGGTGAAAGAATTCGTCGCGAATCCGGGCTACCATCCCACGGCCGCCGCCACCCGGTTCGGCTTTGCCAGCCTGAGCCACCTTCGAACGGTGGTCCGCCGGGTGGTCCGGTTGACGGTCGAGGGGCTTCGGGGCGCCAGCCAGGCCGATTTGGTCCGGCGATTCATGGCCCAGGGCGGCCGGAGTCAGTCCGGCTAGCAGGTCCACGGCCTCGCTTGCCTCGGCAAGTTGATTGTGATATTTTTCACAAGCTTAGGGCAACTCCTGATCACTCAACGATCTGATACCATATGGCGACCGATTCGACTCTCCGTCCGGGCGAGATCAAGGACATCCTTCTCAAAGAGATCGCCGCCGCTGATTTGGGCGCGGTCGACAGTGCCGAAGTCGGCACTACCCTCGAAGTTCGAGACGGGGTGGCCCGGGTGTACGGGCTTCGGGCCGCGGTGGCGGGTGAGATGCTCGAGTTCACTTCGGCCGAAACCGGTGAAACGGTGGCCGGCTTGGTGCTCAATTTGGAGCAGGACAACGTCGGCGCCGTCATTCTGGGCGATTATCTCAAGCTCAAAGAGGGCGACGAGGTTCGCTGCACCGGCCGACTGCTGGAAGTCCCGTCCGGTCCGGCCATGTTGGGCCGGGTCGTCGACGCGCTGGGCCAGCCGGTCGACGGGCGGGGGCCGATCAAGACCACCGCCACTCGTCCGGTCGAAATGATTGCCCCGGGCATCATCGTCCGCCAGCCGGTCAAGGAGCCGATGCAGACCGGCATCAAGGCCATCGACAGCATGATCCCGATCGGCCGCGGCCAGCGCGAGTTGATCATCGGCGACCGCGGCACCGGGAAGACGGCCATTGCCGTCGACACCATCATCAACCAGAAGGGCCAAGGCGTCGTCTGCGTGTATGTGGCCATCGGCCAGAAGCGGTCGACGGTTGCCACGGTGGTGGAACGGCTCAAGGAAGCCGGAGCCATGGAGTACACGGTGGTCGTCGTGGCTTCGGCCTCCGATCCGGCGCCGCTTCAGTACATCGCGCCGTATTCCGGCTGCGCCATTGCCGAATTCTTCATGTATGAAGAGGGCAAGCCGACCCTCTGCGTGTACGACGACCTTTCCAAGCAAGCCGCGGCGTATCGCCAGCTGTCGCTGATCCTCCGCCGTCCGCCGGGGCGGGAAGCCTACCCGGGCGATGTCTTCTACTGTCACAGCCGGCTCCTCGAGCGGGCCGCGAAGATCTCCGAAGATCCGAACGTGGTGAAGCTCGACCCTCGGATCAAGAAGCCGGGCGGGTCCTTGACCGCGTTGCCGATCATCGAAACCCAAGCCGGCGACGTGTCGGCCTACATCCCGACCAACGTGATCTCGATCACGGACGGCCAGATCTTCCTGACCACGGACTT
This sequence comes from Gemmatimonadota bacterium, assembly GCA_031375485.1. GTDB lineage: Bacteria > Gemmatimonadota > Gemmatimonadetes > Gemmatimonadales > GWC2-71-9 > SHZU01. Next base: position 10,550 of record JANMHX010000137.1, on the reverse strand, counting down.
GTTCTACTCGAACGTCCGTCCGGCCGTCGACGCCGGTATCTCGGTCAGCCGGGTCGGCGGCAACGCCCAGATCAAAGCCATGAAGCAGGTGGCCGGTCCGCTCCGTTTGGCCCTGGCCCAGTTCCGCGAACTCGAAGCCTTTGCGCAGTTCGGGTCCGAACTCGACGCGGCTACCCAGCGGCAGCTCGCCCGGGGGGTCCGGTTGGTCGAGGTCTTCAAGCAGCCGCAGTACCAGCCGCTCTCGGTCGAGAAACAGGTCGCAATCATCTATGCGGCCACGAACGGTCACCTCGACGAGGTCGAGGTCAAGCGGATCCGGCAATGGGAGCGGGATTTCTTGACCTTCGTGGAGGCCCAGCACGGCGGCATTCTCGAGGGGATCCGGACCAAGAAGACCTTGGACGACGATCTCAAAGCCAAGCTCGAGCAGGCCATCAAGTCCTTCAAATCGCTCTTCAAGGCCGAGTAATCCGAAATGGCGAACCAAAGCCGCCAGCTTCGGGGCCGGATTCGTTCGGTCCAGAACACCCGCCGGATCACCCGGACGCAGGAGTTGGTGGCCACGTCCAAGCTGAAGCGGGCGCAGGACCGGGTCGTGGCCGCGCGACCGTACGCCGAGGCGTTGCGGGAAACCATTGCGGACCTGGTGACGCCTGAGCTTATGGAACGGTTTCCGCTGCTCCGCCGGCCGGTGGCGCCGGCCAAGGGCGGGCCGACGCGGGCCGCGGTGGTCCTGGTCACGTCCAATCGCGGCCTCTGCGGCGCCTTCAACAGCAATCTGATCAAGGAAGCCCGGAAGAAGGCCGAGGAGTTGGAAGCCGCCGGGTATACGGTGGAGTTCCATTGCATCGGGAAAAAGGGCGCCGGATTTCTTAAGTACATCGGGATCAAACTCAAGGCGGATCGCCAGGATGTCGGTGACAAGCCGACCGCCGACCACGCCGCGAGCATCGTGGCCGGTTTGATGACGGACTACAGCGCGGGTGAGCTGGCGAGTGTCGACTTGGTCCACGCCAAGTTCAACAGCGCGATTTCCACCCCGGCGACGTCGATTCGGATTTTGCCGGTCGAAACCCCGACGAAGGGGACCAAAGTCCGGCCGGACTACATCTTGAAGCCGGGGCCGGATGCGATCCTCGAGAATTTGTTGCCGCTGTACGTCCGGAACGCCGTCTATCGCGGCCTGGTCGAAACGGCCGCCGGCGAGCACGGCGCCCGGCGGACCGCGATGAAGAACGCCACCGATAACGCGGGTGAAATTCTCACCTCACTGCGGACCGCGTATAACAAGGGCCGGCAGGCGCAAATCACCCAAGAGATCTCCGAGATCGTGGGTGGCGCCGCGGCATTAGAAGGCTAGAGGAGACATCATGACGGCCACCGCTACGGAAAAGAATCTCGGCACCATCGTCCAGGTCATCGGCCCGGTGCTCGACATCGAATTCGCCCCCGGCCACCTGCCGGAGATCTACAGCGCCTTGGTCATCGAAGACGCCAAGGCCAAGATCCCGATCAAGCTGGTGGTCGAGGTTCAGCAGCACATCGGCCAGAACATGGTCCGGGCCGTGGCCATGAGCTCGACCGACGGGGTCACCCGCGGGATGGAGGTCGTCGATACCGGCGCCACCATTACCGTCCCGGTCGGCGCGGTTCCCCTGGGCCGGATTCTCAACGTGCTCGGCGAGGCGATCGACGGCGGCGCGCCGATTCCCGCTGACGCGCTCCGGTGGCCGATTCACCGGCCCACACCGAAGTTCGTCGACCTCGAACCCAAGACCGAGATCTTCGAGACCGGCATCAAGGTCATCGACTTGATCGCCCCGTTCGTCAAAGGCGGCAAGATCGGCCTCTTCGGCGGTGCCGGCGTCGGCAAGACGGTGGTCATTCAAGAATTGATCAACAACGTCGCCTCGGCCCACGGCGGCAAGTCGGTCTTCTGCGGTGTCGGTGAACGGACCCGCGAGGGCAACGACCTCTATCTCGAGTTCAAAGAAGCGAACATTCTCGACAAGGTCGCGCTGATCTACGGCCAGATGAACGAGCCGCCGGGCGCCCGGCTCCGGGTCGGTCTGACGGGACTGACCGTGGCCGAGTACTTCCGCGATGTCGAGAAGCAGGACGTGCTCTTGTTCGTTGACAACATCTTCCGGTTTACCCAGGCCGGGTCCGAGGTGTCGGCGCTCCTTGGCCGGATGCCGAGCGCGGTCGGGTATCAGCCGACCTTGGCCACCGAGATGGGCGATCTCCAAGAGCGGATCACCTCGACCAAAGACGGTTCGATCACCTCGGTGCAGGCCATCTACGTTCCGGCCGACGACTTGACCGACCCGGCGCCCGCCGCGGCCTTTGCCCATTTGGACGCCACGGTCGTGCTCAATCGCGCCATCTCGGAGTTGGGGATCTACCCTGCGGTCGACCCCCTCGACTCCTCGAGCCGGATTCTCGATGCCCAGTACGTCGGCGATCGCCACTACAACGTCGCCATCGGGGTCCAGCGGACCTTGCAGCGGTACAAGGCCTTGCAGGACATCATCGCGATCCTCGGCATGGACGAGCTGTCGGAAGAGGACAAGCTGGTGGTGTCGCGGGCCCGCCGGGTCCAGCGGTTCCTGTCGCAACCGTTCTTCGTGGCCGAGCAGTTTACCGGCTTTCCGGGCAAGTACGTCAAGCTGTCCGAAACCGTCGAGAGTTTCGAGCGGGTGTTGGCCGGTGAATTCGACCATCTGCCCGAGCAGGCGTTCTACATGGTCGGCGGGATCGATGAAGCGGTCGAGAAGGCCAAGAAAATGGCCGCCTCGTGATGCAGGTCACGGTCATCGGTCCCGAGTCCTCGGTGTTCAGTGGTGAGGCTGACGCCGTGATGATTCCGGCCTATGACGGCCAGGTCGGGATCCTGCCGAACCACGCCCCGTTCATGACCCTGCTCGGGAAGGGCGTCCTGACGGTGAAACACGGCGGGCAGGAACATCGTTTCAGTGTGCAGGGCGGCTTCCTGCAAGTCGTCTCTAACCGGGTCCGCGTCGTTGCCGAATATGTGGTGCCGGCGGCCTAAAGGCCCCGGCACCCGACTCGAAGGAGACTCCCCATGTTGCGTACGGCTTTCGTTACCTCCGGCCTCATTCTGATCGTGGCGGCCGATCTCACGGCCCAATCCACGGCCACCCCAGTGTTTCTCGCCCCCTATCGGGCGTTTCAGCGAGTGGAATACGGCGCCTCGCTGTCCGATCCAGGATCCGGGATTGCCGTCGAGGGTTTCTACCGATTCGGCAGCCGGAAGTACGACATCGGGTTCCGGGGCGGCTTTGCCGACACCGACCCGGGCCGGACCCAATTCCTCGCGGGGGTCGACTTTCGGACCCGGGTCATCGACCACAGTGACGATTTCCCGCTCGACGGCGCGGTTACCGCGGGCATCGGCGGCCGGTTTGGCGACGGTGAGTCGCAAGCCTACATTCCGATCGGGCTTTCCCTTGGCCGGCGGGTCGAACTCGAAAACTCCAACGTCGAGTTTACCCCGTACTTCCACCCGGTGCTCGCCCCGACCTTCGGAGATGGCACGTATGACAGCGGGCTGTTGTTCGGACTGGGCTTAGGCGTCGATATTTCATTCAATAAGAAGTTCGATGTTCGCGTGAGCGGCGCCTTGGGCGACTACAACGGGATCGGGATCAGCTTCGCGATCCTGAGATAGGCGGGTTTGGTGCGGACTTTGGCTTCAGCGATTGGTCTTTCCATCCTGGCAACTCCGCTCGCCGCGCAAGCGCCGGCGATTCCGATCATGAACGCCGGTTTTTCACGGGGCTTTTCGCTGGCGTCGATGGTCGGCTTCAACAATGTCTCCGCCGGCGACGGGACTGGGTTCCTTCTCTCGGGTACCGCCGGGTTCCGCCGGGTGGCCGTGGGAGCGTTCGTGTCCGGCTGGTCGGGTTCGGCGCTTGGGACGGAGACGGTCGTGGCGCGGGGCGCCAGCGTCGCGGTCAAGCTGGCGGGCGGCCCCTTGGTTCCGGTTGGCGTTACGCTGCTGACCGGAGCCGGGTACTACTCGCCAAACTCGGGCGGCTTCACCAGCTGGCGGGTGCCGGTCGGGCTTGGCATTTCGTGGACGATCCCGCAGCCCGTCGTCGCCCTCAAATTCTGGGTCTCCCCGCGGCTCGACTATTCCCGGACTCGGTTCCCGACCCAGACCTACACGGCCACCGAGTTCGGCATGAGTGGAGGGGTCAACTTCGGATTCTTGAACGGATTCGGGCTCGACCTCGCCGTCGATCGATCGTTTACCCAAGGGCTTGGCACCAAACCGGCTTCCGTCGGCTTGGGCGCCAGCTACAACTTCAGGTAGGCTCTCCCTGATGTTTCGGACTTTCGGGCTCGCCCTCGTTTTACCATCGGCCATCTTCGTGGCTGCCGCCGGCGCCCAAGACGCCGCGGTACCGGTTCGGAACGCGGGCGTCACGCAGGGCATCACGGTGGGTGCCGATCTCGGCTTTGGCCGGGCGAAGCGTTCCGGTACCCCCGGCGACGACCGTTCCCGGGCGATCGCACTCGGCGGCTCGGCTGGATTTGGTCCGATCGGTCTGACGATCGCGGTGTCGCGCGTAACCCTCGACCCGGCCGTCGGCGGGACTCAGAGCAGTTCGGTGCTGACCGGCTCGGCCCAGTTCACGGTCATTGGCGGCCCGTTGGTTCCGCTCAAGGTGGTATGGCAAGCGGGCGCGGATCGTTCCTTGACCAACGGCGGCGCGGGGTCGCCATGGCGCGGATGGGCCGGGATTGGCGCGGCGCTCAGCATTCCCGCCGCCGTCCTGTCGATCAAGCCGTGGATTGCACCCCGGCTCGACTACATTGGGAGCCAGCCGGTGACCGGGGGCCGCATCAAAGCCGCGGTCAGCGCCGGCATCGATCTGGGGCTGCTGAACGGGTGGGGACTTCGGGCCGGGTACGATAGCCGGCTCGGTTGGCGGAGCGGGGGTACCCCCGCCTCCGGTGTCAGCATTGGGACCAGCTATCATTTTCGCTAACGGACGAGGACTCGTGCTGAAGATTCGACGGATCGGGCCGGTGCTGGTCGTGGCTGCCCTGGTGATGACGGGATGTGCCCAGAGTTTCGATGCCACGAGCCTTGGCGTTCCGGCAACCATGGCCTCGGCGGCGGGCGACGCGGCGGTCGGGCAGCCGTTCCGGGTGTCCTCCCACACGGTCCATGCCTTCTGGGGCTTGGTGCCGCTCGGGAAAGCGCGGCTCGACAAAGCTTTGGCGAGTCAGCTGGTTGGCGGCAAGGAAGTTGCTCAACTCAAGATCAAGACCAAGAGCCGGTGGTCGGACCTGCTGTTTACCGTGCTGACGGTTGGAGTGATCGCGCCGAAGACGGTGATCTACGAAGGCATCGTCGTCGGTCGCTAGCGCCCCGGCGGTTCCGGAATCAGGCGGAGGGCCACGGCATCGGCCATGGTGTCCACATCCCGCAGGTGTTCGAGCTCCACCCACGAACGGCCGAGGTCGCGGAGACGCTGTCGAGTGTCGGCGAGCACGGTCGGCGTGCTCCACGCGATGCCTGAGAAAAGATCCGGCAACGGCGTGAGGCTTCCGAGCAGGTAGTACCCGCCGTCGACACTCGGTCCGATTACCGTGGTTCCCCCCGCCAGTGCCCTGCCCGCTTCCACCAACAGTTCTGTCGCAATGCCGGGGCAATCTCCGCCCAGGAGGATCAGGGGCCTTCCGTTGGGAACGCCGGAGGCGGTCGCCGCCATCCGCTCGCCGAGGTTGCCGGTCGGCTGCGCCTGGTAGTGGTGACAGTCGCCGAGCCAATCCCGAAACTCGGAAGCGGCATCCACTGGGCTGTACCAGATGGTGGAACACCAGCCGGTTCCTAGAACCGCCCGAAGCGTGATTTCGACCATTGTGCGGTAGAGGGCGGCGGCGGGTTCGGCGCCAAGATCCTTCGCCAGGCGGGTTTTGACCAAACCAGGTCGGGGCGCCTTGAGCAGGATGGCGAACTCGGGCGGGTAGGTCTGGATCGACGTCACGGCCGCGGAAGGTAAGGCGTGGGCTCCCCTTGCGCTGATACCTAGTTGTCGATATATAGTAGACTAGGTATAGAAGACTAGGGGTTCAAATGGCTCGACATGACATCCTGCAGGGGACCCTCGCGCTGCTGGTGCTCCGGACGCTCGCTCGCGGTCCGATGCACGGGTACGCCATTACCTCCACGATCCAGCGGGTGTCCAATGACACCCTCCGGGTCGAAGAGGGATCGCTGTACCCGGCGCTTCACCGGATGGAGGAGGCCGGCTGGATCGTCTCCGAGTGGGGTGAAACGGACACCGGCCGGCGGGCCCGATTCTACTCGATTTCGGATTTGGGCCGGCGTCAGCTCGAGCAGGAGAAGGCGCAGTGGGAGCGGCTGACGTCGGGGGTCCAACTGGTGTTGCAGTGGGGGGACGCATGAGCTGGTGGCGGCGGGCGGTTCGGTCGTTGCTGGGTGACCGGGCCATGAACCAGCGGATCGACGACGAGATGGCCTTTCACGTCGAGATGCGGACCCAGGAGAACTTGGCGGCCGGGATGACGCCGGAGGCGGCGGCCCGGTCGGCTCGTCTGGCGTTCGGGAATCGCTCGGTGCAGGCTGAGGAGACGCGGGACGTCCGGGCGTTCCCGTGGCTCGACGCGTTGGGACGGGACGTCCGGTTCGGGGTCCGGAGTCTCTGGCGGCGGCCGGGTCTCTGGATGACGGGCGTGCTGTCGCTGGCGTTAGGTGTCGGGGCCACAACGACGGCTTTCAGTCTGCTCGACGCGGTCGCGCTCAAGCCGCTGCCGTTTCCGGATCTCGAACGGCTGTATGTCGTGGCCGAGCGGAAGGAAGGCGAAGCGACCGGCGGCAACCCGCTTCGGATGCGGGACTATGGCGAGCAGGTGGCGAGCTTCTCGGCGGTGGCCGGTTACTTCGGCGAGAACTCGGTCGTCACGGGCCGCGGCGAGCCGGAGCGGCTCGAGATCCGGCGGACCTTCGGGGCCTACTTCGAGGTCTTCGGGCCGACGCCGTCGAGCGGCCGGGTCTTCACGGCGGACGAGCGGGCCGGGCAACCGGTGCTGGTGGTCCGCGAGCGGGTCGCCATCAAGTGGTTCGGTTCGGCGGCGGGGGCGTTAGGCCGGACGGTCACGATCGACGGGGCCGGGCACACGATCGTGGGGATTGCCGCCAACTCCGGCTACCCCGTCGAGATCGAGGCTTGGGCGCCCGCCCCGGCGGGGCTCCAAGCCGGCCCGCGCCGAGGCAGCTACCTGTTTACCGTGGCCAAGCGTGGCCCCGAGGCGACGGCTGCCCAGGCGACGGCCGAACTCAAGTTGGTCCTGATGCGGCTGGCCCGCGAGTATCCGGACACCGATGCCGGCCGCGAGGCGCGCCTGGTACCGCTCCAGGCGGAGCTCGTTGGCGAGGCGCGATCCACGGGGCTCGTGGTGCTCGGGATTGCCGCCGCGGTGCTTCTCATTGCCTGCCTCAACGTGGCGAGCCTGCTCTTGGCCCGGACCATGGAACGCCGGCGGGAGAGCGCCCTCCGGGCAGCGTTAGGCGCCGGGACCCGGAGTCTGGTACGGCTCTACTTGACCGAGAGTGTCGTCCTCGCGTTCGCGGGCGGCCTGCTCGGCGTGGCACTGGCCGCGCTGGCGGTGCCGCTGATCCGGTCGATGGAGCTTCCGTTCGACCTGCCCCGTCTGGCGGAGGCCAGTGTGGATGGGCGGGTGCTGCTGTTTGCCCTGGGGTTGGTGGTGACCTCGGCGGTGGTCTTTGGGACGTTGCCGGCGATCCGGGCGGCCAGAGGGTCGCTGGTGCCGTCGCTCAATCGAGCCGCCCCGCGCGGCCGGGTGCGGGACCTGATCGTGGTGGGCCAGGCGGCGTTGGCGCTGGTGATTCTGGTGGGCGCCGTCACCATGCTGGATGGGTTCCTTCGGCTCCGGCGGTCGGCGTTCGGGTTCGAGCCGGAACGGGTGGTGACGGCCCGGATCAATCTCTCCTGGGGCATCGATGGCGGGGCGCTCGCCGACTTTCGGGCTCGAACGCTCGAGGGGTTGGCCGCCATTCCCGGGGTCCGCTCGGTCGGGGTCGTGGACCGGCTGCCCCTCGAGGGGGGGACCCAATCGGGGCCGGTGGTGGTCGCCGGCCGGACGTTGTCGCCGGAGCTCGCCATCAAGAGCGTTTCCATTCGAGCGACGAGCGCCGGGTATTTCGTGACCATGGGGATGCCCATCGTGAGCGGCCGGACGCTCGGAGATCGGGGCACGGCGGTTGTGAATGAGGAGTTTGCCCGGTTGTTTCTTGGCCCCGAGCCGCTCGGCGAGCGCGTCACGGTATCGGGCGACCATCAAGTCGAGGTGGTCGGGGTGGTGCGGGGGGTTCGGCAATGGGCGACGGACGAGGAGATCATGCCCGAGGTGTTCATTCGAGCCGACGAGACCTACTGGCCTTTACTTGCCTTCGTGCTCAAGACGGATGCGCCCGTGGCCGCCATCGCCCCGGCGATTCGGGCCCGGGTTCTCGAGATCGACCCGAAGCAGATCATCGACGAGATCAGGACGATGGACGATCAACTCGTGTCGGTGGCCCGGACGCCCCAGATCCTGGCGGGCCTCCTGTCGGCGTTTGCGCTCGTGGCCCTGATTCTCGTGGCGGTCGGGCTGTACGGAATCTTGAGCGGCTACGTCAACAACCGGATCGCTGAAATCGGGGTCCGGATTGCGCTCGGCGCCACGCCGTTGGGACTGGTGGGCCGGGTCACGGGCCGGGGCCTTCGTTTGGCGCTGATCGGGGTCGGGGCCGGGATCGGTCTGTCGCTGCTGTTCGGGCCGGTGCTGGCAAAGTTTCCCGTCAGCCTGCGGACCAACGAGCCGGTGCTGGTGGCCTTGGTGGCGGTGGGGTTCCTCGCGATTGCCGTCATCGCGTGTGTGATTCCGGCTTGGCGCGCGTCCCGCGTCGACCCGGCCACCGTCCTGCGGCATGAGTAGCGGAGCTCGAGTCAGCGTGGGCTGAGAAGGGTCTCCACCAGCGTTGCATTCCGATCAGCGGCGCCGAGCTCGTTGACCACGAGTTCAAGGCCGCGGGCCCCGGCGGCAGGGCCCGCCGTCGAATCGGCCCAGTCGGTCCAGGTATCGGCCAGTTGTCCGGCGGCGTCGGGGCCCGAGACGGTCCGAGCTCCGCCGGCCTCGAGCAACAGACCGGCCTCTCGACTCGACTGCCACCGAGGACCGACGATGACCGGCACGCCCGCGGCGGCCGGCTCGAGGACGGAGTGCAGGCCCGCCGATCCGAATCCACCCCCGACATAGGCAACCCGGGCGCCGGCGTAGATCGTGGCCAAGAGGCCCACCTGATCGACGATGACGACCTCCGGAACCGTTGGTCCCAGTTCGCTCAATCGCCCGGACGGCCACCCCGCCAGCCGGACGGCCGCGGTCAGCGAGTCGAGATGGGTCAGCTCGTGGGGTACCAGAATCAGCCGCGCGCCGGGGACCCGGGTTCGGACCCGGCGGTAGGCGTCGAGAATGAGGTGCTCGTCGGCTGGCCAGGTCGAGCCGGCCACCAGGGTCGGGGCGCCGGCCGTTAGGCGGCGGAGGGGGTCGTCGGGGGCGATGGCCCGGGCCCGTTCGGCGGCGCTATCGAACCTGGGGTCGCCGGTGATGACGATTCGGGTCGGGTCGGCGCCGAGGTGAATCAGGCGCTCGGCGTCGGGGCCGGCCACGGCGCCGATCCGGTCGAGGGCTTGATAGCCGGGCCGGGTCAGCCAGCGGGCGATCGGGTGGCCTCGGCGGCTCACGGCGCTGACGGTGCCGGCGATCATTCCGAGTTTGACCCCCCGGGCGGAGGCGCCGGTGGCCAATTCGGGCCAGAGATCGAGTTTGGTAAAGACGAGGGCGGCGGGCGCCAGCCCATCGAGCATTTGGCGGACGTTCGAGCGGGTGTCGTAGGGCAGGTACCCGGCATAGTCGACCGGTTGGCGGGCCGCGAGTCGTTCCGCCGAAGGGCTGAAGAAACTGTAGACGATCTGCCAAGATGGGTTCCGGCGCCGGAGCCGGTCGAGCACCGCGTTGGCCTGGAGGCCTTCACCGACGGAGGGCGCGTGGATCCAGACCAGCGGGCGTGCGGGGTCGCGGTGCGCGGTGGCCCATCGGCGCCAGTGCTCGAGCGCGGCCCGCCGGGCCCGATCGCCGAGCGCGAGCTTCGAGGATCCTCGGGCCACCACGGGGAGGAGCGCGGTGGCCAACTCGGCTACGGTTCGATAGGCCATCGAGGTGTGGGGCACGGCACAATGTAGCGGGGGCTTGTGTTCAGCGGGTGAGTTTCCCAATTTAGAGACGCCCCTACGGCAGGTATGTTCCACCCCAGGCTCAAGGAGGTGATCCATTGTCTAGTGAGATACGTCGTTCGAGCTCGAGCAGGGCAAGCGGTCGCCAGGTGATCGCGTAGGCTTCTCGAGAATTCGGTCGAACGTCAGGAACCTACGGTCCCAGGCGCATCGTCTCGAGCTCGAAGGACTTTCATGGTCGCGGGGCCGACCCCA
>JANMHX010000128.1:0-25540 GCA_031375485.1 Gemmatimonadota bacterium | reverse complement strand
CTGATCGAGGCGGCCGGGCTCAAAGGCACCAGGGTCGGTGGGGTCGAAGTTTCGCCGATGCACGCGAACTACTTCGTGAATACCGGCTCGGCATCCGCCGAGGATGTGCGGGGGTTGATGGCGATGGCGCGGGTCCGGGTCCGGGAGCGGTTCGGGGTGACGCTGGAGCCCGAGGTCAAAGTGATCGGATCACGGGGCGAATATCTCACGGAAGCGGGGGACGGTGGCTGACTATTTCGTGCATGAGTCGAGTTACGTCGACGATGGGGCGGTGATCGGCAAGGGATCCAAGGTGTGGCACTTCAGCCATGTGATGCCCGGCGCGGTCATCGGCGAGCGATGCAACTTGGGGCAGAACGTGGTGGTGATGCCGGGTACCAAGATCGGCGACAACGTGAAGATCCAGAACAACGTGTCGATCTACGAAGGGGTGGAACTCGAGGACGATGTCTTCTGCGGTCCGAGCTGTGTCTTTACGAACGTGCTGAATCCCCGAAGCCACGTATCCCGGAAGACGGAGTACCAGCGGACCGTGGTGAAACGGGGGGCCACGATCGGTGCGAACGCCACGGTGGTCTGCGGCGGGGTCATCGGGGAGTACGCCTTCATCGGGGCTGGAAGTGTGGTCCGGGGTGATGTCCCGGCCTACGGGCTCATGGTGGGGGTCCCGGCTCGACGGATCGGCTGGATGTGTCAGTGTGGCGTTCGCCTGACGGTTCGGGACGGAGGGGCGCAATGTGGCAGTTGCGGGGCGACCTACCAGGAGGATCACGGCGTACTCCGCCCGGGTTGACTCACTGGGGTCTGTCTGCCTAAGTTGATGCCAGTACAAGACTTGCGTTGCTGATCCTGGTCCGGAACGGCACGCGGACCACGCCCCGGTCCTCGGGGCGGTTTGAGCGCCCGGTTCTTGCGCTGGCGGGGGCTCGGATTCCAACGACGAGGATTGTGACGTGACGGTTCCCCTGCTTGACCTCAAGGCCCAGTACGACTCGATCAAGACCGAGGTAACCCGAGCCATCAACTCGGTCGTCGAGCGGCAGGAATTCATCATGGGCCGCGAGGTCGGGGAGCTCGAAACGGCGGTGGCCGGATTGAGCCATGCCAAGCACGGCATCGGCTGCGCCAGTGGCACCGATGCGCTCTTGCTGCCGCTCAAGGCACTCGATTTGGCACCGGGTGACGAAGTCATCGCACCGAGCTTTACGTTCTTCGCGACGGCCGGGGCGATCCATAACGCCGGGGGCACCCCGGTGTTTGTCGACATCGACCCGAAGACATTCTGCGTCTCGCCCGCGGCGATCGAAGCCGCGATCACCCCGCGCACCCGCGCGATCATCGTGGTCCACCTCTTCGGCCAGATGGCCGCCATGGATACGATTCTCGACATCGCCTGCCGGCATGGGCTCCCGGTGATCGAGGACGCGGCCCAGGCCATCGGGGCCCGTCGTTTGATTGACGGCACGTGGCGGATGGCCTGCGAACTCGGTTGGTGCGGGACCCTGTCCTTTTTCCCGAGTAAGAATTTGGGCGGGTTTGGTGACGGCGGCATGATGGTGACTCAGCAGGATGACGTGGCGGTTCGGCTCCGAAAACTCCGGCTCCACGGCGGGGCGAAGCAGTACCACCATGAGGAGGTCGGAACCAACAGCCGCCTCGACACGCTCCAGGCGGCGGTGCTGTTGGCCAAGCTGCCTCATCTGGCGGGTTGGAGCGAAGCCCGGCGGGGTCGGGCGGCTCGGTATTCGGAGGCCTTCGCCGGGCACGCCGCCATCGTGCCCCCGGCTATCGATGCGGGGAACGAGCACATCTTCCATCAGTACACGATTCGGGTCCCTCGACGGGACCAGTTGCTGGCCCATTTGAAGGCCAACGGCATCGGTTGTGCAGTCTACTACCCAGTTGGCCTTCATCTCCAGCCCTGTTTTTCGTCGCTCGGATACCGGGCGGGCTCCTTGCCCGAGACCGAGCGGGCGATGCAAGAGGTGCTGTCGCTGCCGGTGTACCCGGAATTGACCGATGCCCAGGTCGACCGGGTCGCCGGGGCCGTTACGGAATTTCTCAGGTGACGGCCCTTCGAGTCGGCGTCATCGGCGCCGGGGCGTGGGGCCGGAATCATGTCCGGACGCTGGCCGCCATGCCGGACGTGGAGTTGACCGCGGTGTGTGATCTGTCGGCGGCGACCCGGGATCGGATCGCCAAGGGCTTCCCGGGCGTGTTCGTCACGGATTCGGTCGATCGGTTGTTGGAGCGGGTCGACGCGGTGGTGGTGGCCACGACGGCCCGGACCCATGCGGCCTTGGGGCTTCGAGCCCTCGAGGCGGGGAAGCCGGTCCTGATCGAGAAGCCGTTTGCGTTGACCGTGGCTGATGCCGTGGCGCTGGTCGAGGAAAGCGAGCGTCGCAGGGTTCCGGCCCTGGTGGGGCACTTGCTGGAGTTTCATCCGGTCATCGACCGGCTGCGGTCGATGATTCAGGACGGGTCGCTCGGGGACGTGTATTACCTGTACTCGCAGCGGCTGAATCTGGGGCAGGTTCGGCCCGATGAGAACGCGCTCTGGAGTTTCGGGCCGCACGATATTTCGGTGGCGCTCTACTTGCTCGGCGAGGCACCCGAGTCCGTATCAGCGCAGGGGCATTCATATCTGCAGCGGGGCATCGAAGACGTCGTCTTTCTCGTGATGCGGTTCAAATCGGGCGTCGTGGCTCACGCCCATATGTCGTGGCTCGACCCCCATAAGGAACGCAAACTCACGGTCGTCGGTGCGAAGCAAATGGCGGTGTTCGACGATATGGCTCCGCGAGAAAAGCTTCGGCTCTACGACAAAGGGGTCGATCGGCCGCCGGAGTACGGCTCATATGGCGAGAGCTTGGCCGTCCGGGAGGGAGACATCTTGATTCCGAAGGTGCCGAACGCCGAGCCCCTGGGGCTCGAGTTGGCGCATTTCGTCAAAGTGGCCCGAGGCGGGGTGCCCACTCGGGCGGGTGCAACGGACGGCCTCAGGGTCGTCCAAGTGCTGGAGGCCGCCACCAGATCATTGCAGGACGGCGGGCGGCCGGTCCTTGTAGAGGGGTAGCCAATGCCTTGGGCGAAACAACTGATTCAAAAGGCCGAGCGGCGCGAGGCGCTGTTCGGTATCATCGGGCTCGGCTATGTCGGGCTGCCGCTCGCGGTGGAGCTCGGGCACGCCGGGTTCAAAGTCTTGGGCTTTGATGTCAGTCAACGGGTCGTGGATGGACTGAATGCCCGGACCTCGCACGTCAAAGACATTTCGGATGCCCAGCTCAAGTCGGTCGTCGACAGGGGACTGTTCTCGGCAACCACCGACGGCTCCGCACTGGCCGCGTGCGACGCGATCTCCATTTGTGTCCCGACGCCGTTGTCGAAATTCAAAGATCCCGACGTCAGCTACATCGTCGCGGCCACCGAAACGATCAAGAAGGTGCTCCGCCCCGGCCAAGCGATCATCCTCGAGAGCACGACCTACCCGGGTACCACTCGGGAGATCATGCTTCCGGCGCTCGAGAGCACCGGACTCAAGGTCGGCAAGGATTTCTTCCTGGCTTTCAGCCCCGAGCGGGTGGACCCCGGCAATCCGGTCTACCGGACGAAGAACACGCCGAAGGTCGTCGGCGGCATCACGGACGATTGCCGGCGGGTGGTGATGGCGCTCTATCAGCCGGCCATCGATACGTTGGTCCCGGTCACGACCACCGAGGCCGCCGAGTTGGTGAAGCTGCTCGAGAACCCGTTTCGGAGCGTGAACATCGGGCTCGCCAACGAAATGGCGATCGTCTGTGACAAACTCGGGGTCGATGTGTGGGAAGTCATTGAAGCCGCGGCGACGAAGCCGTTCGGCTACATGAAATTCCTCCCCGGCCCCGGTTTGGGGGGGCACTGCATTCCGATCGATCCCCACTATCTCGCGTGGAAGATGCGGGGCTTGAACTACAAGACCCGGTTCATCGATCTGGCCGGTGAGCTCAATACCGAGATGCCGGTGTTCTGGGTCGGGAAAGCCGGCGAAGCGCTGAACGACGCCGGGAAGTCGGTCAAGGGCGCGTCGGTCCTGATCCTCGGCATTGCCTACAAACGCGATATCGAAGACATGCGGGAAAGTCCGGCGCTTGACATCATGCGGCTGCTGGAAAGCCGGGGGGCGAAGGTCAGCTATCACGATCCCTTTGTGCCGGAATTCGAGGAGAACGGCCACCGGGCCCACTCGGTCCCGTTGACCCCTGAGGCCCTGGCGGCCGCCGACCTGGTCGTGATCGTGACCGATCACTCGACCGTGGATTACGAGATGATCCGGGCGAACGCGAAAGTCGTCGTTGATACCCGGAACGCCCTCAAACGGACGCGGACCACCTAAAATGCGAGTGACGATTATCGGGTCCGGTTATGTCGGGCTCGTCGCCGGCGCCTGCCTGGCCGAAACCGGGAACGACGTGGTCTGCGCCGACGTCGACGCCAAGAAGATCGAGCGGCTCCAGCGCAACGAAATTCCAATCTATGAGCCCGGCCTCGAGCCGATGGTGGTCCGGAACCAAGCCGAGGGGCGGCTTGCTTTCACGACCGACATCGGGGCGGCGGTGCGTCACGGGAAGGTCGTCTTCATCGCGGTCGGAACGCCGTCAGGCGAAGACGGGTCCGCCGACCTGCGGCACGTCCTGACCGTGGCCAAGACCATCGGCCGGAATCTCAACGAGCCGAAAGTGATCGTCACGAAGTCGACCGTGCCGGTTGGGACGGCTGAGGCGGTTCGGACCGCCGTGCGAGAGGAAGCTGACGGTCCCTTCTTCATGGCCTCCAATCCTGAGTTCCTGAAGGAAGGGGCCGCGATCGACGATTTCATGAAGCCCGATCGGGTCGTGGTGGGAGTTGACTCCCCCGAAGCCCAGGAGGCGCTGGAGCAGCTGTACTCGCCCTTTGTACGCACCGGCAATCCGGTGTTGTTCATGGACATTCCCTCCGCCGAAGTGACGAAGTACGCCGCCAACGCGATGCTGGCCACGCGGATCTCGTTCATGAACCAGATCGCCCAGCTGTGTGAGCAGGTGGGGGCGGACGTCGGAGCGGTTCGGAAAGGCATTGGCACCGATCGGAGAATCGGTCCCGCGTTCCTGTTCCCCGGCCCAGGATACGGTGGTTCCTGTTTTCCGAAGGACGTGAAGGCGCTGATCCGCACCGCCAGAGGATTGGGGATGCCGTCCGATCTTTGGGAGTCGGTCGAGGCGGTCAATGAGCGCCAGAAGTTGGTCCTGCTCGAAAAGCTGACCCGTGCGCTTGGCGACCTGCGGGGACGGCAGATCGCCGTATGGGGTCTCGCGTTCAAGCCGGAGACTGATGACATGCGGGAGAGTCCCTCGGTCCCGCTCGTGGAGGGCGTCTTGGCCGCCGGGGGGACCGTCGTGGCCCACGATCCCAAGGCGGCTGACTCGGCCCGGGCGGTGTTCGGCGATCGGATCCGGTACGCGGCCGAGCCGTACGAGGCGACCGAAGGCTCCGACGCGTTGGTGATCGTCACCGAGTGGTTAGTCTATCGGAATCCGGACCTCGCGCGGGTGAAGGCGGGGCTTCGGGCCCCGATTGTGATCGACGGCCGGAACCTGTTCGATCCCGCCCGGATGCGGCGGGCCGGATTCCAGTACGTGAGCCTGGGGAGAGTGCCGGCATGAGAGTGGTGATTACCGGGGGCGCCGGCTTCTTGGGCTCGCATTTGACCGATCGCTTTCTGGCCGAGGGGTATCAGGTCACCGGGATCGACAACTTCATTACCGGAAGCCGGTCCAACCTGGCGCACTTGGAGGGGAACGAGAATTTCGAGTTCATCGAACACGACGTCTCGAAATTCATTGCCGTCGAGGGCCCCGTCGACGGCGTCCTCCATTTTGCCTCGCCCGCCAGTCCGATCGACTACCTCCGCTACCCGATCCAGACCTTGAAAGTTGGATCGCTCGGCACCCACAACGCCCTCGGCCTCGCCAAAGCCAAGGGCGCCCGGTTTCTCCTGGCCTCGACCTCAGAAGTGTACGGTGACCCTCAGGTCCATCCTCAGCCCGAGAGTTACTGGGGTCACGTGAATCCGGTCGGCCCCCGCGGGGTCTACGACGAGGCGAAGCGGTTCGGGGAAGCCATCACCATGGCCTACCACCGCTACCATGGCCTCGAAACCCGGATCGTCCGGATCTTCAATACCTACGGCCCGAGAATGCGGCCGGGCGACGGCCGAGTCGTGTCCAACTTCATCGTCCAGGCCTTGAGCGGCGAACCGTTGACGATTTATGGCGACGGGAGCCAATCCCGGTCGTTCTGCTACGTCACCGACCTCGTCGATGGCATCTATCGGCTCTACCGCTCGAGCCGGGTCGACCCGACCAACATCGGCAATCCCGTCGAGTTCACCGTGGCCCAGTTGGCCGAATTGGTCCGCGAGATGGTCGGTGCCGCGGTCAGCATTCGGCGGGAGCCCCTGCCGATCGATGACCCGAAGGTTCGGCAACCGGATATCGCCATTGCCAAGGCGGTCTTGGGTTGGTCGGCTTCGGTCGATCTTCGGACCGGGCTGGAGCGGACGATCCGGTACTTCAAGGAGACGTTCCGCTAACCCCTTTGGGCCGCGCAAATCCGCCGACCACGCTATCTTACCGGCTTCCCCGGGGGGGGCTTTCCAACCCACCCTGGAACTTGGTTGCGACCCTCGCGTCGGGTGGTTCATCGACGGGGGGTGTCGCGTCGCGATGGTGAACGTTCGGAATCGGCAACCAATCGGCCATGCGAGTCAGCACCGAACATCTCCTCCAGCAGGCCCACGAGCGGTTCGCCGTTCAGGACTACTATGGGGCCGTCCATCTCCTCGACGAGATCCTTGAGTCGGGGCGACGGTTTGCGGACGTCTACCATTTGCGCGGGTTGTGCCTGTCGTTGCTTGGCCAGCCGGAAAAAGCGCTGGAAGAGTTCGATCGCAGCTTGGCGGTGAACGGGCGGTACATCGACGCTCATATCCACCGGGGCGTCATTCTGGCCGAATTGGGTCGCTCGGCCGAGGCTGACGCTTCGTTTCAGCAGGCGGCTGCCCTCGGTCAGACGGGACCGGGCGGGTTCTCGCGTCCGGTGGCGTCGCGCCTCGCGAACCTCCACGCCGAGCTGGGCGATGCCTACGCCGAAATTGGGGCGGCGGCCGAATCGATCCACGAGTATCAGCGGGCCGTCGGCCTGGGACCTGACTTCCACGACCTCCGGTACCGATTGGCCCGGTTGCTCCTCGAGGCTGGTCGGCCGCTCGAGGCCCGAGAGGAGTTGGAACGGATCGTCGCGGCGCAGCCGATGTTCGGCGACGCGGCGGCCACCCTGGGGTTGGCGCACTACCTGTCGGGTGACGCCACGGGCGCCGAGGAGATCTGGGCCGATTGCCTCCGCCAGCGCCCGGGCAACGCGCGGGTCGGGGCTTATCTCGCCATGGCCAGGCGGCTCAGTTCATGACTCGGTGGTTGGGTCTGTTGGCGGGGCTCGCGGTCGGGTGTTCGGCACCAGCGTCGGATCATGAGCGACTGGGGGACGCGGCCTACCGCGAGGGGCGGTTTGCCAAAGCGCTGAGCGAGTATCAGGCGGCCCAACGGAGCGGGGCGCGGAGCCGGGTCTGGGCCAAGGTCGGAGCCGCCGCGGTCAAGGCGGAGGATTTTGGAGCCGCCGCCACGGCCTACTCCGAACTCGCTCGCGAGGATCCGACCCGGTTGATGGAAGCGGTGGTCGGGCTGGACCGAGTTGCCCGAGCGGCGGATCGGGCCGGCGCCAGCGGCCAGGCCGCGGTGACCAAAGCGGTCTTGGCCATTCGTTCCCTGGACCCCGGCCGGCCCCTTGGCCGGATGGCTCGGGCGTCCTTGGCGGACGACCTGGAGTTGTCCGATGCGCTCGGTCTGATTCCGGCCGCCCTGGCGGCCACCGGCACGGTTCGGGGGATCGACTCGTTGCTCTTGAGACTCGCGGACGCTCAGCGGGCCACCGTGGCGTGCGAGGATGCCGCCGGCAGCTATCGCACCGTGCTCCGGCGAACCAGTGATGGCCGACTCAAGGCCGGCGCGCGGTCGGGGTTGGCGGATTGTGCGCTCCTGCTTGGACAAGACGCGCTCTCGGTCCAAAACGGGCGGGCGGCCGAGCGGTGGTTTGATCTGGTCCTGGAGTTCGAAGCGGCAACGCTTCGGGGCATCCGGGCCCAAATCGGCCTCGGCGACGCCCGAGTGCTCATGGGTGACGCGCTCGGTGCGGCCGTGGCGTATCAGGCAGTGTTGGCGGCCAGCGGGGTGTCGGACAGTCTCCGCGAGGTTGCCGTGACGAAGCTCAACGGGCTGGGGGCCGCCTCGACGGAACCGCCGGCCGATGGTGGCGAATGATATTCCGTCGAACGGTAGTCGTAGTCGCAGCGGTGGTGGCCCTGGCGGGGTGTTGGCCCTTCAGGGGCAAGCCGAAGGCCGCGCCCTCCGCGGCGGTCTCCAATTCTCCGAGAACCATCGACTCCCTGTGGCAAGTGGGGCAGCAGGCGTTCAATGCCGGCCGATGGAACCAAGCCAACCAGGTGTTTACTCGATTGGGCACCGCGATGACGGTGGCCGACCCTCGGGTGGCGCGCCTGAATTTCTACAAGGGTGAGATCGAGCTGGCGCTGGGGAATGAGCTCGACGCGGTCCGTCAGTTCCGCCGCCTGTCCGACGAAGCGCCCGACGATTCGTTGGCGCCCGATGCCCTCCTTCGGGCCGCCGATGCCTACGCCGCCCTCTGGAAGCGGCCCGAACTCGATCCGACCTACGGACAAACCGCCCTCGGTGTCTACCAAGAGGTCCAAAGCCGGTATCCGAACACCCGGGCGGCCAAACGGGCGGAGGCCAAGGTCAAAGAACTCAACGACCGTTTCGCCCGGAAAGAGTTCTACAGCGCGCTCTTTTATTACAAGTTCAAGGCGTACGAGTCGTCGATTCTGATTCTCCGTTCGCTGGTACTGCAGTACCCGCGGGCCACCGTCGTTCCTGAGGCGTTGGAAAAGTTGGTGCAGGCCTATCTGGCGCTCGGCTACCAAGAGGACGTCAAGGAAACCTGCGGCTACATCGCCCAGACCTTCGCGGTTGGGCAGGGACCCCGGCGCCTCTGTCCGGCAACGCCCGACTCGGCCGCCTCGAAATAAAATGAGGATCGCGGTGCTTGGGGGCTCGTTCGATCCGATCCACCACGGACATCTGGTGGTCGCGGGGATTGCCCGGGAGGCGCTCGGGGCCGTTCAGGTTCGGCTGGTTCCCGCCGGCGAGCAGCCGTTCAAGGTCGGGCAGCACGCCGCGAGCGCCAACCATCGGGCCACGATGGTGGAGCTGGCCGTCGAGGGTGAGCCGGCGTTGGTGGCCGATCGGGTCGAGGTCGATCGGGTCGGACCGTCGTACACGGTGGACACGATCGCCGATATCCGGCGCCGATTTCCCGAAGCCACCCTCTGCCTGCTGTTAGGTAGTGATGCCGCCGCCCTGTTCGGCACTTGGCGGGCCCCGGACCAGATCCGGGCCCACGCTGAGATTGTAGTGTTTGCCCGGGGCGGAGAGTCCGTCCCCGAGGGAGTCGCGGACCGGGTTCTTCCGGTGCCGCGAATCGAGATTTCATCCACGACCGTGCGGAGCCGGGTTCGATCCGGCCAGTCGATTCGCTATTGGGTGCCCGATCAGGTCGCCCGATATATCGAGACGCATCGTCTGTATCGGGACGCCTGATGTTGAATACCTTCATTTCCAAGATCTTCGGAACCCGGCATCAACGGGACGCCAAAAAGCTCACGCCGCTGCTGGCCGACGTCCACCGGCATGAAGCCCGGCTGACGGCCCTCTCCGATGAGGAAGTCCGAGGCCAGACCGTCCGGTTCCGTGCCCAGCTGGCGGAACGGACCGGAGCGGCCAAGACCACTCTCGACGAGGTCCGGACCCAGAAACACGCGTGCGCCGATCCGGTCGAGCGCGAGCGGCTGGAGGGCGAGTTCCATCGCTTGGACCAGGCCTACAAGCAGGCCGTCGCCGACGTCTTGGACGAGCTGCTCCCCGAAGCCTTCGCCACGGTCCGGGAGGCGTGTCGCCGGCTGCTCGGTTCGACGGTCGTGGTCACGGGTCACGACCTGCCGTGGGACATGGTGCCGTACGACGTCCAGCTCATGGGGGGGATCGCGCTCCACCGGGGCAAGATTGCCGAAATGAGCACGGGCGAGGGCAAGACGCTGGTCGCTACGTTGCCGCTGTACTTGAACGCGCTGGCGGGCCGGGGCGCCCATCTGGTGACGGTCAACAACTATCTGGCCCGGCGCGACTCCCAGTGGATGGGGCACCTCTTCACGTACCTGGGTCTCACGGTCGGCTGCATCGACGACACCGAGCCGCAGACCCCGGCACGGCGGGCCGCCTACCTGTGCGACATCACCTACGGGACCAACAACGAATTCGGGTTTGACTACCTCCGCGACAACATGGTGTTCGCGATCGAACACCGGGTCCAACGAGACCATGCCTACGCCATCGTCGACGAGGTCGATTCCATTCTGATCGATGAGGCCCGGACCCCGCTGATCATCTCCGGACCGGTCGGCAACGAGGGCGATACCAAGTACTCCGAATACAACGGCCGGGTGGCCGAGTTGGCCCGGCGCCAGACGGCGGTGGTCAACCAGCTGATCGCCGAGGCCGAACCGCTCCTGGCGGGCGAGAAGACCAAGGCGGAGGGGGCGGCCAAGCTCTACCAGGCCCGGCTCGGGATGCCAAAGAACAAGAAGCTGCTCAAGTTCTTGAACGAAACCGGGGTCAAGCAACTGGTCCAGCAGGCCGAGCTCAAGCACCTGGCCGATCGGAAACTGCCGACCAAGCAGCAGGAATTGCGGAGCATTGACGAGGTGCTCTACTTCGTTCTCGACGAAAAAGGACACTCCGTCCACCTGACGGACCAAGGGAGCGCGGCGCTCTCTCCGGACGATCCGGGGCTCTTCCTGGTGCCCGATATCTCCGAGGCGGTGCACCGCATCGAAAAGGACCCCGATTTGTCGGTGTCCGAGAAGCGGAACGAACGACAACGGGTTGAGATGGAGTACGCCGCGAAGAGCGAGAAGCTCCACATCATCCACAAGCTGTTGCAGGCCCATGCGCTGTACGAGAAAGACATCGAGTACATCGTGCAGGACAGCCAGGTCCTCATCGTCGATGAGTACACCGGCCGGGTCTTGGCCGGGCGGCGGTGGTCCGACGGCCTCCATCAGGCGGTGGAGGCGAAGGAAGGCGTCCAGATCAAGGGTGAGACCCAGACCCTCGCCACCATCACGATTCAGAACTACTTCCGGATGTTCGACAAGCTGGCGGGGATGACGGGCACGGCCGAGACGGAAGAGTCGGAATTCTATTCGATCTACGGCCTCGAAGTGCTGGTCGTCCCCACCAACCGGCCGATTCGCCGGAACGACCAGCCGGACCGGATCTTCAAGACTCGGCGCGAGAAGTACAACGCCGTCCTCGACGAAGTCGATCGGCTCCATCAGCTGGGGCTCCCGATGCTGATCGGGACGACCTCCGTTGAGGTGTCCGAAACCCTCAGCAAGATGCTGAAGCGCCGCGGGCTCAAGCACGAGGTCCTCAACGCCAAGTACCACCAGCGCGAGGCCGAAATCGTGGCGGGAGCCGGTCAGCCCGGGTCGATCACGATCGCCACGAACATGGCCGGCCGGGGCACCGACATCAAACTGGGCAAGGGCCTCGATCTCAATACCGCCGAGGCCGGTCTCCAGATCATCGGCACGGAACGCCACGAATCCCGCCGGATCGATCGGCAGCTCCGCGGGCGGGCCGGACGCCAGGGCGATCCGGGCGCGTCCCTCTTCTTCCTCTCGCTCGAAGACGACCTGATGCGGTTGTTCGGCTCCGACCGGATTGCGCGGTACATGGACCGGGCGGGTGCGGAGGAGGGCGAAGTCATCACCGGGAAGCTGGTGACCGCCGCGATCGAGTCGGCCCAGAAGCGGGTCGAGCTCCAGAACTTCCAGCAGCGGAAGCGGCTGCTCGAGTACGACGACGTCATGAATCAGCAGCGCGAAGTGATTTACTCGCTTCGCTTGTTTGCCATTGAAAAGGGCGAAGAACTCAAGGCGGAAGCCCGGCGGATGATTGCCGCTGCGATTGGACACCTGGTCGGGAAGTTCCTCGAGGACGCCGGTGATCCCGCCACCTGGGACCGCGAGGGGCTCCTCGGGGCGTTGACGATGCAGTTTCTCGTCGCGCCCGAGGCCATCACGGATCCGAAGGCCACGCCGACCATCGACAGCATTCGGGCCGCCGCGCTGGCCGAAGGCGAGGCCGCGTTCCACCGGAAGGTCGAGTACCTCCGCGAGTTCGGCGCGGCGATCGGGGTACCCGAGGTCGACCAACAGGTGCTGGCCCAAGTGACCCTCGGGGTGATCGACGAGAAGTGGAAGGACCACCTCTACGATCTCGACCAGCTCCGGAACGCGATCCAGTACCGGGCCTACGGGCAAAAAGACCCGTTGGTGGAGTACAAGAAGGAGGCCTTCGAGATGTTCGAAGACCTGATTCGGGATCTTCGAGCCACCTTCGCGGACCGGTATCTCAAGGTCCAGGTCAGCGCCGAAGGCCCGCCCCGGGCCCCGGAACCACCGCCCCGGCCGGCTCCAGCCGTGCCGACCGCGCCCTCGACCGACGACCTCTTTGCCGAGCCGTCCCGAAGCAACCCGGCTCCGGCGCCGGTCGTCCAGAGCAGTGTCGGCCGAGTCGGCGGACCGATGGGCAACGTCCCGGTGGTGGGCCGGAACGACCCCTGTCCGTGCGGCTCGGGGAAGAAGTACAAGAAGTGCCATGGGGTGAACGGATAGGGGCTCGGGACTCGGCGCTCGGCACTCGGCGGGAGGCGCGACAGCGCCACCCGTTTGTTTTGCGCCGGTTTCCGGTTTATTGATGGGGGGGTGGGGCGGGTCGGGTCTACTGTTGGGGATGACGACGCAATCAGGATTGGCCCCGGCGGATGACCAGCCTCGGGAGCGATTGGCCCGGCACGGTCCGGGCGCATTGACGACGGTGGAGTTGCTCGCCATTCTGTTAGGAACGGGGCGGCCGGGCCATCCGGCGGTAGAGGTGGCCCAGGGAGTCTATCGAACCGCCGGCGGATCGCTGCGGCGGCTGGCGGGGCTTCCCATCGGCCAGTTGCGAGTGGTCGGGGGGGTCGGGGGCGCCAAGGCCGGCCGCGTGGTGGCGGCGCTCGAACTGGGCCGGCGGTTGGCCCGGGAGGAGCGCCCGCCCCGGGTCAGGATCCGGGTGCCGGAAGACGTGGTCCGGATCATCGGCGACCGGATCCGCGACCTCGAGGTCGAAGAGTTCCATGTCTTGGTGATGTCGATTCAACGAGAGGTGGTTCGGTCCGTGTTGATTTCCCGCGGGGTTCTGACCGGTTCCATGGTCCATCCGCGCGAAGTGTTTCGGCCGGCGATCGTGGAGGCGGCGGCCGGCATCATCGTGGTGCATAATCACCCGAGTGGTGACCCGACACCGTCCCCTGAAGACCGGGCGGTGACCGGGCAGCTCGTGGCGGCCGGTTCGGTGTTAGGGATTCCGGTGCTCGACCACGTGATCGTGGCCGGCGACCGGTGGACCAGTTTCGCGACTCAAGGACTGCTGTGACAGGTACCGCGCTCGACCCGGTTCCGGAATTCCGTGGCCTGCTCGCCAAGCACGGCGAACGGCTGGACCTGTCGCTGATTGACCGGGCGCTGGCGTTCAGTGCGTCCGCCCACCGTGGGCAAAAGCGGATGTCGGGCGAGGATTTTGTCTCGCACAGCATCGCGGTGGCCACGATTCTCGTGGACCAATTCCTGGATTCGACCTCGATCGCGGCGGCGCTGCTCCACGACGTCGTGGAAGATTCCGAAGTCAGCGTCGAGGACATTGCCGGGGAATTCGGCCCGGAGGTGGCCGAGCTGGTCGACGGCCTCACCAAGATCGCCCACCTGACGTTCCGGAGCCGGGCGGACGAGCAGGTCGAGAACTATCGGAAGCTGCTCCTCTCGATCGCCAAGGACGCTCGCGTCATCATCATCAAGCTGGCCGACCGGCTCCACAATATGCGGACCCTGGAGCATTTGTCGCCCGACCGCCAGGCGCGGATCGCCACGGAAACCGGCGAGATCTACGCCCCGCTGGCCCACCGGTTCGGCATGGCCAAGGTCAAGGCCGAACTCGAGGACCTGGCGTTCAAGTTTCTGGAGCCGGAGGAGTACAGCGGGCTCGCCCGGCAGGTGGCCTCGAAACGGGCCGAACGCGAGGAGATGATCGAAGCGCTCCGCCGGCCGCTCGAGAGCGAACTCGCCAAGGCCGGGATCGAACACGCCGACGTCACGGGGCGGCCCAAGCATCTGTGGTCGATTTACCAAAAAATGCGGAAACGGGCGCTCCCGTTCGACCAAGTGTACGACATGATGGCCCTTCGGATCGTCGTCCCGGACGTGCCGTCGTGTTATCACGTGCTGGGGATCTTGCACCACAACTGGACGCCGGTCCAAGACCGGATCAAGGACTATATCGCGAGCCCCAAGTCCAACGGGTATCAGTCACTCCACACGACGATCTTCGGCCCGGGGAGCCAGCTCTACGAAGTCCAAATTCGAACG
This sequence comes from Gemmatimonadota bacterium, assembly GCA_031375485.1. Lineage (GTDB taxonomy): Bacteria > Gemmatimonadota > Gemmatimonadetes > Gemmatimonadales > GWC2-71-9 > SHZU01. The sequence goes on along the minus strand of JANMHX010000128.1, from coordinate 10,866 downwards.
CCCGACATGCATCGCACCGCGGAGTTCGGGATTGCGGCCCACTGGCTCTACAAGTCCGACCGCACCGAGCGCGACGAGTTCGACCAGCACTTCGAATGGTTCCGGGAGCTGCTCGAGCTGCAACAAGACACTCACAGCCAGGAAGAGTTCCTCGAGTTTCTCAAACTCGACTTGTACCAGGACGAGATCTTCGTGTTCACGCCCCAGGGCGACGTCAAGCAGCTGCCGAAGGGCGCGACCGCGATCGATTTTGCCTTCTTCGTACACACCGAAGTCGGGCTCCGCTGCCAGGGCGCCAAGATCAACGGCCGGATCGCGCCGCTCCACCGCGAGATCAAGAACGGCGATACGGTTGAAATCCTCACCTCGCCGACCGCCAAGCCGAGCCGCGATTGGCTCAACCACGTCCGGACCGGCCGGGCCCGCCAGCGGATCAAGCAGTGGGTCCGTCACGAGGAAGAGACGGTCAGCATCGGCCTGGGCCGCGACATTCTCGCCCGGGAAGTCAAGCGCCGCCGACTCGATCCGCCGGCCGCGAGCGCGCTGGACCGGGCGGCGAAGACGCTCGGGCTCACCGAGGGGCGGGCGCTCGAAGTCTCGATTGGCCGTGGCGACCTCGCCATCGGTCAAGTGATGAAAGCCCTCTATCCCGATCTCACCGACGAGGATCTCCGGGAACCGAAGCCGACGGTGTTTGGCCGGATGCTCAACCGGATCCGGCTGGGGCGGGGCATCAAGATCCAGGGTGTGGACGGGCTGCTGGTGCGCTATGCTCAGTGCTGCCAGCCGGTACCCGGCGACACCGTGGTCGGGTACGTCACCCAGGGGCGGGGCATCTCGATTCACCGGGCCGACTGTCCCAATCTGCTCACCCTCAAGGAGGGTGATCGCCGGGTCGAGATTGACTGGCAGGAGCAGGCGGGCGAGTCGTTTGCCGTCAGGCTCGTCCTGAACGCCGACGACCGTCGGGGGCTCTATGCCGATATCCTGCAGGCGGTCAGCCAAACCGGTACCAACATCCGGCGCGCCGACCTGCATACCAAAGACGGTTCGGCCTTCGGGACCATCTTCGTCGAGGTCGATAATCTGACCCACCTGGCGAAGGTGCTGAAAGCCGTCCGCCGGATCAAAGGCGTCGTGTCGGTTGACCGGCGCGAAGTCCAAGCAACCTGACATTTTCCGGGAGCGTGCCCCGTGGCCAATCGTTGGTTACTCAAGACCGAGCCGTCCACCTACGCCTATGACGATCTCGAACGTGACCAGAAAGGGGTCTGGGACGGCGTGGCCAACCCGGTGGCGCTCAAGCATCTCCGAGCGATGGCCGTCGGCGACGAGTGCTTCGTCTACCACACCGGCGATCAGAAGCGGATCGTCGGGATCGCCCGGGTCACCAAGGCCCCATATCCCGATCCCAAGCAGGCGGATCCCAAGCTCGCGGTCGTCGATCTCGTGCCGGTCAGGCGCCTCACTCGGCCGGTCACGCTTTCGGAGATCAAGGGCTCCGACCTCTTCGCCGGCTCCGACCTCGTACGGCTACCCCGGCTTTCGGTGATGCCGTTCCCGGCCCCGTTGTGGGAGGCGGTGCTCGGCTGGAAGGAGTGACGGCATCGGGGGGGCTGGACCCCGAAGAAATACCGACATAACTTTCCCTCCTTATGCCTCGTTTTGAAGTGCAAGCCCCGTTTGCCCCGGCCGGCGATCAGCCCCAAGCCATCGCGGCCCTGACCGCCGGCCTGATGGCGGGTCAGAAGTATCAAACCCTTCTCGGCGTGACCGGGTCGGGCAAGACGATGACGCTGGCGCACGTGTTGGCCAATTACGGCAAGCCGACGTTGGTGCTGTCGCACAACAAGACGCTGGCGGCCCAACTCTACGGCGAACTCAAGCAGTTCATGCCGAACAACGCCGTCGAATATTTCGTGTCGTACTACGATTACTATCAGCCCGAGGCGTATGTCCCCTCCACGGACATGTATATCGAGAAGGACGCCTCGATCAACGAGGACATCGAGTCCCTCCGGCTTCGGGCCACCTCGAGTTTGATGGAACGGGAGGACGTGGTCATCGTCGCGACGGTCAGCGCCATCTACGGCCTCGGCGATCCGGCCACCTACCGGCGGATGATGCTTACGTTGAAGCAGGGTGAGGAAAAAGGGCGGGACGGCATCCTCGCCGACTTGGTCGCCATTCAATATCACCGCAACGATGTGTCGTTCGAGCCGGGCACCTTTCGGGTCCGCGGCGATACCGTCGAGATCTATCCGGCGTACGACGAGCAGGCGGTTCGGGTCGAGTTGTGGGGCGACACGATCGAACGGATTTCCAAGATCGATCCGCTCACCGGCCGGACGATCGCCCAGCTCGAGACCAGTGCCATTTGGCCCGCCACCCAGTATGTGACGGAGCGGCCCAATGTCGAACGGGCGGTCAAGTTGATCCGGGCGGAACTGGCCGAGCGGCTGGCGGAGTTCCGGGCCGCCGGCAAGCTCTTGGAGGCCCAGCGGCTCGAGTCGCGAACCAACTTCGACATCGACATGTTCCTCGAGATCGGCACCTGTCCGGGCATCGAGAACTACTCGCGCCCGCTGAGCGACCGGCGCCCCGGCGAGCGGCCGGCGTGCCTGCTGGATTACTTCCCGGCCGACTACCTGGTCGTCGTCGACGAGTCGCACGCCACGATTCCCCAGATCGGGGGGATGTTCAACGGCGATCAAGCCCGCAAGAAAACGCTCGTCGAGTACGGCTTTCGGCTACCGAGCGCCCTCGACAACCGGCCCCAGACGTTCGAAGAGTTTCAGTCATTGGTGCCGCAGATGATCATGGTGTCCGCCACCCCGGGCGACTTCGAACTCGGGATCTCGGCAGGGCATGTGGTCGAGCAGATCATCCGCCCGACGTTTCTGGTCGACCCGATGGTGGAGGTCCGGCCGGTCAAGGGACAGGTGGACGATCTGCTCGAGGAAATCCGGAAACGGGTCAAGGTCAGCGAACGGGTGCTCGTCACCACGTTAACCAAGCGGATGTCGGAGGACCTGACCGATTACCTCCAGCAGGTCGGGGTTCGGGTTCGCTACCTCCACTCGGATATCGATACCATCGAGCGGATCGAGATTCTCCGAGGTTTGCGCTTGGGCGACTTCGATGTGCTGGTGGGGATCAACTTGTTGCGCGAGGGGCTCGATCTGCCCGAGGTGTCGCTCGTCGCGATCCTCGATGCGGACAACGAGGGGTTTCTTCGGAGTGATCGGTCGTTGATCCAGACGGTGGGTCGGGCGGCCCGGAATCTGAGCGGTCTCGGGATCCTCTATGCCGACCGGATGACCGGGTCGATGCAACGCGCGCTCGCCGAAATGGACCGGCGCCGCAAACGCCAGCTCGAGTACAACGCGGAGCACGGGACGACCCCTCGCTCCATCATCAAGTCGATGGCGGAGGTGAAGCTCTCGACCCACGTCGCGGACGCCCGGACCGAGCGCGACCGGCCGGTCAGAAAGAAGGAGGCGGCCGCGGTCGATCTCCACGATCCGGCGGCCCGCGCCACCGCCATCAAGGCGTTGGAGCGGCAGATGCGAGACGCCGCGAACAATCTCGAATTCGAATTGGCCGCGATGCTTCGCGACCAACTCAATGACCTCCGCGCGGTCGAGGCCGGCAACGTGGCCCGCCCCTCGTCCGGATCGACGAGCCGGTCTCGGTCGTCGCGGCGGGCCCGAGCCTGAGATGGAACTAGTGTCGGAGCCTGAGCTGGCGGCCAAAGGCCACGCGCTCGCCCGTGGGCTCGGGCCGGGGTCGGTCGTGTGGTTGGAAGGCGATCTCGGGGCGGGGAAGACGACCCTCGTGAAAGCGATCGCGGAAGGGCTCGGGGTCACGGCCGGCGCCACCAGCCCGACCTATGCGCTCGTGCACCGTTATGAAGGGCGCCGCGGCCCGGTTTGGCACGTCGACTGTTACCGCTTGCGCCATCCCGACGAGGCGCGCGAACTCGACTGGGAACGCCTGTCGGGTGGCGATGTGTTGCTGGTTGAATGGCCGGACCGGGCCGGGGCCTGGGCCCCGCCTCCGACCTGCCGGGTTCGGCTGGATCACGCCGCCGAGCCCGATCGCCGCTGGTTCGAGGTCGTCCGGTGATCGCCCTGGCCATCGATACCAGTACCGACCGGTTGTCTGTGGCGGGGGCAGCCGGCGGCCGGGTGGTCGAGCGGGTGGCGGTCGGGGCCCGCCGCCATGCTTCACTGCTGGTGCCGCTGGTCACCGAGGTGCTGGCCGACCTTGGCGTCGGGATCGGACACCTGACCGACATTGCCGTCGGCGACGGGCCGGGTAGCTTCACCGGGCTTCGGGTCGGGGCCGCCTGGGTCAAGGGCGTCTGCCGCGGACGAGAAGTCAGGGTCTGGACCGCGTCGACGCTGCTGGTCCGCGCCGTTGCTGCCGATGGGGCCGGCGTGGTGGTCGGTTTGGGCTCGGCGCTTCGAGGAGAATGCTATGCCGGGGTCTATCGGATGAGTCAGCGAGGGGGGCCGATCGAGACGCTGCGTCCGCCGGTGGTGTTGGCCAGCGGCCAGTCCCTCGCGGCCGACCTGGTGCCCGACGCGGTTGTGAGCGACTTTCCCCTGGGCCTCGTGGTTGGCTTTGAGTGGGCGCTGGCGAGGCGTCACATCGGCCCGCCGGACGGGTTGCCCACTGCGGCGGCCCTGTTGGCATTGGTCGGCCGTCCCGGCGGCGCTGAGGCGGTAGCCGATCTTCCGGGCTGGGAGCCGGATTATGGCCGGCCGGCCGAAGCCCAGGCCAGATGGGAGAAGGTTCATGGCCGAGCTCTGGCTGACTCGACCGGCGACCCTCGCTGACGCGCCCGGGATTGCCGAGGCGGAACGAGTCTGCTTCGGTGACCCCTGGAGCGCGGCCGGGATCCTGGAACTGTTCGAAAATGAGGCAGTATCGTCCCGGGTGGTGCTGGCGGGTGGCCCGGAATTGCGCCTTGCAGGATACGCCTTTGCACGGGTGATCGCGGGGGAGGCCGAAATTCTGAACATCGCCGTGCTGCCTTTGTATCGGCGGCAGGGAGTCGGGCGGCGGCTGCTCGATTCGGTCCTGGCCGCCGTCACCGCCGGGGGGGCGGTCGAGGCCTTCCTCGAGGTTCGGGAGTCCAACCAAGCCGCCCGGTTTCTGTACGAGGCCCGGGGCTTTCGGGCGGTTGGTTTCCGGACTGATTACTACCGGAAACCCCGGGAAAACGCCGTGATCATGCGCTCGGATCTGAGTATTGTGGTCAAATGATACAAAAGTCTTAACTATGGTTATTCCAAGGGGTTAGAGCCCCACTATCTTGGGCGGCGTTATCGACTGACACCGACCCGAACCTGAGGAGAGTCCTATGAGCCGCAGTCTGAACAAGGTGACCCTGATTGGCAACCTCGGCGCCGACCCCGAGGTCCGTAGTACCACGAACGGTGGCCGGGTGGCCACCCTGTCGGTTGCTACCGGCCGCCAGTGGAAGAACCAGAGCGGGGAGAAGCAGGAAAAGACGGAGTGGCATAGGGTTGTCCTCTGGAACAACAAGGGCTCAAATCTTGCTGACATTGCTGAACGCTATTGTAAGAAGGGCGACAAGGTCTACATCGAAGGCGCCATCGAGTACCGGAGCTGGCAGGATCGCGAGGGGCAAACTCGGTACACCACCGAGATCCAAGCCCGAGAGCTGATCATGTTGTCCGGACGCGGCGGCGCCGAGGGTGAGTCCTTCGCGCCTTCGAAGGCGAGTGCTGCGGCCGCATCGGCGCCGCAGAAATCGGAATCCTTCGACGATTTTCCGGAGGCCCTTGATGCCGAGGACGACGATCTTCCGTTCTAATGTTTCGCTCGCGATGGTCTTGTTGGGCGCGGCCGCCGGTCCGTTGTCGGCGGCTGTCGCCCAGCCAGTAGCGAAACCCGCCACCTACACCGTCAAGCCGGGCGATACGCTGTTCTCGATCGCCAGGCGATTCTTGGGGGATCAATCCCTCTGGAACCAGATCTATCAGCTCAATACCGATCGGATCAACGATCCGAAGCACATTGTGCCGGGGCAGGTGCTCCGAATCGTGTCATCGGACGCCGCGGCGGCAACGCCGGCGGAGCCGGCCCCCAAGCCGGAGCCTAAGGCCCCGGTCGCCGTTCAGCCGAAGCCGGTGGTCAGCGAACCGCCCGAAATGACTCGGCCGACGCCCCAGCCCGAGCGCCCGCCCGTCGTCGTCGAGCCCGAGCCGGAGGCTCAAGAGCCCCGGTCCGATTCGCTCTTTGCCAAGCGCCGGGGGCTCGATGCCCGTTCGGCCCTTCGGACCTACCGGGAGCAGCCCTATCAGCCGCTCCGAAAGGGCGAGTTCTTTTCGTCCGGCTACTTGACCGAGGGTGAGTCGATGTCCTTCGGCCGTCTGCTCGGGACGGTTACCCCGCAGCAGATTCGGAACCTGAGTGAGCGGGCCACCGCGACGCTCTATACCGAAGTCGCGATCATGCCCCCCGAGGGGGCCCAGTATCAGGTCGGCGACATGCTGCTCATCGTCCAGACCAAGGAAGGTCCGGCGGGCTTCGGCGACATCGTTGTCCCCACCGGGATGGTGCGGGTAACCGCGACAACCGGCAAGCAGGCGGTCGCCTCCGTCATGTCGGTCTATGGTCCGATCCGGAACGGGCAGCTGACGATCCCCGCGGAACCGTTCACCGACGGCGGTTCGACCCGGGCCCAGCCGGTGGCCAACGGCTTGACCGGGGCGATCCTGGGCCAGCGGGAGGCGCGCGAGCTCAAGCACCCGCAGGGCTTCCTGTTCATCGACAAAGGCAAGCGTGATGGGGTCGCGCGCGGCGACATCTTCGAAGTGCGGCGGGATGCTCGGTCGCGAATCGGGGCCTCCGACACGGTGGACGAGTTGATGGCCGTACTCCAAGTGGTCCATGTCCGGGACCGGAGCGCCACGGTCAAAATCCTGAACGTCATCTCCCCCGACATTCCCCCGGGAACCCGGATCAAGCAGGTCGGCAAGCTGCCCTCCTGATCCCGGCGTAGCCTAACATCGGGTCTTTCAGTCGGCGCGGGGCCGTTCCAACGGCCCCGCGTCGTTTTATCTTCATGGGTGTCGCGAAAGCGGCGTTCGGGCGTCTCCCGGCCGACGGCACCGGTTTGAACCCATGAAGGAGTACCGATGATCTTGGCCCTCCAGGCGTCGACCCTGATTCCCACCTCGGCTTGGGAACTCCTCGCCATTGCCACCCCCGCGACGAAAGTCGTCCTTGGCGTCACGGCCTTGTTCTCGGTGATCTCGTGGTTCGTCATCGGGCTCAAGGCCTGGCAGCTTCGGCGGATTCGGGTCCAGAACACTCGGCTGCTTCGGGCCCTGGAGGGGGCGCCGCGGCTCCAAGATGCCCACCGGGTCGTGCTCAAGCTGCCGCCGTCACCGATCGGCCGGGTGTTCCGGGAAGCGATGAGCTTCTACAGCGACCTGGCGCCCGGCGTCTTCAAGGATGGCGGGGCTGAACGGGTTAGTCTGACCGTGACCCAACTCGAGGCCTTGAAGATGGTCCTCGGGAAGGAAGTCGGTGCGGAGCGGGATGCGGCCGCCAAGTTGATTCCGTCGCTGGCCACGGTTGGTAGCGTGAGCCCGCTGCTCGGCCTCCTGGGGACGGTCCTTGGCGTCATGGACGCCTTCTTGGGCATGGGCCAGAAGGGTGCCGGCAACATCGCCGCGGTGGCGCCCGGCATCGCCGAGGCGCTGATCACGACGGTGGCCGGTATTGCGGCGGCCATTCCAGCGCTGGTGGCGTACAACTACTTCGCGTCGAAGACGGCAGTGCTCGAGGGCGAGCTGGAAGGGTTCGCCAACGGCCTGGTGGGCTGGATGGCGAAGGAGGGGTGGCTCTAATGGCGGGCGGAGGCGTGGGGGGGGCGGGGATCGGCCGGCGGCGGTCGCCCGCGGTGAACGCCGATGTCAATATCACGCCGTTGGTGGACGTCGCCTTGGTCCTCTTGATCATCTTCATGATCACTGCCCCGATCATGCAGGGGGGCATCGATGTCGAACTGCCTCAGGCCAAGGCCACGCCACTCGCGGCCAAGGATGGGATCATGGTCAGCATCGACCGGCGGGGCAAGATCTTCGTCGATGACATTCCAGTAACCCAAGCCGAGCTCCGCGCGACGGTGCGCCGGCTGATGGATCAGCGCCGGGCCTCGAGCGTCTACGTCCGCGGCGACCGGGCGACGCCGTATGGAAACGTCGTGCGAGTCATCGCGGCGCTTCACGAGGCGGGCATCACCTCGGCGGGGCTGGTCACCGAAGAGGAAGACGTCACTCGATGAGGCTTCGTTCGGTGCCGCCGATGCCCCGCCAGGGGGTGGTGGCCGGTGCCACCGGGACCCTCCTGGTGCACGGCGCGCTGGTGGCGGCCGTGCTGCTGTCGACCCGCGAGGCCGCCAGACTCCAGCCGATCGTCTATAACGTCGAGTTGGTGGCCGCCCCGCGGGCCGCCACCATCGCGCCGGCGGCGGCCGTGGCCCCGCCACCGGTCCCTCCGAAAGTGGCGCCGAAGCCCAAGCCGGCCGCGAAGCCGGTGCCGGTGAAGACCAAGCCGCCACCCAAAGTGGACCCCAAGACCGAGCCGGCCCCGCCGTCCAAGGCCGCGACGCCACTGGCCCCGGGAGAGACCCCGGGAACCGGAACCGACGTCGCCAACGTCCGGGTCGAGGGCGGGAAGCAGTTTCCGGATCCGACCTACCTTCGGAACCTCACTAATGAGATCTTGCGACGGTGGGCCCGGCCGGTCGGTTCGAGCGCGCTGGAGGCCGAAGTGACCTTTACGATCATGCGGGACGGTTCGGTGCGAGACATTAGAGTGCTGAGGACCTCACGGAGCTACTCGTTCGATCTCGAAGCCCAGGGCGCCATCGAGAAGGCGGCGGAGGACCTGGCCTTCGGTCCGTTGCCGAAGGTCTGGCCGGCGGACATCCTGCAGGTGGCGTTTCTCTTCCGACCGAGGAATCGGCCATGAAGCGGTGGAACGGAGTCATTGTCCTGGCCAGCATCCTGACCGCCCGGTCGGCGGCGGCTCAGGACACGGTTCGGGTTCAGGGGGTGTACGACCCGGGGGTCCGGCCCGGCTTAGTGGTGATGCCGACGGTCGTCGCGCTCGACTCGATTCGAGGCATCGTGGCCCGCGATCTCGATTTCAGTGATCGGTTCGAGGTCATCGCCCTCCCCTCTACGGGCGGCCCGGTTGGTCCGGCCACCGGCGCGCCGATCAACTACGCGCTGTATCGGACCTTGCGGGCCAGTTACGCAGTCGAGATTGCGAGCGTCAACGGGGCGGTCGCCATCCGTCTCCACGATCTGGCCGCGGAGTTCGTTCGGCAGGAGATGACGGTGCCACTCGATCCGTCCGGCCGAGGTGAGGCCCGGATGGCCGTCCACCGGGTGTCCGACGAGATCGTCCGGTGGGTCACCGGCAAACCCGGCGTGGCGGCCACCCGAATGCTCTTCCTCAACAACGGTGACAAACGGATCTACCGGATCGATTCCGACGGTCATGGCGTGGTGCCGATGAGTCCCGCCAATCTGCTCGCGATTTCGCCGGTGTGGTCCCCGGACGGAAGCCGGTTTGCCTACACCCAGCTTGGCGGCGAGGGCGCCGGGGCCATCATCGTCCAGTCGGTGGCCACGGGAACCAGGCAGGTCGTGCCGACGACCAACGTGGGCCAGAACATCACGCCGTCCTTCTCGCCGGACGGCCGAAAGCTGGTCTTTTCGCGCCTGACCGAGCAGGCGGCCAACCTCCACGCGGTCAACGTCGCGGACCTCTGTTGCGTCGAGCGTTTGACCGCGGGACGGTTTGCAGAAAACCTCTCGCCTGTCTATTCTCCCGACGGTCGGCGCATTGCGTACGTCAGCAACCGCGCCGGGTCGCCCCAGATCTATTCGATGGCGGCCGATGGGACGGATCAGGAGTTGATGATTCCGTTCGATTACGGGGCGTCGGGCAGTTCGTTTGCCCCCGATTGGTCGACTGACGGCACGACGATTGTGTTCCATCGCGAGTCCGGGGGCAGTCCGCAGATCGTCACTTTCGACGTCTCGGCCCGGGAGCTCAAGGCGAGGACTTCGTCAGGGCGGAACGAGGATCCGAGCTTCGCGCCCGATGGTCGTCACGTGGTGTTTGTGTCGAACCGGACCGGTCGTGGGCAGCTGCATGTGCTGGATCTGGAGACCGGCCGGGTCCGGCAACTCATGACGGCCGGCTCCGCTCGATTACCGTCGTGGTCACGGCCCATCGGTCGCGGCCGCTGAAGCAAAGCCTGAAAAACGACTTCGCCTCAAAGGGAGAATCACCGCATGCGTGTTCGATCAATGATCCTGGCACTCGCCCTGTTGTCGGCCTGCGGCAAGAAGCAGCCGGAAGCGGTCCCGACGCCCACCGGCGGAACGACCACAACCCCCGGGACCGGGACCACGGGCGGGACGACTCCCGGCGGGACCACCAATCCCACCGATCCTGGGGCCGCGGACGCGGCGATCACCGCCGACCTGACCCGGGCCATGCAGGAGTCGATTTACTTCGACCTGGATCAGGATGCGATCCGGGCGGATGGGCAGCCGGTGCTCGATCTCAAAGCGGCCATCATGCTGGCCAATCCCGCCCTGCGGATCAAGATCTCGGGCCATGGCGATGAGCGGGGCTCGGACGAGTACAACCTGGTGCTCGGGAACAAGCGAGCCACCAGCGCCAAGCGGTATCTCGAGGCCAAGGGCATCGACGGCAACCGGATCGAGACCCTATCCTTCGGTGAGGAACGGCCGTCCGACCCCGCCTCCAACGAAGCCGCCTGGGCCAAGAACCGCCGCG
>JANMHX010000127.1:0-4554 GCA_031375485.1 Gemmatimonadota bacterium | reverse complement strand
GAACGCCTAATCCCCCCCGGGGGGGGGGAGGCCGCAAAGAACGTCAGCCGCATAACCAAGACGCAAGGCCGCAGTGATGAGTTGGGCGAGTGTCCGCGCACCCAATTGCCGTTTGAGTTGTTCGAGGTATTCCTCCGCCGTGTTCTGTGAGACACCAAGGAACGACGCGATCTCCCGGGCCCGATAGCCTGAAGCAACCGCTCGCAGGATCGCGACCTTTCTCGGAGCTAGTCGTCGGTGCCTCAAGTCCTCCAGGCGTGCGCCTTCTCGCCCTTTCCCAATCTCGTACCGTAGCAATGCCAGACTTCCGGCCTTCGGGACGAAGGCATCTGCTCCGATCCCATCGCAGTCGGTGTGAGATGTGTAGCCGCTGGTCGCCACGATTCTGATTGTTCGGTCATGGCAGCGGATCATCCTGATCAATTCGACACCATCCATGTCGGGAAGGCAAAGATCAACGATCGCGCAATCGCAGGTATAGTGAGCCAGCCAAACCAGAGCATCACTTCCACGAACGAACGCGGCCGCAATGGTGTGCTCGGTCTCCAGCGCCCGAATCAACATTTCAACTACGAGAAGATGATCCTCGACAATCAGCAACCGCACGACGGCCTCCTCGACTCTTCAGTCGGAAGGTAGCCCTTCGACGGCGAGGGCGCTGTGATGAAACGCCCGGACTCAATATCGGTCAGTGAGTTGCTGGTCCCAAGTGCGACACGCGTACCCGAATAATGAGGGTTGCTCACCTCCCGGGATTGCCGAACTTTGTCGGGTCACTCACTCTCGGTGGGGCTATGGCGGAATCTCCCAGAACTGGAACCCGCAAATGGGCACGCGGATCCGTCGCGCTTGTCGCGGTCGGTTTTTGCAATCGGGGACCGGAGCTACGTGAATATTCCTCGCTCGAGGCGGCATCACCGGCGATCGGTGAAACACGAACGGCGGTGATCGTCGTCGACCCCGCCGAATGTCTCAAGTGCAACCGACAGCTCCTTGGCTGGCTACTCGCCCGACAAGGCCAACCTTCATCGTTCACACTCCTGTTCACGAGACAGCCGGCGCCACCCGAAGCCCGCGAGCTAGCGTTGGAAAGAATCCGGGCCGACGGTGTGCTCTCGGAGACGAGTCCGAGCATTCGACCGCCCTTCGTTGCCGTCCGGGTCGGTCCTGGCGGGCTACGCCGCCAGCCGATCGCAACGGCAGACAGCTTGCTCTCGTTGATGCCGAGACCCTGAAGACGGACATTCGATGGATCACCACGGGTTCAAAACGGACCAAACCAAAGGAAACTTGACAATGAAAGTCTCAATGCGTACGCTGCTGTTAGGAACTGTACTAGGAGCCGCTGTCCTGGCCATGAGCCCATCACAGTCGGTGGCTGGCTCGAAATGGGCAAACGTTTGGCCTTTTCCGGATTGCGTCTACAGCTGTGGAAACCAACCATTTCATGCTCAATGCACGTGCTGACTAGTGACTCGCTGACGTTCACCAGGTGATCATGGAGGCCGTGGTGGTCCAACCTGTGGCGTCAAGGCATGACCGGCCGGCGGCAATGGCGAGGTTCAATTTCCGGTTACTCCTGCGTTTGCAGATTGCAGGATTGTTTTCCTCCGGGTGCACCGATTCGCCCAAGGGCTTCAAGAGCGGGCCCCTCGTGTCGATCTTGGATTCCGTGGCGCTTCGCGAACCGGACAGCGCCGTTGTGGGCCGTTTTGCTAACATTGCCCACGACCGCTTCGGCCGTTCGTACGTAGCTGACCTGACGGGCGGTCGAGTCATACGTTTCACCCGGGACGGGGCATTCGACCTGACGTTCGGCAGAAGTGGCCCTGGCCCCGGAGAGCTACTCGCGGCAGGCCAACCGGGGCTCTTGGCGAACGACTCGATCTTGGCCGTCCCCGATCCACGCCAAGCGGCCGTTTCGTTGTTCGAGGCAGCGACAGGTCGGTTCCTCAGAAGAACACAGGTTCCATTTCTTGACGTGGGCCGGGCCTGGACGCAGGTCGGTGATACGGTGGTCTTCGGGCTCCAGTTCTCAGCGTCGGTACTTGCAAGGTGGGACTGGGCCGACAGCGGCCAGGCAACGATCGGCGCCGTCCCACCAAACCTCGCAAGTGCCGGCCCGCTTCTGTTCAGGTACGGGAAGATTGAGGCCGTTCCGACAAGCACCGGCTATGTCGCCTTGCTACCGCTAGACCCCGGCCTCCGGTTGCTCGACCGAAATGGAGTCCCAAACGGCCACGTCGTCCTGCCGCACAGGGCGCGCCGAGGTAACGACGAAGGGTTGCTTGCCCGACAGGTTGCCCTGGAACAAAAGCACCGGCCATTCGAATACCTCGGATCGATGGCAGCCGGCCTGTCTCGGATGAGCAATGGCAACCTCGCAGTCCTGATGCTTGATGTCGATGTGCCAACGGGGGGGCCCGGCGCCGAGCCGACCGGTGCCAGGTACTACCTAACGATCGTCCAGCCTGATTTCGCCAAGGCTTGCGTTGATGGACTGGTCCCGTTGACGACTGATGCCCCCCTGCCCTTCCCGGGGTTCGTGGGAGACACCCTGGTAGCCCTGGCCCGTCAAGTCATGCCTGACAATACGGTCCGTTCGGTCGTGTACCGGTACCACATTTCGTTGGCCCAGTGCCAATGGCTCGACACCGGCGGCATTCGTGCTCCCAAGGTTCCATAGCGCGTTGGGTTGGGCGGCTGCAATGGCCTTCGCCGCGGGCTGTTCCTCTTCCTACCGAGCGCCTGCATCGAGCCGCGGTCCAACGCTGATACTCATCGACTCGGTCGCGTTGGCGGTGCCTGACACGATCCCGCTCGGCCCCCAATTGTACGCGGCTCGCGGGGGGCGCCAATCGTACGTCCTCGGCGACATCGAACGTTACCGCCTGCTGACCTTTGATTCAGCGGGCCGATTCGCCCGAATCATCTCGACCCGAACCACCGAACTAGCCGATGGCCGCGAATCCTCCGCACCGTACGTGTTGCCCGGCGACACCTTGGTCGCGGTCCACGATTGGTGGCAGAAGGTCCTCCGCGTTTATCGGATCAGGGATGGGCGACAAACGGCAGAGGTCCCGGCTGATTTGCTGCGACTGGCCCCTCAGCACGGGGTCCGAGGGGACACGATGTATTTCGCCGGCGTCGCTGTGGACTTCCCAGGCCCCGTGGCGCGCTGGGTCGTTGGGGCACCATCGGTGACGCCGATCGGTACCAGCCCGCCCTATATGCGGGGAGCCTATGTGTGGGTCGTGTACGGGTTTTCGGGCGTGGCGGTGCGCGATGCCGACGTCGTAGTCGTGATCGCGTCAGAGCCGGGCCTGCGGGTGATCGACCCTCGCGGGCGGGAAAAGGATGGGGTCCTGATTCGAGCGGCCAGGCGGCGGGGTACGCCGCCTGGGCTGTACAACCGTGCAGCCAAAACGCGGAAACGACAGTGGTTTCAGCCGGAAGGTTCAATTCTTGAGGGGCTGGCGGGCCTGCCTGACGGGCGGCTCGTCCTGACCTACTCCGATCATGACCAGATCCGACCCGATTCCTTCCCGGCCCGGGATTCCTTGCTCGGCAACTATCACTATTACCTCACTGTCGTATCAAGCGATCTTACCGCAGCCTGCCTCGACGGGACTATTCCCGCCGATTCCACAGGGAAAGCCACCCTCGTCTGGCACAACGACACGGTCGAGGTCCTCAACAAGGCACCGACGGGGTTACAAAAAGCGCCACTCTGGATTCGCCGCTATCGGTTGGACACCGCCAACTGTGACTGGACCGCGACCAATCGTATGCCCCCCTTGCGGCGCCAATGACACCGTCGGCGTTCGACCCGCCGGGCAACCGCCACTTGGGGGGCCCGGTTGCTCCCTTTCGGTGGCACCCCGAGGCAGCCAGGGGATTCCGGCGTGGTCTTCGGGCGGGGGGCGGCTCACTCGGTCCTGAGCGCCGGACCTCTGCCTAACGTTGGTCCGTCTTCCGGACAAACACCGCCCCTTCAGCATAGGGCGTCGCGAACGGCGGCCCCCGCATTTCGAGCGCGGCCACCTTGGCGTTCGGATCGACCCGGAAGATGGCGAAGCTATTGATCTCCGGCGTGCGATTGGTGTTCCAGATCACCCCGTGCGTGTCCAGGTGCCAATGCTCCAACTTGGCCCATTGCTCGGCGCTCCGCTTGAGCACCAGCCCCGCGCCGTCCTGCTCGATCCGGATTTCGCCATAGAAGGGGTTGTCGTAGACCCCAACGTAGCGGTCGAGCGCCAGCGACGGTTTGGTGCCCGTCACCCGCTGAGCCACCAGCGTGCCCCGGATCGAATCGGCGCGCTGCCGCTGCTGCTTGGCCTGAGTCAGGTAGAGCCCGCTCCAGTCGCGGTCCGGCGCCCCGATGAACCGGTCGAGAATCTTGAACGGCAGCGCGTTCTGGAGATTCTGCCCGTCGGTGTTGGTCAGCACCACGACCCCGACGTCCGCTTCCGGAAGCCACGCCATCTGGGACAACATGCCGTCGATCCCGCCACCGTGGGACACCAGCAGCTTGCCGTAATAGTCACGAAGCCA